>JAIFLR010000109.1 GCA_020048985.1 Halobacteriovorax sp. | reverse complement strand
GATGGAATCCGGCCAGCTCAAAAATGGGGGTATCTTTTTCTTCTTGAACCAGAATGGATCTTAAATGCAGGGCAAGCATTTGGGACCATTCTTCGGATTTATCCCTTGCAACTTCACAAGCGCCCAAAGTCCCTGCTTCATCAGAAATGAGTTTATAAGATTGAAAGGGTATTCCCGCACTCTTGGCGGCAGTGGCGACACCCCAGGCCTCACGATCCACCAGACTTCCAATGCCACTTAAGGGCACGGCTTTTTCCTTATGCAGAATTCTCTCGAAGCTCGTGACACAATCAAGACCTGTCTCAAAACTTTTAAAAGATTTAAATTGTGGTTTGCCATCAATGACTAGATAGACGGATCTCACGGCATGAATGGATCCGATGGCCAGCTCCGAAGACAGAGATCCTGCGATACCCAGATTGATCACGGAGTTAAATTTTTTTTGACCTAGTTGAGAAGCCGTTAAAGTTGCCGCTTCAAAAGGGCCTTCACCTGTGATTAAACAGACGAGTTGGTCGCCCTCAAAGACTTGTGGCGTGATTCGTTTTAGATTGAATAAATCGATGACACCCTGGGCTTCTCCCAAGTGGGCCATTGTGATAAGATGCATTTCAGCAATATAGCGATAAAGGGAACTTTTAGTCCATGATTTATAGAGAAAATACGCTACTGGGCAAGTCTGTTTCCGCCATTGGTTTTGGTGGTGCGGCCATAAGTGGTGAGGGTGGAGGCTATGGGTTTGGTGATATGAGTGAAACCGAGGCCAAGAATCTCCTGAGCGAGGCCTGGGACATGGGCATCAACCTCTTTGATACGGCCCCTATCTACGGTTTCGGCCTCTCTGAGGAGCGCCTCGGGAAGTATCTACCCAAAGAAGCGATCATCGTCAGCAAAGGCGGGGTGGATTGGCATTCGAGCCGGCGCGTGAATATGACTAATGACCCAAAAGTGATTGAGCGAATGTTCCTGGAGAGTCTAAAGCGACTTAAGCGGGAATTTATCGACGTCTATATGATTCACTGGCCTGATAAAAATGTGGATATCAGACGGCCACTGGAAGTGCTCCGTAAATATCAGGAGAAATCCGTCATTACGCATATCGGTCTTTGTAATACCAATCTCGAAGACCTCAACAAGGCAAAAGAGATTGCGCCGATTGCTTGCTTGCAGTCAGAACTTAATGTTCTCAACACTAAGGCTTTTGATGATCTGGAAGGCGAATGGAAAAAATATTTCTCCATGAGTTGGGGCACACTAGATAAAGGAATTCTTTCCGGCCGAGTCACTGAAGGTCGAAAGTACAATGCCAGTGATGCCAGATCCTGGGCGCCATGGTGGAATAAAAAAGAAGTAGTGTTAAAAATTGAAAAGGTCAAACATCTGGCGAACATATTAAGTGATTATAATATTTCACTCACCCAATATTGTTTGCATTTCAATCTACATTTTTACGGCGTATCTAGCTGTTTAGTAGGCGCAAAAACAAGTAGTGATCTGGTCCAGATTGCATCTCATTTACAGAATATTCCAGATGTAGCAACAATAGAGGAGGCCTATAACCGATGGAATAGTTGATATGAATGAACCACATCTTGCCATTGGCCCCTTGATGAAAGCGGCCAGAAAATTTAAAAAGTTCAACCAGTCAGATGTTGCCAATGCCATAGGGTGTTCACAAAGTGCGCTCTCAAAAATGGAACACAATCTACTTATCCCCAATGCTCCCCAGTGGTTTCTTTTTTCAAGGTATACCGCGATTCCACCAGAGGCGATTGAAAGAGGGGTCATCGATCGTCATTCAAGAGTTAAACTTAATGATGATAGTGTCTCTCTGGGCTTCAAACTTCCCAAACGTTACCGACAAAATCGCGCCCAAAAAGTTCGGGAGGTTTATCCTTTTCTGAATTATCTTGAAAAAAAAATCGATGGAGACCAGTATCAGGAATTTGTCTCAAGCATTGGTCTAGAGCCTGAGTTTTTTTTAGACTTTGATAACACCATTAACTTTCAGCTCGTTGTAGACCTCATGAATTTTTACATTCGGCAGGGGCTGAGTTCTGTTTCCGACATCAGGAAACTCGTCCAGTTCGGGCAGGATTCGCTGTATTGGGAGAGATTTGTTGATGAGTGGAAAAAGTTCAAAGGAGTGAAGGAGTTATTAATTGCTTTATCGCAGGAGCAGAAGTTTTTTCAGGCCGATTTTGTGATTCATGTCCAAGAGGTTAATCAAAAATTAATAGTCTCTTTTACGCCTGAAAATCATCTCTATCATTTTCTAAAGGATGTCAGCGAGGAGACGCAGAGATTTTTCACCATTTATCGTCAGGCCAGTCTGGAGAATTTAATATTTCTCACTCTAGGCTTGAATGTCGAGGTTCGTGTGAACCCAGAGCTTTCCAATTCTCCGTTAGAGAACCACTTCGAAATAGATTTCTAGGCTTTTATTCATTTACTAGAATTCAAATAGAGATCTGAATTCTAAACCCTTTTCTAGGGTGGATTGTTCAATCTCAGTATTCTTAAGTATATAATATTTTCCAAAAATACCGGCGCTTATATTCGCTTCTCTTACTCTGCTGCAAAGATATATTTTCCCACCATAGGAGTTGAGACCCGCTTCAGCGTTAGAATGTGAGGAGGTTGCATTAGGAGAAAAACCGGCCCTACCCTGTATTCTAATATTTCCATATTCAGATTGAAATACTTCGAGATCTGGAATCATGGCAAATTCGAGAACTGGGATTTTTTCCAATTCAATCGCTGTTAAGGAAAGGGCACGAAGCAATGATCTTTCAGATGCCGACATTTCAAGAGCTAATTTGAATGAAGAGACATTTATTATGCTTCCCAAAAAGAGGGCATTTAAATTTTGAGTTCCTCCCTTCAAGGATCTATTGCTAGGACGATCGTATTTTATATGGTCGAGTTCATATCCAAAATATGCACCCAAATTCTCATTGAAACTTTTATCAAGTCTTAATCCAAGACCGTAACTTAACCCACTTCGCAATTCAGCTTTTTGATCATTTTGAATGTCGTCGGCGTCAATGGATGATTCAAACAGGTCTGCATAGATTGTGAAGACTTTTTTCTTTTCTGTTAGAACTGGTTCACTGCTAGGAGGCTGACTCTTTTCAGGTGGCATTGGCTCGGCGTTTTTAGGCGTATTAATATTTATGACTTCATTTCTTTCGTCAGAAACATTTTTGTGATCACCGTTGCATTTGCCTTTTGCTATTTCTTTTAAGGATCCAAGAAAAACCAACGATTTATCACTTGTTATAGTCCATTCTTCCTGAGCTTCTACATTTTGAAGGGTAATGTCCTGAGAAGTAAGGACAAAATTCCCATTTTCAAGGACCGTTTCAGCATTCATGCGAATGACTTGTTTAATTTGCCCATTTTTCCCGTAAAGTGGACATTTTCCTAGTGCCTGAAGAACATGGCCAACGGTTTCACCTCGCTTGATTTTATAAGTAACACTTTTTCCCTCTGTCGCGTAAGCGGGGATACAAAAGCCGAGGCAAATAGTTAGGAATTTTTTTGCGAAGAGATATTGTTTCATAATCCTCAAAAGTGACCTTAAGTATCTTTATTAAATCGCAATTTGAAAAATAATACATTCAAAATAATCCAGACATGATTAGTCGTCTACCAAGGAGGTTTGTTCTAAAGCTACTTTTGCTAAAGTCCGAAAAGAACTATATAGAGGTAATAATTATAATAATCTACACTGCATTTTTGGAATTTAAGGTAGCCAAATCTTCAATCACAATGTTGATTACGTTGTTGATCGCAGCTATTTTTTTATCAGGATGTAATCCTGTAAGCGTAGTTGATGATAACTTTGCTCCTGGTGTGTCGCTCGGAGGTCAATCAGGGGGCACGCCTACAATTGCCATCACTACACCTTCAAATTCTAGTTACATCAATGCGGCAAATGACTCATTATTTTTTGCAGTCGCTGGTACTTGTTCCGAGAATAATCAATCTGTAATTGTACAAGTCGATTCTACAGATATCGCAACAACAACATGCTCATCGGGTTCATTTACAACCTTAATTGACTCAACATCTTTGAGTAGTGGGGCACATACTTTTACTGCTAGTCTCAGCGATTCAAATGGGACTATAACTACATCCGCTGTTGTAAATGTAACTCGCGATATTCTGAATCCTAATATTGCCATTTCTTCCCCGGCCAATAATAGTTTTATTAATTCAATAAACGATTCTGCTACCTTCACGGTCAGTGGTGGATGTTCTGAAAATTCACAAATTGTTACCGTATTGATTGATTCTGTTGAGGCGGCCACGGCCACATGTTCTGCTGCCGCTTTTAGCGCAATTATTGATTCAACTCTGCTATCGGCGGGAGTTCACTCCTTAACCGCTAAAATTACGAGTCTTTCAGGGAATCTGGCCACTTCTGCTGCCATAAGTATTACCCGCGAAGTCAGCTTGCCGTCTGTTGCTATCACAGCACCAGTCACTGCTACTTATATTAATTCCGGTAATGATTCGGCTACATATTCTATTAGCGGTACATGTAGCGAAAATGGTCGAACGGTTAGTATTAAAGTCGATGGAAGTACTATCGCTTCGACAGGTGGTTTATGTGATGGAACAAATTTCTCTTCAACTGTTGATTCAACGGCAATTGCATCAGGAGTGAGAAGTCTCACGGCTTACATCACTGACTCCGCAGGAAATCCTAGGACTTCGGCTGCAATAAGTGTTACTCGAGACGCAAGTGCGCCTTCAATTGCGATTACGTCCCCAGCGTCAAGCAGTTACATAAATATCGCGACAAATACAACGACTTTTACAGTTTCAGGAACATGTTCAGAATCTTCTCAATTGGTGACAGTTAAAATAAATGGCGCCAATGCCACTTCTCAAGTTGGTGGGACTTGCAATGGCACGAGTTTTACATCAACCGTTAGTGTTGTTGCACTTTCTTCCTCTGCTCATTCTTTTACGGCAATAATATCTGATACTGCTGGTAATAGTAGCACTTCATCAAGTGTAAGTGTGACCAAGGACACCACCGCCCCAACTGTTCCCACGAGTGTCGTTTCAGGTGTAATGCCAAATAGCCTCTCTCTAACCCCCACGATGTCCTGGACGGCACCAACGGACGCCAACGGAATCCATCACGTAGAAGTTCAACTGATAAAGCTATTAAATGGTGATTATTCTGGCGTTGCCATTCCTTGGACAACTCTTTCATCCGGTTCAGCTCTGAGTGGTTTAAATCTCTTAAGTAATACAGAATACTATGCAGAGATACGTGCAGTTGATAATGCAGGAAATTTTTCAAGCAATGATACGACTCTCAACTTTTTGACTCCTTATAGATGTAGTAGTATCTGCCAAATCACTTCAGGAAATGGGAGTTCATTAAATCCTGTCATTACCCCAGATGGGAAAAGAATTGTTTTTGAATCTTATTCTTCAGACTGGTTCGTTCTTGATACAAATTCCGCTACAGATATTTTTGAATATAACTTTTTTGAAGGCATGTTTATAAGATCAATAGATGCTGGGTCTCAATATTCCAATGGGCCTTCACAAAATGCCGAATTTTCTCCGGATGGAAGTAAGATCGTTTTTCAGTCTGATGCGACCAATCTCGTGCCAGGTGATACCAATGGATTATCGGATATTTTCGTTAAAACAATAGCAACAGAAGCTATTGTTCGAATCTCTACTGATTCGACTGGCACGCAATCAGTTGGAGGGGGGTCAACGTTTCCTCATTTTTCACCTGATGGGACCAAAGTTGTCTTTACTTCCACTGCTACAAATTTGGTTGCGAGTGACACCAATGGTTTATCTGATACGTTTGTTAAAACCATCGTTGATGGTACAATCATTCGCGTTTCTACGACCTCCGCAGGTGCTCAAGCATTAGGCGGGACTTCATATAAAGATGCTCGATTTTATTCTGATGGGACTCAGGTGTTTTTTATATCGAGTGCAAATAATTTAGTCGCCGCAGATACAAATGGACGAAGAGACCTTTTTATTAAGACTCTCTCCAGTGGCGCCATCACTCGGATTAATACAACCAGCGCTAATGCGCAGTCAACTGGTGGGCATGTGTTTTCATTTGACATTTCGCCTGATGGAGCGAGTGTCGTTTTTGAATCCACAGCTACTAACTTACCCGGAGGCTCCAGCGGCTTCGGGGACATATTCTTAAAAAACATATCAAGTGGTGCAATTTCCCGTATATCCTGCGACCAAGTTGGCAACGATTCTGATAGCACTTCTGAGACTCCCAAATTCTCACCCGATGGAACAAAGGTTGTATTCATGTCTTATGCGACTAATCTAATATCGGGAGTAGGAGACTTTACTAATGGCCAAATCTTTGTGAAACCGTTATCAACCGGCGCCATTAGCTTGGTTTCTGGTCTCTCAAATGGAACCCAAGGTAATGGCCACTCCTATGGTCCGATTTTTGATCAATCAGGCACACAAGTATTTTTTCAATCATTGTCTACCAATCTTGGCAGTGGGTCTAACACTGGGTATGAGATATTTGCTAAATCTATACCGTAGCTATTCGTGGGGAAGCATTTTCTTCTTGGGACGAAAATACGTTCGTGGTGAATAGTTCACAAACTCCGCGACCTTAGACATGTAAATACAGGCGTATTTTTCAATCTGACCGGCCAGACGACTTGGCTCAACTCCGGCCCGCATGGTTTCACCCCAGTAGATATTAAAATTCTGAGTATGAGAGCGGATGAGTTTACCAATGCGCTTATCAACCTTTTCGATCTTCTGAAAGTGATCCTGGAGTTTTGTCTTGTCAGGCTTTTTGCCCTTCTCAAGCTCTTTATCAAATAGTTGATCCAGTTTTTGCTCAAAATCAATTTTCTGTTTCATCAGCTCATTGATCTCTGAGTTGAGGACAGCACACTTTTCATTGGCCTCGGTTTCATGGGTGAGCTCTTCAATCACCAGCGCGGTTCTCCAGTTACAGAACTTTTCTGAACAGTCGCTGCACATCCACCTTGGTAGATGCCGTCTTCAATTTGTCCATGATGGTTTCTCATGAGACCGGTCTTAGGATCTACTTTAAGGAGTGGAAGTTTATCAGTGAAAAACTTGGGTTTATTGGCGGCGGTAATGACAATGTTGAAAAGCTCGGCCCACGACTTGTGTTCTTTTAAAAATGGGTTGATGGCGTAATCTAAGAGAAGTTTTGAGTACTCAAAGTCTGAGTTAGTTATTACCCAAAGTTTTTTTCCATGCTTCTTAAATTTCTCAAGGGCCTGCACACTCTCAGCGTCCTGGACGATATACTTTTTCACATTCTTTTTGACTTCCCCCTTGAGAGTGCCATCACGGTGTGAGATATCAAGTGCTTCCAGAAGATTCTCTTCAATAGTCTTATAATCAGGAAAATTAAGTTCCGGATGTTTGTCTTTAAGATCCACAATCTGCATGTAAAGCACACAGTAGGCGATAGAAAATGTTGTATCGACGATGGCATATCGATCAGAGTCGTTCAGATCAATCGTGAGACCCTGATAAATTTTTTGTTGAGCTTTAAAGTCCATGTCAGAGAGACCATGGAAGGCGTGTTTAACTTTGCTATAGGTAGAAAGTTTTAAAACATTTCCGTGGGGCTTATCAATCACCAGACCGCGAATCGCGAGATTAAGTTGAAACTTTAAATCCGCCACAACTTTGGGATAATTTTTAACTTCGCATAGCTTTTTTTTGATCTCTTTATATGTCATGACTTCAAAAGCTTCGGAATCGTAGCGGACTAAGGTGTAGTCCATGTCGAATCCAATCGCATTGATCTGTTTCATATTAAGTGTTCTGTTTACGTAAATTCCCATGGTTATCCCTTTTAATTCGATCCATAAAGTCTGCCTTTTTAGGAACTTACCGTCAAATGAAGAGAAATTACATGGCGCATCATTTATTTCGATGACCTCCTAAATATTCATGTATAAGTTCTCATCGAAAATCAGGAGATGGTAATGAAAAATGTAGTTCGATTGGCCGTTGTAAACTGTGTACTTGCTTCCACCGCCTTTGCTGGCCCACTGGTCATCTACGGGGAAGATAACAGACAGGAAGTTTTTGAAGCTTCTGCTGCTCACCAAGCACTGGCAAAGTCTACAGCATCCATGGTCTCAAAAAATGAAATCACTCCCGATTTAATGTCTACTGGGGTCGTAAGACTGACCCAGAATACACTTGCTGATTGGCTCAAGGGTCCGCCTGCAGAGGAAACAAAGTCGGCTGCCATTGCAGAAGCCTCAGCTGCTGGCATCAGCTTTTGCCCTGGAACTCGCTTTGTGGAGCAACCAAATCCAGCAATGTGTTCAGGTTTCCTAATTGCTCCTGATCTCATTGTGACTGCCGGTCACTGTGTTGAACTCGAAAATATGTGCGATGAGTACCGCTGGGTGTTTGATTTCCATGTGAACAAGGAAACGAACCAAGCTGGTTTAGATATTAAAGAAGAGAACGTTTTTAAATGTAAAAAAGTCGTCTCTAATCTTTTAAATAATAAATACGGCTATGATTATGCGGTTATTCAGCTTGACCGCGCTGTTCCTGGACGCACACCCCTTGAAATCAATGATGGCAAGGCGATCTTAGAGAAGCAGTCTCTGTTAGTTATTGGAAACCCATCTGGACTTCCAACTAAAGTTGCACCGAGTGCTAACGTTAGAAATAACTTTCACCCAAATTACTTCAGCGCTAACCTGGATACGTTCCAAGGTAACTCTGGATCGGCCGTCTTCAATGCCGACACTGGTGTCGTTGAGGGGATCTTGGTTCGTGGTGAAGAAGATTATGTCCCGAACTACCAATTAATGTGTATTCAGGCGAATGTTTGTGAAACTGATGCTTGTCGTGGTGAGGACGTTTCCCGCATGACTTCTATCCCAGAAGTGGCGGTTAATAAGTATCTTATGATGGCTAGTATCACTGGAAATATGGAAATCTTAAACAAGGTTCTTGAACTTAACACGTGGGTTGATTTCAATACTCGTGATGGTCAAAGTGCTTTAATAAAAGCATCAGGAGCCGCTCAGAATGAAGTAATGAAGGCCCTTCTTGCTAAGGGTGCCGATGTGAATAAGCAGGATGCTCTTGGAAACACATCTCTTCATGCTTTAGCGCAAGTTTTAGCAGCAACTAATGCTGATGCCTTGACGACACTTGTTCAAGCAGGGGCCAATCTTGAAGCGCGTAACGCTCTAGGTGAAACTGCACTCCTTGCTGCTGGAAAGAGCCTAAACTTGGAAGCCGTGAAGCTTATGATCGCTGCCGGTGCTGATAAAAACGCTGTGAACTCTAATGGTGAGAACGTTCTTTTGAGCTTTGCCGGTCAGGGTGACGAGAAAGCAGTTCTGGAGCTTATGAGCATGGGCGTAGAAAATAAGTCAGTTATGACTAAAATAGTGAGCAAATAGCTCTTGCCGAAAGGCACCGTCTTTATTAAATTTTAAGTCCTACTTTGAATCGTTTTGGGGGCATAGCTCAGCTGGGAGAGCGCTTCGCTGGCAGTGAAGAGGTCTGCGGTTCGATCCCGCATGTCTCCACCAAATTTCTAATAAAAAAGCCGACCTTGAGTCGGCTTTTTTGTGCCCTATAGCTAACTACTTCAAATTTATAATCAATAGTATCAACGAGTTCATTCAACTCCTCATCTGTACCTTCGGTCATAGATCTCTAGAGGTCTCTCTGCTTTGCTATATTTGGCTATATTTTTGGCTATGACCGTAGCACTGATTTTGCCGTAGCAGTTTGCATTCGCAAAAAGTGGCATATTTCTTGGTTAACCTATTAAGTTTTTAAGGGAGAGCGGACGCTGGCAGAAACATATTTTAAAGGAGGTTTTTATGCAGGCGACGACACTTAAAAATAGGATCAATCTCTCTCACGCCAAGGCGATTCGACGCTCGCGAGAACTCCTGAAGCTCACGCGAAAGGAGATGGCCTCACGGCTGGGAATTTCCTTTCAGGCCGTTGAAAAATACGAAAGTGGGAGGGCCATAATTGATGAGGAGAAGCTGGAAAAAATTCTGAAGGCGCTGGAATTATCAGGAGAGGAATATGAGAAAATCCGGAAAGGTAAAGGAATTGGGCCAAAGAAGAAAGTCAAAACGGTTTCCTCTAATCAAGATCGGCGGAGCTATAAGCGAATTATCACCAAAGAAGTGAGAGTATTAAAAATCCTGAGGCTCATGAAAAATTTGACTCAAGATCAGGCCTCGGCGGTCTGTGGTTATTCCAGGCCGAGCATAGGGCATATTGAAAATGGGCGGATTGAGGTTGATCTTGAGCGGACTCAGCATATTGTTTCAAGCTATGGATTTGAAATGGGTGAATACTACCGCCTCATGAAAGAAGAAGTCCTGAGGGATGAAGTAATGGAAAGTTGTTACTCTAAAATGATGAACCTTCCAGAGGATAAATTAAAGCTTATACAGTCTGTTCTAGATAATTTATGAGCATTTTTTATTCTTCTTGAGTCTGAAGGCAAGAATTGGGGCCGAGACTTACATGCGCGAAGAGATTAGACCTCTTTCATAACCCTCAAATGTAAGGCCATTTAAGAATTTGTTCGTAACCCCCAATTGAACTAGACACCTCCAACCTAGGAGGATCTATGCAAACGACTGAAACCACGAGACGGGCCTACAGAACCAA
>JAIFLR010000112.1 GCA_020048985.1 Halobacteriovorax sp. | reverse complement strand
GCTTCTACGAAAGCTTTCATCATGGGTTTCAACATGAGACCAGTGACAACTGCTCGTCGTATCGCTGAAGAGAAGGGTGTTGATATCAAGACCTACTCAATCATTTATGAACTTATCAATGATGTGACTCTTGCCCTTGAAGGTATGTTAACTCCTGAAAGAATTGAGAAATATATTGGTCGTGCTCAGGTTAAAGAAACATTCTCTATTCCTAAAATCGGTACAATTGCCGGTACGTCGGTTATCGACGGGAAAATTGAACGTGGATGTAACATCCGTCTTCTACGTGACGGGAAAATTATTTACGATGGTCGCTTAACAACTCTAAAACGTTTCAAAGACGAAGTTAAAGAAGTTAAGAATGGATTTGAATGTGGTATGTCGCTTGAAAACTTCAACGATATTAAGCAAGAAGATCTTATTGAGGCTTATATTATGGAAGAGAAGAAACGCACGCTCGTTTCTGATGCAACTCTTTAAGGATCAACTGTGGCTGCTGGACGTGGTAATAAATTTTCGAAAATTAAATATGAAGAGCGGGTCCGCGATGAGATTAATCTCGCCCTGAGAAGGGAATTCGCGGATCCACGCCTCTTGAATGTTTCAATTACGCACGTTGAACTAACCTCAGATTACTCACACGCAAAAGTTTATTGGGACACCTTTAATACCGCCACACGTGGTGATGCTAAGGACGCAATCGAAAGCACTACCAGCCGTATGCGCTCACTCCTTGCCTCTAAAATGGATGTTAAACATACGCCGCAAATCCATTATCACTATAACTCGCAATTTGAAGATGAATCGAAAATCACTAAGCTGTTGAAGGACAACGACGAATCATCAAATGGCGAAGAATAAAAGCCTTTCTCAGTTTCCTCCTTTAGTATTCAACATTTTTAAGCCTGCTCGGATGACTTCTTACGATGTAATCAGGCATTTTAAACGTCATCTCCCGGTTGGATACGGGAAGATTGGTCATTTCGGAACACTCGATCCATTTGCATCTGGTGTCCTGATGATTGGAATCGGCGGGGCCGCGCGCCTCAACGAATATATCCATGATCTACTACCAAAGACCTATCTCGCTGTTGGAAAACTAGGCATTGAAACACCTACAGGGGACTACGAGTCTGAAATTATCCAAAGAGACGACTCACTTTATTTAAAACGGGAAATTGCGAGCTTCAGTGCCAAGTTCATTGAAGAGCGCCTCAGAGAAAAATTCCTCGGTGAATATTGGCAGGAACCTCATAAGTATTCGGCCAGTAAGTTCATGGGGAGGAATCTTCACGAATGGGCCAGAGAAGGGGTCGAGGTTAAGAAAGAGGCGGTTCTCAGACACGTCTATGACATTCAAGTGGTGAAATACAAATTCCCTTATCTCTCCGTAAGGGTCACAGTCAGTTCTGGCACCTACGTGAGGACGCTATTTAATCACATGAGTAATGAACTGGGCACGATTGGATCTTTAATTGCTCTGGTCAGAGAGCAAATTGGTACTGCCACCATAGGCAATGCCATCAAAAAGAAGGACTGGCCGCTGGATAAACAACTGCCAATTATGGAAAAAGGCATGCGCATCGATGAGTTGCTACCATTTGATCGGGTTCAATTAAGTGAATCTCAAACGGAGGCTTTTAAGTGTGGTGCTTTCCTCAAGCTTGATAAGGTCAATATCGTGAAGAGAAATTTTTCAGATCTTTATGTCTGGATGAATGATGAGAAAAATCAATTGTTTGGTCTTGGACATAAAGAATTTCCTGGCGAATTAAGACCTAAAATCAAGTTTCATTCAGGGGAGCAAGACGAGACTTAAGTTCGTCGTGTCCTTCAGCCACTTTGCCCCAAATGGCGCGGCAAAATTCATCCGAGTTTTTATAATCCTGCGGAAGAATTTCCTTGTGAACAATAATTCCCAAATGACGGTTAGGATGGATCCATCCCATGTTTGATAAAACACTTCTAGTGCCGTAGATGCTGGTTGGTATCACGGGAATTTTTTCATTGAATGCAAAAACTAAAAGTGTGCGTTTAATTTTGTCGTAGTGTTTAGGTAAGGCGTCTTTGGACCGCGTCCCTTCCGGGTAGACCTGAAGACCAATTCTTTCATGCATGATCCGGTTCTTGGCCTGATCAAAAACTTTTTTTCGAGAGCTCACTTTGCTGCGGGAGACGGGCAGCGCCCCGCTGATCCAGGCAAGCCAGCCGAGCAATGGGATATAGAGCACTTCCTTTTTCATGATCGGTGGGGCGATGTACATGGTTATGATGAAGGGGATATCCACAAAGCTCTGATGGTTGCTAACGTAGAGGCCATAGGGTGGGATGCCACGGAAGGATTCGGCCCGATAGTCTTCCTGGATGTCCAAATGGGCGTGACAGCCGTAGCGGAGCAGCATGCGTGAGCAGAAGCTCCAGACGGGGCCAATGATCTTTAAGCGCCTCTCAAGTCCAAAAGGGAAGGCAACTAAACAGGCGGGCAAAAGGCCAAAAACAAGCAGTAAAATGGATAATAAAATAGCTTTTATTTGAATAAGTAGGCCCATAGCGGACCATTGTACTTATAAATCAAATAACCTAGCAAGGAAGTGGCTGATCTTTTTGTTCTAATTTTCTGCTGTTTAAGTTATAATTTTCAAAGATAGAGAAGCCATTTTTCAGGAGTTTTTTGTGTCAACCAGCCTCATCGCAATGGGTGTCGCCGCTTTCATGGTAATCAACTTGGTAGTTGGATTAGCTGCTCTAAGTTTGTTATTTGGAACGTTCGAGACTCTTTTTGGAAAGCCTAAAATCAATCTGCTTAAATCATCAAAAAGTGGCAATGTCTTTGCTTTTGGTTTTAAGTGGAATTCCGCTAAAGAGCCGGCAGCTTTAGATACGATCAGACTTCGTCTTTTTAATCCTTTCGGAACTCCGACTCAGGTTGAAGTGAGTAAGCCATTTGAAACCAAAAAATCCAGCTTTGCTGTTGAAGTCGATATGGGTCCAGGCCTGATTGAGCTTCTTGGTGCTAAAGGGTTTGATCATGCCACTATGCAGATCGAAGTGGTTTCTTCTAAAGATGGCGTCGTTTTTCAGTTTGATATGAAAGGTTCTAAATTCAAGAAACTTGTTTTCGATGCTAACCAAACTATCGCCGAATACATTGCTCAAAATAAATTAGATGTTAAAAAGACATCCAAGTCACCGATCGATATTCCGGTTAGAAGTTTTATCGCTGATACCGTTCCTGGTAGAGGCCCTGCTTTAAAAATGGCGACCAATCCTGTTTTTGCTGGAGAGTTTGCTGGTGCGAGCGGATCTGCTGCTGGTGCTGCGGTTGCGGCCGGTCCGGCTGCTGAAAATTTTAAAATTGCCAAAGTTTGGATTGAGCCAGGTTGTATTGTTTGCAACGCTTGCGAAGATATCTACAAAGATGTTTTCGAGGTACTGGCCGATACTTGTATTATTCGTCCAAATGCTCCCCTTGATGACGGCTTGAGAATGCAGGAAGCCGCCGAGGCTTGTCCGGTAGAAGTCATTAAATATACGATTGCTAGTTAATTAAAAAAAAAGCCCTCTTACGAGGGCTTTTTTTTTGCATGAATTATGATCTTAATTTGTTCCAGATGAGTTCTGTTGAAAACATTCTCTTGAGACCCTCTTCATTTTCTCCCCAGATATCTTTTAAGCTTTCTCGGTGAGTTTTGAGTTCAGGACATTCAAATGTGAGCACTGGAGACTTGTATTTCTCAACACCAAAAGATCCGAGAGATCCTGGAGTGGGGTAGCCGATATCTCCGGCCATTTCGTATTTGTTAAAAAGATTTAGGTACTCAGCAATGTCCTGGCAGTCGCCATTGAAGTTCAGGATGGGCTTCCATGTGTGAAACGAAATGATCAGACCTGGCTTATACTTATCGAGGAGCTTCACCAAAAACTGATTCTCTGGCTCTGAAAGAGGCTTGGGACCTGGGTTATATTTGGCCTGAGTTTTCTCAGGGGTCCAGTCTTTGGTCGGAAGATTTCTATTCAGATCCACTAAGTGAGCGTTCACTCTAGACTGCGAGCGGTACCCATCAACGTTTAAGATCGGAATAACAACGATTGGCATGTCTTTAAGAGAATGTTCATTCTTAAGCCAGCTAAAGAGCTCTTTTAAAACATAAACGCCTTCAACTTCATCACCATGAACACCGGCCAGTAAGTAAAGATACTTTGGTGCTTTGATATCGGTTTTGAAAACGGGAATTGGATGTCCTTCTAAAGAGGCACCACTTTCTAATTCTGAAAAAATCATAGTTGCTCACGATGAAGAAAGACTGCCGACTGGCCAGGGGTTTCTTCAACCTCCACTTCAAGACTGGTAAATGTATAATTAAATTTAGTTAAAACTTTTTTGCGGATTTCTTCAGAAATATACATAGCAATTCTTTCAGCACTAGTATTCAGGATTGGTAACAATAACGTATCAGTCATAGGGATAGAAAAATAAGACTCATCAGGAGTTTCAATAATATAGTTCTTTTTCTCTGAATAGATTTTAAGCGATTTGTTGTCTTTAGGAATGAGTAACTTGTGATCAAGAGAATCACAGACCTCTCTTACGATAGGTTTGATGTCTAAAAAATCAAAAACCATATCTCCCGCAAGTTCCGGCGCTTCACCCTTAATCTGGACCCGATAATTATGCCCATGAAGAGGCTCACGGCTGCCATTTTCAAAAATCATGAAATGTGAGGATGCAAAGTTAAAGTATTGCTTATAGACTTTAATCGAAAAGCTAGGACTCAAATTTTGTTTCCTGGTTTGGGTTACAGATGTGAAAACATACTTCGCTGTTCCAAAATTGGCAAAGGGAAACCCTGTTTTGCACATAGTCAAAAGGCTTGATAGATGAAAAAAAAGCACTTGAAATCTCTAAATACGATTGAAAAATGGTTACTCAAAGAAAAAGGTGATTCAGAGGCCCTAAAAGAAGGCTTCGCAGTCATTCGTAGTGCCATTGAAAGCCTTGCGGAAACTGAAGTCTCAAGAACGGAAGATTCACTTCCGGCCCCTGTCGAAATCAGTGATGAGCCAGGAACTATTGCGGTTTATTCTGATGGTGGCTGTCGTGGAAATCCTGGTCCGGGTGCATTTGCTTACGTGATTCAGGAACACAATGGTGAAGTTCTGGCCGAAGGAGTGGAGTACGAGGCTTACACCACCAATAATAAAATGGAACTATCCGGGCCTCTGAAGGGTCTGCATGAGTTGCTGGATGTTTTGCCACTCAAGGGGAAGGATCCTCTTTTAACTAAAATTAAAATAATTACCGATTCAAAATACGTAGTGGATGGGATGAAATCTTGGGTAAAGGGATGGAAGGCCCGTGGCTGGAAGAAAGCCGATAACAAGGCTCCCGAAAACATGGATTTGTGGCAGGCACTGGATTCAGTTCGTGAAAGATTTATGGAAGTAGAGTGGATGTGGGTCAAAGGCCATGCTGGTCACCCCCAAAATGAATACTGTGACCGCAAGGCCAACGAGGTCATGGATGATCGCTCTTCTCGTTAGTATCATCGTAGGGATTTCTACGTCTCACGCCTGCGCTGAGAGATTTAGGTTTACTGAAAAATAAAAAATTAAAAGGCATTTCCATTTTTCATCCAATCTCGAAGAAAGACTTTAATGGTGTTTTTCTCCCGGGGGGAGTTTTTCTTTCACGTGAAACAATTAAGAGCTTTTCCGGTAGCTTGTTGTTTTTTGACGAGAGCCGTGAACTCTCTAAAATGTTGGCCCAATTTGAGGGGATTAAGGCAGTTGAAATTAAAACACGATCTTTAACTCCTCCAGAAGTGATGCAGAAAATGGAAAAGGAACTGGCCCCTTATCTGGTTGGTTGCAGCTTTGCGGATCTTTCCTTAAGGTTGAATTCGCGTCTGGCCGAACTAAAAAAAATTGCTGCCCAAAATGCCACATTTCTTTTTTTTCTCGGCTCCATTGGGAACAATCGACTACCGGAACTAATTATGGTTCAGGACGGAGTTGTGAAGTGGATGATTCAAGAAGGTGTGCTCAAAACTTATCCCTCTGAGCTACCGTACGTTAACTGGTCTGCAAAAATATTAAATAGTCTTCCCCAAGATACGATTCAAGTGGGTGTCAAAGATCCTGGAAGCCTGTTAGAAAAAAGCATAAGCAAGAATAAGGGCCGCAATGTCATCAACCTGACTTACCCAGGGGCTTTAATTCCAGGTAGCGGTCAGGTTGAGGCCATGATTTATCTATATCAAAATCTTTAGGGTTGTGTTTTGGGCTGTGCTTTGTTTTTTTCCACAATCTCTTGCGCGATTTTTTTCATCCGCAAAAATTCTTCCGTCGTCCCAATTGATCCTTTGTTCGTTATCAATGCTTCCATTTCCTGCGCCTGTTTTACTCGTGCTTTGGAAGGAGGATGTGAAGACATCGCGTCAGACAAACTTGTCATAAACGCGTTTTGTCCCTTTTTCGATTCTTTTTCCATTGCTGCCAATTTTTCGTAGAAATCACCGACATATTTTTTGTCATAATTTGAATTTGCAGCATACCTAAAACCGACACGGTCTGATTCAAGTTCATCCTCTTGAGAATTTTTCATGAACCCGTATTTTTGAACCATCAGACCACCAACTGCTCCACCACCAGCGCCGTACATGGTGAACTTTGCTCTGCAGGCAGTATCACCTTCTTTGCAAAGAGATTTTCCTAAGAAATATCCGGCCGTTCCACCTACAGCAGCTCCAACTCCACCAAATAACCAAGTTTTGCTTTGTTCTTTTTTGGCCACGTACATCCGTTCAGCTGTGTGGCGGGCGACAACGTGCCCGATCTCGTGACCTAGTACACCCGCAATTTCCGCTTCAGTGTCCGCCATCGCTATAATAGGAGCGGTAATGTAGACGTAACCTGCAGGCAGAGCAAAAGCGTTGACCTGAGAAGAGTCAACTGCGGTGAAATGATAGGTATAAGGTTTGTTATTTAAATTGTTATCCCGTACCAGTTTTTGACCGAGCCTTTCGATGTAGGATTGGAGTTCCTGATTCTTAACCGGTGGATAATCTTTCTGCATTTCGGTTAAGGCTTCTTTGGTTAACTGCTTTTCTTGATCGACAGTCAGATCGACCTTTTGTCCGGCGTTGTCGCCTTCTCGGTAGCGATCCGAGTCCATTTTCGAAGAGCAGCCCGTCAAGGCGATCAGACTAACCAGCGCAAAGGGAATAATTCTTGTAAAAATCATAAAATCTCCATGAAACAAATTAACACATTTTACGTTAATGGATAAGATGATCCAATATTTATGAAGATATTTGAACTACATGATCCCTTATTTTTGCCGCATTGTGGTTGTGAAATGCAGTTTTCCCTTGATCTAGGGGGCAGCATCGTTTTTGTCGGAGAAAATGGGATTGGGAAATCAACTCTTTTGCGTCACTTATATTCCGCATTAGAAATGGAATCTAGGACGGTGGTTGAGCAGAAATCTTCAGAATACTTTTTTGATCGAAAACTCATCACTCTGAAGGATTTTTTTCTTGAAGGACATCTTCCACATTTCAATATTCAGAATTTTCTCTCACTCTGGATTGATTTTGGATTAGATAAAAAAGAGCAAAGATTAATTTCTCATCTGTCTGGAGGTGAGACCCAGTCGCTTAAGTTATGCCTGGCTCTGTGTAAGGACTGCACTTTTTATTTTCTGGATGAGCCTTCTCAGTTTCTGGATACTCAAAGAAAAAAAACACTATGTCTATTTCTCGAAAAACTCAGACTGAGTGGGAAATCACTGATTGTGATCGAGCACAACATCGATTGGTTGCCCTCAGGGTGGAACGTTAACCAGCTGGTGGTAGAGAACAACGTTCTTAAAAGGGGAGCGGAATGGATTATTTGATTATCCGTCTAGCCTCGAGCTTTTTTGTAGGGGTTCTTCTCTCTCAGGCGGGAAGTCTGATTCAGCTTGGCACTAGAAATATTCTCGCAAGCCCTTCGACTTTGGGTATTGATGGTCTGTCAGTGTTATGGCTGCTTATCTTTCACTCAGCTTCAATTTATTTTAATATTAGTTATTCCTCTGAGTGGACTTTTTTAATAGGTGTGCCGGTTTTTGTTTTTATGGGTCTTTTGTTTCCTCGTTTTTTTCAAGGGAAGTCCAAGTTTGAGCGCATTATACTCTTGGGGCTAACTTTTAATTTGTTGGTCGGAGCTGCGTTTTCATTATGGCAGTTTTTATTTATGGCATTTAATTTACCTTTTCCAGTCGAGTTGTGGTTTGGCCATTTCAGATTCTCTTCCTTTTCTTCCTTAAGCATGTTGATCATTACAGAGCTGCTGCTCCTTTTAGGGCTGAAGGTCTTTTTTAAAGATTTAAAAATGTTCTCCATAGGTCACATGATGGGCCTTAATTGGGGATTGAACGAGAAAAAGCTTTTTCAATTCATCTTCGTTGCTGTGGCGGTGAGCACACTTATTGTCATCAATTTATTCGGGGCCTTCTCTTTTTTAGGGCTGGTTTTCCCCATACTTGCCCGCAAAATGTGGTTTCAAAAGTTGGACCTTGGTGGCGAGTTGTTCTTGGGGCCCGTTTTTAACGGTCTCTGCCTCATGGCCATCGACTTTCTCTGCTATTTTAATCCGGTCCTAGGGGCAGAGATCCCGGTGGGCCTGATAGTTACTGGAATAGGCGCGGTGAGTCTTATACTTATTCTTTGGACCGGCCACAAAGATTCAGAAATTGTGGCAAAGCCGAAAAAATAACGTTATTATTTTCAAGATTTTTCATTAACAAAGGATTGCTCTCTATGAAAAAAGCTATGCTTTATTTAAGCCTTGTTCTCGCTACTCTGGTTCTTGTTTCTTGTAACTCAAATGATCCAAAGAAAATTTCTCTTGAATCTGATGATGATAAGACTTTTTACGCTATGGGATTCATGCTTGGTGGAAACCTTCAGCGTTTAAGCCTTTCTGACAAAGAACTTGCTGCCCTTTACAAAGGTATCGCAGCAGCTTCTAAGAACGAAAAGTCTGAAGTTGATATGGCCAAATTCCAAAACCGTATCCAGGAAGTTTTCAAGGCCCGTATGGATAAAGTTGCTTCTAAAGAAAAAGATGCTGGTAAAGCTTTCATCGAAAACTTCGTTAAAACTGAATCTGCTACAAAAACTGAATCAGGTTTAGCTTATAAAGTAATCAAAGAAGGTACTGGAGCAACTCCTGGTGCTGAAGATGTTGTTGAAGTTCACTACCACGGTACACTTACTGACGGTACAGTTTTTGACTCATCTGTTGAGCGCGGTAAGACGATCTCTTTCCCACTTAACCGTGTAATCAAAGGTTGGACTGAAGGTCTTCAAACGATGAAAGAAGGCGGAAAAACTAAGTTTGTTATTCCTGCTGATCTTGCTTACGGCGAAGCTGGTGCTCCTCCTAAGATCCCTGGTGGCGCAACTCTCGTTTTCGAAGTTGAGCTTTTCAAAGTTACTAAAGCTGCTGATGCTGCTAAAGCTGCAAAACCAGCTCCTGCTCCAGCTCCTAAGAAAAAATAGTTTCTAGTTCTACATGAATAAAAAAAGAGGCCAGGTTTAATCACCTGGCCTTTTTTTATTCAAATGAGCTCCATCAGCAGTTCTTCGGTGTCATGATTGGAAAGCCTGAAGCCACACTTCTCCAAAACTCTAATCGACGCCACATTGTTTTTAGCAACATGAGCATAGATAGGTCTGCAATCTAACTGATTGAGGAATTCTCTCATTGCCTCTGAAGCGATTCCTCTTCCCCAGTATTTTTTACTGATCCAATACCCAACAAATCTATTCCCTGCTTTATCCCAGCACACGATGTTTCCGGCCACTGAGCCATCAATGGTTATCGTCTGCTTGATTACCGATTCCATGGGGAGGATGTAATAAGTCCAATGGGAGAGGAAGTCTTGGGCATTCCTTGGTGTGAAGGCGGCCATAGCGCTCGCCTCTGGGTCCGATTGATCCTCAAAGAAGGTGGGTAAGTCTGTTTCTAAAACGTTTCTGAGGCTTAGAGTGAATTTCATAAAGATATTAATGGCAAAAAAAAAAGGCAGCCTAAGCTGCCTTTTTTTGAAATCTATTTAAGATTATTTAGCTTTTGGTTTAAACCAGCAAAGAGGTCTTAGTCCAACCTTGTGTCCAAGAGAACCATGACAAGTTCCTTTGACTTCTTCTTTCTGAGAAACATCTTCGTTCATACCGATCTCACAAAGTGAGCCTTGGAAGTATGTATCAAGACGACACTGAGCTTTCGGGTGATTGTCGTCAGTTTTTGTCACGACTTTTGCATCAGGTGTGTCGAACTTAGCTAATGGAAGTTTGCTTAAAGCTGAGAAAAGATCAGCGACTGATTTTCCTGCCATGCTTGTACGAATACAAAGAGCATTGTCTTCTTTGTCATTTTTAGACGACTTTTTACAAGCATCAGTTAATGCTTTAGGAACAGTCATTGTAGAAACAATCGCTATGTTGTCATCGTTAAGAAATGATTTACGTAGACACTTAAGAGTTGCGAAGTAGTCAGCTTGACCTTCGTTTGAAGCCCAAGTAGAAGCACCAGCACCGCCGCCCCATCCGCCAGCAGATCCACCCTTCTTAGGTGCTCCACCAATGTGGTGACCGATTTCATGACAAACAACTAGAGACATACCATCTTCAGTGATTGTTTCATGACGGGCCAAACCACCGAACATAGCAACTTTCCATGTTTTCCCAGACTGTTGAGCGTAAGCATTAACAGTACCGTCATCCCATTTACGATCAATCTCAAGTTTTGCACCCAAGTTTGAAATAATTGGAGCATAGATGGCTTCAACTTTATCAATCGCTGAATTAA
Organism: Halobacteriovorax sp.; assembly: GCA_020048985.1. GTDB lineage: Bacteria > Bdellovibrionota > Bacteriovoracia > Bacteriovoracales > Bacteriovoracaceae > Peredibacter. Next base: position 1,889 of record JAIFLR010000112.1, on the reverse strand, counting down.
ATTGAGCTTCTGTGATACCGCCATTGATTCCCTTCATCCCAGCTGGAATGTAGAGATCATTTTCCGGTAAGAATCCGCCTTGACCATTCATTGAGCAAGCCAGCACTGCACCCGCAAATGAACAACCAACTAGTAGTGCTGTGGTTTTAAGAGATTTAAACATTGATGTCCTCCATGATCTAAAACTGGGCCGTTTGAATTCGGTTAGTTTTAAGTGAGGATTATTGTTCCGCTTGATCAGTGGAGCTGTCTAGTATGATTTATGGCAAACGCAAATATGTAAGAATATGTTGGGAAACCGACTGGAATTGCTAGGAATAAGTGCGTCAAGCTTCTGTTTTTGCTTTGAGCTTAAAGTTGTATTTTGTGACAGAAATTGTCAGGTAATGCCCTTAAATATAAAACTTAAAAGTTGAGCTCTTTGTACCGAGAAGACTAGAGAACAAAGAGGTTGATATGAAGTCACTCGCGATTTTATTTTTATTATTTAGTTTTACTACACTTGCTCAAGAAGCCAAAAAAGCCATTCAACCAACACGTGAAGTGGCGATTATTGTGACGAAAGAGGGGTACTATCCGAAGCACCTCTCCGTTTTTGAAGGTGAAAAAGTGAAGTTTTTTGTGACCTCGACAGTTGAAGAGCCAAATTGTTTGATCGTTGAGTCCCATAAAGTATTTATGGCGGCCAACAAGGGCAAAGTATCTGAAGCAGAGGTCGTCTTCGAGCACGCTGGTGAATTTGCTTTTTATTGTCCGAGCTCAAAGAATGATGGAAAAGTCGTTGTTTTAAAGAAACAAGTGCCGAAGAGAGAGATAGCCTCTGAGAATGGTAATGACGCCAAACTCTGGGTCCCTAAAGAATATTAGGAAATTGCTTCATGAGTAGTGTTTTTAAAGACGCCATTGCCAACCTCTTGTCTCCCATTGCGGATCTTCTGAAAGATCCGGGTGTGTCAGAGGTCATGATCAATGGACCATTTGAAATATTTGTAGAGAAAAAAGGACTCGTTTACCGAGTCGAAAATAGATTTGCAGATGACGAAGCTCTCATGGCATCTATGAGGGCGATTGCTCAATCAGTGGGGCGGGTGATTGACGCCGACAATCCACGATTGGATGCTCGACTTCCGGATGGTTCCCGTATTGCCGTAGTCCTTCCACCAATGGCCAAAGCTGGTGTGACAGTTGCTATTCGAAAATTCTCGGAAGAAAAACTGGGCCTTAAAGATTTGATAAACTTCGGATCGATTTCTCCAGATGGTGCGCGTTTTCTAGATTGTATTATGTATCTGGGAAAAAATACGCTCGTCAGTGGTGGTACCGGTTCAGGTAAAACAACCATGCTGAATATTCTCGGTGGGCGAATGCCTAAGACTCAGCGTCTTTTGATTATAGAAGATGCGGCAGAACTTCAGATTAAAGCTGAGCACGTGGTACGTTTTGAAACCCGCAAAGGAAATCCTGAGCGAGGAATTAAAGAAGTCACGATTCGAGATTTGATGGAATCAGCACTCCGTCTTCGTCCTGACCGAATTATCGTAGGGGAAGTAAGGGGACCAGAAGCGCTGGATCTATTGAATGCTATGAGTACGGGTCACGAAGGTTCCATGGGAACTGTTCACGCCAATACTCCGCTTGATGCATGCACTCGTCTTGAAACACTGTGCCTGATGGGTGAAACGAGAATTCCACCTGATGCCATTCGTAAGATGGTGGGAAGTGCTCTGCAGATGATTGTTCAGTGTTCTCGTTATCATGATGGCGGTCGTCGTACGTCCCATATTTCAGAAGTATTGGGAGTCGATGAGCATGGCCGCTATATCGTGAGAGATATTTTTCGCTGGATTCAAACAGGTAAAGATCCAGAGACTCATAAGTATATTGGAGAA
>JAIFLR010000088.1 GCA_020048985.1 Halobacteriovorax sp. | reverse complement strand
GTTTTTGAATCATGTCCTAAAGCCGCTTGACCAATATAGAGAGTACTGCTGAGTGCGACTCCAGAAGAAGCAATTTTACAATCAGCAGCTGCATTGCCAGCACCGGTTCTGTGAAGAACATAATTCAGAACAGTGGCGGAATTATTTGTGACTTTGAAATAATATTCATCGGGGGCGACCGCTGTTGGTATCGTGGTGGAGTTACCACTCTGAAGTTCTGGAGAAATTTTCTCATTACAGCCGTAGATCATCAGACCCATGCTTAGTAGTGATAAATTTTTAAGTAAACTCTTCATATATCATCCTTGAAGTTAAACCCAGTACAGTTGACTCTTCGGAAGCTCTCAAAAGAAATTAAGTAATTGGGCTTTTTTGCTCCTCTTTTCCACTGGGTCAGGTTAGACTTAAATTGATAACTGTTATTTTAGCATTTTCAGACTAAGAAGGTCGGAAAACATATGGGACGATACTTTCCTCTTAAATTCCAACATCTTCGCATTTTTATCCATGTCTATGGTCTATTCCTCTCACTGACTTACTGCCAAGATTTGTTGGCTTCCCAGAGTGCCATCGTTATGGTTGATCGGGCCGTGATTTATGCCGACGAACAGATGAGCGCACCAGTCGGGTTTGTACGTAAAGGCAAAAAAATTAAAGTGGGTGAAATATCCAGAAATAGAGCGCAGGTTTATCCTGTGATTGTTTCGGGTAAAATTGCTTATATCCGAGTTCTGGATGTGAGTACGGAAAAAGAAAGTGTTGATTCTACAGTTTTGGTCGCAGAGAGATTTCAACAGAGCACAGTCGATGAACATAAATCCAATTATTCAGTTTCACTATTTAGCTATGCCACTCAAATTAATCTTGATGTAGAAAACGATGAGCTAAAAGATAAAGACCCTGTAAACTGGGTCGGAATCAGCCTCCGTGGGGGTGCCCAAATGAGTCCCAAATGGGACCTGGATTTGATGTTAAATTTCATGAATGCCAAAGCTGAACAAGAAGTTTTTAGGGCGGTGGAATTTGGGCTTGGTGCTGCTGCACGAATTTATGACAAAAAAAGATTTAAATTAAGAGTATTGATGCAACTTCTGGCGGTGCCATTTGCAACATATTCTCTCGCAGATGAATTTAGGGTGAATGGTTATGGGTACAGTACTGGCGCCGGTCTCAGCCTGACTTATCGTCTAGGAAAGAATTTTGGAGTTGAGGGGTATGGCGGTTTTTACTACACCAAGCTCGCGGGATTTTCTTCCTCAGGAACTTATAGCTCCATTGACCCATCTTTCATGGGAACGAGACTCGGCCTGGGCCTTAATTATCAGTTTTAGAGCGTGGTTTTTAGAAGTTCTTCCATCTTAATCAAATCTGCTTTTCTCGAATGACGGTCGATAAGAATCTTTTTTCCATCCTGCGTGTTAAGGGTCAGAGTGTGGTAGCCCTTGTTTTGGAAACCGACAGTCTCATCGCCGCCTTTGATTCGGGCGATATTGGGTGATGAGAGGTAGGGATCAATCGCAAATGCATCTTTTTGTGCCATCACAAATTTTTCAGAGAAAACCTTTAAACCGAAAATCCTGTATTCCAGGGAGAGTGTCTTTTCATTTTTTACAATTCGTTTCTCGTAGAAGAAAAAGGAAAAAAGAATGATCGGAAGGCAGCCTAAAAAGGCCAAAAATCCATATCCGAGTGTGGCATCTGTTTCGTCACCTAGGGAAATAAGTTTTAAAACCGGCTCTTTGACGGCAAGGAACATAAATAAAATCATGATTAGAATAGCTAGCGCGTATCCCCAGAATATATAGGGCAGGCCATAAGTTTTCAGAGTTAAGGTTTTGTTCTCAACCTCGGCGAAGCCTTTCTCTTCCATCGATACTGGAAACACATAGAGTAGTCCCATAAAAATCCTTTTCCCCTTTTTACCTGTGATGAGGCGAAAAAACATCCAAAATTTCGAGCCGCGGATAAAGAAGTTTCATCCAGGTATTAAACAGAGGGAGAGGGGCTTCTTGTTCCGCTTTAAACTCACCACGAAGATAAGGGGAGAGTAGAGATTCATTAACTGTTAAAACCAGCCCCAAGCGCTTTTCCATCCTCATACACAAGAACAACCATTGATCCTTGAGTATTTCTGGGGGAGATATTTTTTTGAGATCTCTATAAATGAGGGCCAGTTCTCGCTTGTTTGCGACAAATTTAAAGTTCCAGACATTCAGATAGAACTTGAGTATCTCTTTCCATATAGTGTGCGGCATAATTGCCTCGGCCATCTGCAAATGGTGATAGGCCAGGTCCCATAAGCCTTGATCATAGTGGCTTTGGGCCAAAGAAGCATGTTTCCATGCCCTTTCAAATTCTGAAGGTGTCTCAGCCTTTTTAAGCAGCTTGCTCTCACTTTGATTGGCCAAAGAAAACTCTAATATTGGATCTGAAGAGGTCAGAGCGCTGTCTCCCTCTTTGACGTGAACAATCCCTTTGGCGAGATTGATTTGAATGGCACCTACGGTTGAAAGGGTAGACGCAGGATGAATCCACTTGCGTCCTTTTTGATCTTTAACATCAGTCATTAAATCGAGTGTGTGCTGATTTTTACGGCGTCCCAGCTTTTCCCTTAACCACACTTCGCGACTTTGGCAGAATCCAATAAAATGTTCAAACCCAGCTGGGTCTTTATGCAGAGGAATATTGGTAAAAATTAAAGGGGAGGATTCGTTTAAGTTGAAGGCTTCAAAGTTAATCGCTGGCCCATCAATGTCAGTGCACACAACATTGCCGCTCAACTCCAGCATATAGAATCCCCACTTGGTAACGGAGATTTTTTTTCTGAGCTCTCTTCTGAAATCATTCATGTTTGGGGCTTCGAATAGACCTTCGAAGGCGATCTTGAAAATACTCTGGCCTTCTCTGTGATAACTTAGCCCTGGCTTATGATGAAGGGACATACTGAATCCGCTATCGTGAATCGTTTGGAAAAAAAGTGGTGCCAATCCTTCGCAGGAATAATTTAAAATCGCTGGTTTCCCTTCTATCTTCCAATAGTAGAGGCGTGGATTTTCATTAAAGCTGCCAATGAGCGGAAAATCAACCAACCGGTTGTGAACGAATCCCTCAGGTGTTTTTTCAAAAAGAGTCGTGCAACCAGGCAGCAGTCCCTTAAGTTCGGGGTAAACTTGCCCATAGTGAGCGGCCAGTTCAAACATAGAAAGAAAACTCATGTAAACTGCAGGCTCTATTCCCAGCCCCTCCGCATAGGCTTCAATACATTGATCAAAAAATGAATCTTCTTTCTTTTTCAAAAGTGCACGGGCGCGAGAAATTATATCCTGTCCGTAGCGTAGAAAGTTATTGGCCGATAGTAGAGAATTGACTCTCTCTTCCAGACGCAGGTAACTTTCTCTCTCTTTCAAACCAAGTTGGTAGAGATTTTCTTTGGGATCACCAATCAGGGGGACAAATATTGTTTTCATCTTTACCTATTCTTAGCCGACGTAATAATTCACAAGATGTTTCAAGTTATTTGCAAAATCCATATTAAAAGTTCTGGACTCAAGCTGCTCTAGCATATGTGGTTTGCAGCGAATATAAATTTGAAGTTTCATTTTTGGGTGAGCATCACTCATATTCTTAAGCTGATAAAACTTGGATAAAAACCTGAAGTGCTGCTGATTTGTCAGCTTAAAGGATTCTTCTTTTTTTATCAGGTTCCAGATCGTCCACGGGTCGTAGCGGCCTACTAGAATCGCTGCAAGTGTCAGGTAGATGAGTGTGTCTGATTCAAAGCCGTCCCCAACCAGTACCAGATCATCGGGGATACCAATCATAAGAAGGATATTTACAATGGTGTTGAGCTTATAAAAACCCTGCGACTTAAGATCTTTGGTGGAAAGATCTCCTTCAAAAAATGAAAAAATATTCCGGTAATCTTTGAGGAAGATATTCCCTGTGTAGATTTCATGCTGATAGAGCCAGTCACGTATAGCATTCTCATAGAAGTGGGGCGAAGCCGAAACAATGAATGGCTGATAATCTTCTTTGATGAAATTTTTTGTTAATCCAATTGAACTTTCAACAGGTGGGAAGTAACTCACGGGATTTCTAAGTGAAAGGTAGAGTTCCTTCATGGTTGAGTATCGGGTGTCCACAAGTGTCTTATCAAAATCCGTAATAAAGATTTTTTTTGGTGTCTTAATTTTAGTTGGAATAAAACTTCCAATTAACAAATCAAGTCCAGGATGTGAGCGAGTCTCAAAAAGTTTGAGTTTGACTACTTTTCCACTCTCGGGCTGGGGAATTTTGAAATTGAAATTGCCAAAACTGTCTGAATCAAAACTTCTTATGGTTGTCTCTTCGTCCGTATCAGACAGGCCAATAACCTTTAAGCGAAACTCATTTGAGGAGAGAAGACCCAGACTTTGAATAGGCTTGGTGGGTACGATCTCTTTGAGGTTCTGATTAATTTCTTCTAGTAAATGGAACTTGGCCTGAGAAGAATATGACATGGAGGCCCGTATATGGATGTACTGGTCAGATTCAACTCCGGTAAAATGGACAAGTTTAGGGCGCCTCATAGAGCTTATTCTAACAAATATGCTTGCGAAGTTCTTAACTTTTTTGCCACAATATGCGGATGTTACAGATGACTCTAAATATCAAAGGTAAGGTTCAAAAGGTTGGCTTCCGCTACAGTGTGGTCGATTACGTTCTTACTCAAAAGCTTCCTATCGTTGGACACGTGCGCAATCTGCCGGATGGTTCAGTTGAGGTCATTGCTCAGGGTGACATTGAATCCTTGAAGGATTTGCACCGTTTTTGTACCAAAGGTCCACCTAGGGCCGAAGTCAGAGAGGTCACTGAAGAAGTGGATCCGATTTCTAAATTGAATTTTACAGATTTTGGTCTTCTCAGCGATTAGGCTTAGCTCTTAGGCCCGTTTAATGACATAAGTCATCACTCCATCAGCATATTGTGACTTCACACTTTTAGGATCCAGGTGATGGTTCGTCATGAGTCTAGTAGTAAAAGACTCAACTTTATGAAGTTTGTTGGTAGACCCGTTATCTTTGCGGGAGTCATCATAGCGGCGATTGAAATTAATAATCGCTTCTTTATCATGAATAGTCAGCTGGACGTCCGTTTTGGCATGGTCTGGAATCTTGACTGAGACTTCCACCCGGTCTTCAAATTGTTTAAGGATAGGATCAAGCTGGGTAAATTTATAGAAGGGGTCATCAGAGCGTTTGACAGAAGTTTCAAGCGTCTCCTTTAGATCAGTTTTCATTTTTGTCAGAACTTTTGTATTTAGCTCATCCAATTTTTTAATGTCATCATTTTTGATTTTTAGATGCTCGGCGTATTTTTGCTCAAACATGAGATCTTGGCCTTTAAGATCCTTTCTAAATTCCTTGTCCCTAACTTCGACAACTTGAGTGTGGGTATTGGTAAGTTTACCCATTTCTTGTTGCTGACGAACGTTGGTCGCCATACGCTCATTTTTAAATTGTTTGTCCTGATCTTCTTTTATTTTCTTTTGAATATTGCCGTCTGCGCGGAATCGCTCCCCGAAAGTAGCAGTCTGGGTATCGATTTTATTTTGTAGATGCTTTTCAGTTTCAGAAATCTCTTCATGCTTGGCATCTTTGATTACTTTGAGCTGATTTTGGTTATCGTTAACAATCTTTTTGTGTTCGTTGTTGAAACGGTAACCCATATCTTCCAGGTATAAGTCGTTTTCTGACTTGATTCGCTCCCGATTAACGCTTAACTTTTCTGCTTCAGCATTTTTTATTTTAGCAGAGTTGTCTTTAAGATCTTTGATCTGGGTGTCAGTCATTTTACGAGTCTGATCCAAATGGGTGCGCATTTGCTCCAGAACTTTTTCTTTTTTCTCATTTTCACTGGCGAGATGTCTCATGTTCTCATGCTGAACATCAACTAGCTCATTGGCGTAGGATTTTTTTAACTCAGCTTTTACATTCTCATGCCCCTCGGCCAAACGCGCCGTCTCGCGCGCCTGCTTGCGCTGAAGCGTTTCCATCTGACGAGCATTTACTTTTTCAAGTTCTCTGATACTCATAATTTGATCTCCTTGTCATAAGGATGATCGCATACGGCCTTGCGGCTTCCCGTATATCCCGGACAAATCCAAGTACGCAAAAGATCCACAGTGACCATACTTCCACCGTGGTAGCTTTGAAACATTTGTGGATTGAGTGTTGAGACAATGTACTGGGCGTTTGATTTTGTGGCGACTGCATAGTGATCATTCGATTTTACCAGATACTGATACGCCCGATATTCAGCGCTGGCGCTAAATGACAGGAGAAGAGTAGTTAGGAAAATGAACTTTTTTTTCAACTAATGAAGTTCCTTTAATTTATCCAGGGCGCGGTACTCAACCATTTTCATAAATGAGAGAACGAAGTCTTTTCTTTCAGCATTATTTAACGCCTGAATAGCAGTCTTCTTTTTTTCAATCGAGTGGTGTCTTTCAATTTGTCGGTAGATCTTGTGGACCGTTTCCGCTGCCTTTGAAAATGACATTCTTTTGACTTCATTTTTGTCTGCGAATGATTCCATAATCCACTCTTGATAAAACAGTGGCAGATAACCGGTGCTTCCTGCTTCGATTAACTGGTCCAAACCTTGTGCTTCCTGCATCTTGCGCATATGACTCCCTTTTTCTCCTCTTTATCTTACCTTCAGAGTGATATGATGGTTGAGAGGGTAGGTTTTGCCACCCGAATGGAGTGTTATGGATGAATTTTATTTACCGGAAGAGATCTTAGAGTGGCTAAGTCTTAAGAAAAGCGAGTACCTGTCAAAGTTGATCGAGAATGTTGAGGCCAGTGACTTCAAGTTTGAGGAATATTTTTCTTTCGAAAGTTTCATACCGGCAACTTTGTCCCTGCCTGATTGGACTGTCGAAACCATTGAGGATAACCAAAGAATCAGGACTCTTTGCCGGACTTATGCTGAACCAGAAGTTTTTCACCAGGTTGTAGTTGGGGCGTTGATACCAGATCAAGAAAAAAGGGACGTGTTCGTCCCTATTATCTCATTTGTGACAAGAACTGAGTCACTGATAAAAGTTTTTAGCAGCGAAATCCCACGGCGCCTGTTGAATTAAAGGCGAACTAGTTACAAAGACCGTGTGGTTTTTTCAAGCAGACATCAATGTAGGAATTGTCGGCCTTGAAGTTATTACACTTTGTCGCCATGTCGTTTCGGGCCAACTGATTACAATAAGAATTGGAGTTTGCGCCGGCCGGGCACTGCTGGTAGAGCTGGGCACAGTAAGGGCTCGTACTAGGACCATTCTGGCACATGCTTGAAGGAAAATTTACGAACGCATTCATACACGTATAGTAGGCAGTTAAAGCGCTCTCTTTCATCACCATCATTCCGTTGAGTGCAGAGCTTGTAAAACCAGGCCTTGTCTTGTGGAGTTGACCCATAATAACTTCTCCTGCTGCTGGGAGAAAGCACTCAGGGTTACCAAGGTAGGTAGAGTTGCCCGCATTATCTTTATAGGTTGGAATTAGGCAAGTACGTGATGAATCGGAAACGGTTGACTTGATAGCAACGGAAGTTTCATCCAGAGTGCTTTGGCAAATACCGATATAATTTATTCCGGAGGCATAAAGGTAGCTAGGAGTAATATCGCAATTTTCAAAACCCGGCGGACGAGTTGACGTTGTGGTTCCAGAGCTCGTACCGGTCGTACCGCCAGTGGTTCCCGTGGTTCCCCAAGGATTGGTCGTCGTAGTTGTCGGTGTACCCAGGCCATTGCCCGTATTTACCGTTGTCGCCAGTCTGTTTCTTTGAGGGCTATCACAAGACGAGGCGAGTAATAGGAGCGACAAAGATAATAATAGTTTTTTCATATATTCTCCGACTATTTCATCCTCCTTTTCGGTACTTAGAAATATTTCATGAGTTCTTTCTGAATTCCGATATAGGATCAAATGAAAATTCTTTATTTATTAAAGGTTTAGGATGCGTTGGTTAGTTGGATTATCTATTTTGGCGGCTACGGTGGTGGTGGGGATCTACCTTTATGCGGTGGACTTTCCCTATTATAAATATTCGAGATGGATCAGCGGAAAAGAGAAGGATCGATATTTCGAGCTTTCAAATTTTCGTGAAATCTATTTAAAGTCACAGGCGCTGGATCCAATTCCCGCTTACCAAGAAGATTACGTACAGCTTTGGAAGGAGTTTCCTCTGCGCAATAGTTTGATTCCGATGCCAACCAGGCATCCGATGTTTCAGACGGTTCCCATTATTGAGATGACCAGTAAAAATGCAACTCCCCACTTCGGAATTATTCTACAAGACCCTAGTGGAAGAGAGATTTCTCGAGTCTACACACTTCCTAATCGCCTCTACCAGGATCACTCTCAGGGGCAGGAATTATTCAAACTCCCTTACGTGAGAAACCGAATCCTGGATAAAAAGCTCGATGAGGTTTGGAGAGATATTTTCTCTTATAAGGTGGATATAAAAGATAAACCGATAAACGAAATGATTTACGATCTGTACATTGTTCATCTGAGGTCTAAAATTCTTCCCAAAGAGACAGTGCGATACGGGCTCATTAAAGACGGTAAACAAGCGCTGATTGAACTTCTTTCTGCTGATAAAGATTATAAGGTTGAGTTAGTCATGACCATGGAGAGTGGCTCGATCTTTTCCTACATTTTGAAAACAGAAAGAAACCGTCAGGAGTCTGTAAAACTCAGATCGAAGTTTCTTGAGAGCATCACTTTTTCCCCTGTAGATGAGGCGAATGGGCGCTTTCTTTACACAGAATTTAAACAGCTCAATTATGCCAGGCAAGTGGATCAGGAAGGGATGCTCTATCTCTTTGCCGCCTGGTCACAAAACCCTGATAGCCTGGAGCTTCTCAAAGAAATGATTTATTATCTTGAGCGCGGGCAAAATACAAAAAAGCAGCTTAAAACTCTCTACACATATTCTTTCAAACGTTACGGAAAAACCTACACAACTCGCCAAGACGTAGATGAACAGGATAATCCGGAAATCATTCTTCAGCGAAGAATTGAACTGGAAGAAAAAGAGAATAGAAAGAATGCTGAGGCCAATTCAAGTCGACCACCTGTCGCTCCGGAATTAACTTCAGAGGAAAAGATGAATTTGAATCTAAGAAAAGTTAAAAAAGAGGCCCCAAAAGAAGCAGGGGATATGACGGTTCATTAACTGTCAAAAGTGTTAAAGCCCTTGATCAATACATCAGTAAGAAGGGGCTTCAGTGTCTCAACTTTTAGAGGCAGAAGTTCTTTTGATGATTCATCCATATAGATACTTCTGTTGATTTCAATCTGGATATTGTTGGTTCTAAACTGATCAACGTATTCAGTCACAAATCCCCCGACGTAGGGATCATTTAAGCTGGATTCATGCCCGGCCTTTATCAGGTGATCATTAAAAAAATTAATAAACTCTGGTGTAGCAGTTTTTCCCTTGCGGTCACTGACACAAAAATCAGCACGGTGCATTTTCTGGTTTGGATTCTGCTTCATGTGATATTCAGTCGGGCGGCTAGGCATGCTGTGAAGGTCAACCATCGAAACAAGACCTTTTTTCCTTTTCTCTAGGTCCTGAAGGGCGGCTTTGAGAATTTCATAATAAGGCCTGTGGTATTTCTCAATAAAGTTTTGAGTCTCCACAGCATCGGGATCCGTTGTCACAAGTTTTTTTCCTTGTGTGTTTTCTTTCCAAAACAGAACACAGTTACTCTCTGCGCGGTTTAGATCAACACACACACGGTGAACGTGGGCCACCAGCACAGCGATTCCAGCTTCCTGTAATTTTTTGATATCCACCAGCTCATTAACTTTGAAGTCTACGTCTTCCTTATAGGCCCTCTGGTCTCCGCTGAGGAACTTTTCAAACTCTTTGGGAATATTCTCACCCGAATGGGGAATCGATAAAAGTCCCTTGTATTGGGTCCCAAGGGGAGCGTAGAAGTCAAAAATAGGGTTTTTCTGGGGATGATCTAGTCTAAACATGTGAAAAATTTACCATAAAATCCTATTCTGAGTCCACGAGTCTCTTTCAAATTTGCGCCGGTTTAGCTATATACTCTTCATTCACAAAACAAGGTCACTCTATGAAATTCCCTGGCCGCCGCAACACTAAGCACTATTTTCCAGTTGAAGATAAACAACGTAGCTCCTTTGACGGGGAAATTAACCGTCCGGGAAATGTTTATGTTGTAGGAATTGATCAACTACTTGTGGATATTGAAATTCCTATTTCGGATGAATTCCTCCAGGAGTATAAATTCAAGAAGGGTGAATCATTTGTCATTGATGATGAATTAGCAGAATCGATTTACTGGGAACAAAAAAAACTTGGTAATGTTACCGGAGAATTTCCAGGTGGAGCAGTAGGAAATACGCTGCATAATTTTTCTATTCTCACTGACACTCCTTCCGTTGCACTCGGAACAATCAATAAGAATATTGAAGTGGGTGATTACGCTTTTAAATATATTTGTAATACCAGCTCTAAAGTTAACTTAACTTACCTTCAGCCCTGTCCACGTCCCATGGGCCGTGCTTTGTGTTTTGTTAGTCCTGATGGGGATAGAACCTTTGCTATTTCCAAGGGGTGCATGAATGATTTATCACCTGAGTTTATACCAGTTGAAATCATCGAGAAATCCGCTGCTCTTTTAGTTTCCGCTTACACTTTACGTGATCCTACTTCACCGATTGCTCGCTCGACTTTAAGAGCGGTTGAAATTGCTAAAGCAGCTAAAGTTCCAGTGGTTCTTTCACTGGGAACCAGTGGGCTTGTGCAGGAAAAACGCGATATGCTGCTTGACCTGATCGCAAAATATGTTTCTGTCGTCGCGATGAATGAATCTGAAGCACTTTCCTTAACAGGAATCGAAGATCCACTTTTGGCGGCTGAAAAAGTCCTGGATATCTGTGACATGGTCCTTTTAACTGTTGGTGCCAGAGGACTTTATATCGGAGCGCTGGTGGATTCAGATGTGGCCAGGCCGACTAAAGAGCCTCTTCATACTAAATCACTGATCGAGTATAATAAGTTTGAATACTCTCGCTCTATGATGAGAAGTGAATGTAAGGAGCCAGTTAAGGTTTACACTCACATCAATCCTTTCCGCGGTGGACCTATGTCCATTAAAAATACCAACGGAGCAGGGGATGCAGCACTGGCAGCAGTTCTTCATGATCTTGCCGCCAACCTTTATCACCGTCAGAAAGTTCCTAAGTCTCCTAAGCACGTTGCTCAGTTTTTAACTTATTCATCTATTTCTCAGATCAGTAAGTATGCCAATCGCGTTTCATTTGAGGTTTTGAGCCAGAACTCTCCTCGTCTGCTGCGAGGCCTGCCTGAGCGAGAAGATGGACTTGAGGAAGCTTACTGGGCACAATAGTAGTATGTCCCAGGATCAAACTAAAAAAGAAGCACTCTTCAATGAAGTCAAAGGTTCACTCTTTGAGTACCTAATGGCACGCCGTCTGGCGCAGCTGGCGGGAAATGAATTAACTTTTCTTGAATCCCTGGACAAAAACTATCTGAATGTTCTCTCCCAGCAGGACCGCATGGTCAGGCAATTCTATCCAGAGATGCTCCCATTTTTATCACAAGTCAGTGAACTGTCGGCCAATGAACTGGTGAAGTTTCTGGGTGAGATTCCAACTTCACCACGTTTGAGGGGAAAGATGGGAACTGACCACGAAGCAGACCTGATGCTTGAATCGAGCAAAGGCACTATTCCCCTGAGCTTGAAATTGAATAAAAAAAACTCTTTTGTTAATACCAAGAGTGGTGGCATCAAAAGTTTTTTTGATAACTATTTTAGTTTCATTACCCCTTCGACTCAACAGGACTTCAATCGTCTGGTTGATCAGGAATTCTCACGTATGTCTTACGAGCTGCATGCACTGAACGACATGGAGTTTCCTGGAGACTATTCTCACTGGGTTAGGGCTGGAAAATCGGAGTTGCCAGGAGAGCTTTCAGCTCCCGAGCGCGGTATTCTTAAATCCTTTTATGCTAGGATTGCTCTGGAGATGCATCGGATTTTGTCTGTCGCCAATCAAGATGATCCGGTTAGATTCTCTGCTTCTTTGCCTGCTCTCATGGGTTTTAGTACTCCGGAGATTTTGCAGTTGGTTTGTTTTCATGACTTCAAGGCCCATGGCACGGGATCCGTTGCCATACATTCTTACCCAGAAGTTCAGCAGTGGTTAATGGATACAAGGATTCTTCCCTTCGCTCAGACTTCATCGGTTGAAATTGCTTTGGGAGATTGGGCTTTGCAAATAAGGGTCAAGCCCATGAACAAGTTCACGACTACCGCGATCAAAATAAACTGTTCTGTTAGGCGATACGCTGACGTTTGATTTTGTTCTGTAGCAGGGGTTCCACACAAAATTTGTAACCATCACGCTTAATCAGGCTGTGAGAAGACTCCAACCACATTGAGGTGTTGGCAGTCGCGATGTAGATGTTTTTTTGCTGGGAAATGGTCATGAGAATTTTTTTGAAGTTCATCAGATTCAGCTGAGAATAATGGCTTTCGTCGATATCGATCAGAAGATGCTGTGATTTAATCAGTGTTGCTTTGATCAAACTAATGGTCAGGCGATCCCATGAAGTCGCTTCAGCGGCTAGGGTGTCCGGATTTTTAATAAGCATTACCAGAGGGTGCCAATCAACTTCAAGATGGGTGATCAGCTCTTTCCAGTTCTGGCCGCCAAAAACCACGTGGAGATTTTCCCATAAAGTGAGGTGGGGCAAGAGCGAAGTCTGCGCCTCGACATAGGAGAATTGCAGACTTTTTCCAGGAGAATCACTTCTCAGGAACTGCAGCATCTCTTTCAAAGCATTGTCAGTGCCGTGAGTTTTATGAAAGAGATAAAAGCCATTTTGGGTATTAATAGTCATCTCTGGACTCATCGGAATGGTAGGAACTGAACCTTAAGAATTTCCCCACTCCAGGTAAAATCGCCTATAATATACCTATGGACATGAAGAAAAAGTTGGATGAAACGTACTTGCCCGACAAAGAAACTCGGAAACAGCGTATTGTGGTGGCCCTTTCCGGTGGCATCAATTCATTTGTTGCGGCTTATCTCCTAAAAATTCAAAAGTATGATTTGATCGGTGTAACGGTCTCTCTGGGATGGGATCATTTCAAAGAAGACACGACGGGAGTGCTCTCTTGCCACTTTAATCAAACCCACTTGGATTCAATCAAAGCTTTTTGCAACCAGCTTGGTATTCCCCATTTCGTGGTCAAGGCATCTGATGAATTTAAAGAAGAAGTAGTTAGTGATTGGCTTAATAGTCGACTTGCCGGCACTAAGGGAAACCAGTGCTGGAACTGCCACGAACTAAGAATGAAATTACTTTTTGCAAAGATGAAAGAGTTGGATGCGCAAGGACTGGCGACGGGGCACTTGGCCAAGTTGTTTCGGCAGGAATCTCACCACAGCGTTTACCTGCACACATCTAACGACGAAGTTTATGATCAGTCTGGCCTTCTATCGAGAGTGCCACATGAAATTCTGGACAAGTTAATGTTGCCTCTTTCTGATCTTCAACAAAAAGAGATCAACAAACTTGCAGAAAATTTTGGCCTTTCAGCGGAAACTAAAAAAATTAACATGCATGATTGTTTTAATATTCCTTATGAAGAGAAGGGGTATCTGGAATCTAATATACCTAAGAGGTATCAAAAAGCAGGTGAACTTGTTGGCCTTGATAAAACAACCAATGGGGAACACCTTGGAATTCAGCATTATAAATACGGCGAAGTTTTTCCTGTACCTAACCAAAAATCAAACGATCTTTTATACGTGAGTAAATACACTGTGACAGATAAAAAACTTGAGGTCGCAAAAGCCGATCATTTTATCCGCAAGTCCCTCTTTCTCATTCAATGTAAGATATCCGATGAGACTTCCTGGGCCGAGCCGCTGAAGGGCGTTTTAAAAATAAATGAGAATGAATTTTCTGAGTGCTGGATTTATCCCAAAAACTTATCAAGTGCAGTTATTGAGCTTGAGACTCCGCAAAGAGTTCTTGAAGGCGACATCGTGACCATTCTCAAGAAGAAAGGCAAAAACTCCAAAGTTTATCTCACCGGGAAGGTGAGATATATCCCTGAAGAAAAACCTGTAATGGAACAAGGAAAAGAACGTGTTAAAGCTGATTACACTCGCGATTTTTAGTTTTGTATTCTCTGCTTACGGCAGGGCACCTTCGACTTATTCACAAATAAAAAGTGATCTCCTCAAAACGTCTCAATCTGATTTGATTAGAGTCCTTAATGAATTTGTCAAAGCGGGCGCACCTTCAAGAATGGTTAGTCTTCCAGGGCATGATAAGGCGAGGGATTTTATCCTCGCTTCAATTAAGGCCCATGATCCAAAAGGATCTGGGAAACTCATCGTTGATACCTTTTCTCCTGACGTTGAAGAGGCCAAACGTTTCTACCAAAATGATTTTGATCAAAAAGTAGAAGGAAAAGTTTCAAGACTTCATCCCGATTACCAGAAGTGGCTTAAGTTTACGACCTACATGAAGTCCACTGCAGAAAGATTTAAATCAGTTCAAGGGACAAATATTGTTTGGGAAAAATCCGGTTTAGATTCCGGTAAGGTGTTAGTCATTACTGCTCATTACGATACTATCTCTCATGATCCCAATACTCTACTGATTACTGAAAAAAGCCCTATGCCTGGGGCCAATTATAATGCCACTGGCGTCTCGATTGCTCTAGCACTGGTTAAGGCCATGGCCCAGATTGATTTAAATTATACTGTGCAGGTGGTGTTTTTAGACTGGCAAGGGATTGGTTTTTTAGGGGCCCATAGATACTCTCAAGAATTAAAAGCCTCACAAAAAAATGTTATAGGTTTTTTAAACTTAGAGATGCTTGGGCAAGACACAAGTTTTTTTGATAAGACCAAACAAACTGGGAATATGAATGTATACTACAGACCAGAAGACGAAAAATTTATACAGCGCTTAAGTCAGCACGGTTCAAAAATCACTAGCTCAGCAAGCTTTGGCCCTAAGGCGACGGGTTTTGATAACTCTGATAATTTCAGACTCTGGGAGCATGGCTTTACCGGAGGGACTTTTACCCAGAACTGGGAAGATGATTTTAATCCCAAATTCTACCAGACTCCTCAAGATACCCCCGAAACACTTAACCACCAGACTTTATATGCTTGTTATCAGTATATTGGTGGGGCGGTTCTAGGGACTCTGCTGGATATTACTAAGTAAAATCTCTCCTCTTCTTGGAAAAGGGCCCCAAAAGCGTTATAAAGGGCCCATGAATCTCTCTTATCAACCAGAATTATTAGCTGAGTACGGACTGACTTTGAGTCAGGATCAGTATAATCAAAATGCCGCCAAGACAGTTATTGTAGGGATGTCTGGTGGTGTGGATTCATCCGTAGTGGCCCTGGTTACTAAACTTCAGGGTTATAAAGTCGTTGGGCTCTTCATGAAGAACTGGGATGAAACAAATCCCGATGGCTCTTGCCCGGCCGATCACGATTATCAAGACGTGATTAAGGTTTGCGAGAAACTAGATATTCCTTATTACTCAGTCAATTTTGTTAAAGAGTATTGGGATGGAGTCTTTCAGGAATTTTTGAATGATTACCGTCAGGGCTATACGCCTAATCCTGATATCCTTTGTAATCGTGAAATTAAATTCAAAGTTTTTTATCAGCGCGCCCGTCTTTTAGGAGCGGACTATTTGGCCACTGGGCACTACTGCCAGCTGGACAATCATCGTCTTGCAAAGGCAGTTGACCAGAATAAAGATCAGACTTATTTTCTCTACGCTGTTCAAAAGGATGTTTTTGAACACGTACTTTTTCCCATTGGTCACCTGCCTAAGCCGAAGGTGAGGGAGCTGGCGGTGAGATTTGATCTCGCCACGAAAGCGAAAAAAGATTCCACTGGGATTTGTTTTATTGGGGAGAGAAATTTTAAAAACTTTTTATCCCAGTACATCGAAGGTCAGAAGGGAAACTTTGTTGACGTTAATGGAAAAATTCTTGGTCGCCATGATGGTGTGTGTTTCTATACATTGGGTCAGCGCAAAGGCATGGGCATTGGTGGCCCGGGAGAAGCTTGGTTTGTGGTGGCAAAAAACAATCAGGCCAATGAAGTGGTTCTCGCTCAGGGTGATGATCACCCAGCACTCTATGCTGATGGACTTACGGCCATTGAGCTTAACTGGCTCACTACGCCTCCTTCTGGAACGTTTAAATGCATGTCCAAGGTTCGCTACCGCCAGCCGGAAGAGCCTTGTACGGTGACAGTAGAGGAGAGTCGCGTGAAGGTCGTTTTTGATCGGCCTCAACGGGCGATGACACCTAGGCAGTCGGTTGTTTTCTATCAAGGGAATATTTGTTTAGGCGGTGGGATAATTTCAGAGGTCGCGCCCAATTACTTTGAGCTCGGAAAGCCTTTACCAGAGATCTTTACGGTTCAAATCTAGCTTGTCGATTTTTTGATCAGGCCGCTTTTTGGCCTCAAATCCGTTACATTCACCACCCCCGGCCTGGGCCACAACTCTTGAAGGAAGGTCCTTGCATTGGATCCCGAATTGTCTACAACCATTTGGAATCTTTGGATCCCAAGTGACATAGAAGTGCTTACATTGAGTGCAATTTGGCTTACTCATCACTTTATTTTACGCAAACAAGGTCCCAGTTTCCACCGGGTAGAAATAACCACTTGTCTTAAGGGTAGCTGACCAATTTATGACAGGTTTATAAGCTTTACATGCACTACCTGAATTATTCCTACGGGATATTGAAATGAATTTTAATAGCTTAAGTAACGCGATGCGAGTGTGTCGCTGCAGTTCTACTATAAGGGTGATTATGAACGTTGTTGGAAATGCTGGAATGAATGAAAACGCAAATGTGGTGTCGCTATTCTCTTCGACACAGATTGAGCTGCCGGATCCACTTCAGGAACTTCTTAGAGAAGCCGAACTTGACGCCTGGGAAGAAGACGAGGCGCCCGTTCTAAAGGCAAATAGACTCCTGGTTACAGAGAATCAATTTCCTGACCAATCACTCTTTACACTAGAAAAACAGCTGGCAAACCTGAACGAGAGTATGGGCCGCCTGAAGTTTTATCTTTCTGACCTGGATGATTTGCTTCCACGCTAAAATCATCTGGACAAACTCACAGCAATTCCCTTAACTTAATGACTCATTTTCATCTCAAGTGCCCAGGTGGCGAAATGGCAGACGCACTACCTTGAGGTGGTAGCGCTCGAAAGGGCGTGCTGGTTCAAGTCCAGTCCTGGGCACCATTACAAAATTCCCTTAAACATTCATGACTTACGAAGCATCGACCGAGCTTGACGCTGAATAGGTGCTTATCTCTGAGGCATCTCTAAACTGGTGTGGAGTAGATTATGAAAGCGAAAAGTCTTATCGATATCTGCCCCTTTCAAATAAACCCTGAGGTCCCGGTACAGATGATCCACGTTGAATGGGTCGTTATCCTCATCCAAAGATACTTGTTTGTCCTGAGAAGACTTTTTAAGCTCCATGAGATGATGTTCTACGACCGCATTCAGCGGAATGAAACGTCGGCCCTTAACCGTCTTTGTACGGTTACCTATGCCACTTCTGTCAAGAAGCCTGCATATTTCCATGAGACCTGTTTCAAAGTAAACCTTGTCCCAACTAAGTCTTGGCAATTCTCCTCGTCTTATTCCAGTTTTGATAGCTACTAAAAATTGAGAGTAGAAGTAATTTCCTTTTATGGACTCAATTGATTCTGTGACTCAGTTTATTTGTAAAAACATTGAACGCTTATTTCCATGCTTATATTTGTGATAGTAATTGTTATCGTTGTTGAGCCTGTTTCGTCTTTATCTACTTTCTTCCAAGAACCTACGATGCTATTTGCTTCACCAGCTGAGCGAGTGAATTTTTCTAAATCATTACCTAGTTTTAACTGAAGATTGTTACCATTTACTTTATATTCAAATATTTTTCCGGCGCTTGTTGTAGTTCTACAATCATAGACGTAACCATTTCTTGTTTCGCTCGCAACATCTTCTGTGTTCTCTAGTGTTTCAAATTGGCTTTTATCTATTGAAATTTCAGACTTAACCTTTGAATTAAGAGTCAATGAACCAGCAGATTCAGATGAATTCATTGTCGAACAACCGACCGGCTCATCGTTATAAGTACACTTCTTACTTTTTGAAGAAGAACTTGATTCACAAGAGACCAAGATTAATAGAGATGCCAAAACAAGTACGTAGTTCATAAAATTTCCTTTGTGGTGCTGATGTCTTGGTTTCCTCTTTTCACAATAGGTGCCAAACTTGAGTTGTTTTGATTCGTATGCACTTGGCCAGAAAATCAGAGAGTTACAAAATGATAGTGGTGGAATATGAGTGCTAATTGTTTTTGATTATAAAACAATTTTGGAAAGGCTAAAACCAACTTGAGGTTGATGAGTGGGGTTCACACCTTAAGTCCATTTAAGAGAAAGCTTAAGGCATAATTTTTAATATATGTGTGGTATGATCGCTCATGGACGTTCTCTCTCCCATTTTGTTTTATCTAGGACGAAATGAAGTTCGCTTCGAGTCCCATCTTTCCAACTGAAAACAATATCCAGAGCAATGGTCTGAAGACAAGCGTAAGGAAAGGGCATTATGAGTTCTATTTTCATTGTTTTCTTTATGAGGTCCGTTGTGACGTTCATGATATCAGCTGGGAAAATAAATTTATCAGACTCCCAGTTGAAAAGTTCTGAAGTTACATCTATTTTAACCAACGAATCCTTTAGCTTTGCATTCATCTCGCCAACTGGAATTTCAACGCCCCAGGTTGCCATTTCATTCGATGAGAGTGGAATTCCAATTCGGGTGCTAATATCCATGAGTCGGGCGATCTCATGAGGAGTGAGGTTTGAATTCACAACCTTTGAAGCGAGTTGAAGTTCTTTAAGTCGGTTGTAAAAATTGGCAATTCTTTTTCGATAGAGAGAGCAGCTCGGTGCTCCCTCTTCGAAAGTTGTTGTCCAGAAGTCATTTGCCAAAACAGTTTTGGCCGATATTAATAGAAGAATGAATATTAATAGTTTTTTCATATAATTATCCGTTAAATCCCATTACCCCTGTAAAGCTGACTGGTCTCTTTTCCGTTACTTCTTCACCTCCCCAGTGATCATTTGTCTTAATAAACTGCTCAGTAGCTGAAGTGCCACCAAAAATTGATTGAGCAACATCGAGAATAATGGCACCGGCCTGACAGTAAGCATGCGGACACTTTCTTAAACCATCTGCGGCCGTCTGCGCGCCAGATGGGCCTGTTGGAGAAGGTCCACCAAGACTTGGACTGTACCCCATAGTGGTAAGGGCAATATTATCGAAAACTTCCTTAACAAGTCTTAGTTTAATTGTGAGAGCTGTTTCAGTTTTTGCTTGTTCGCAAATTCGTGAGTCATCACATTCCATATGAAATTTAAAGTAGCTATCTGATTCATTCTTTTCGATGATCTTAGAAGTTGTAGAAGTCTTAAAAAGACCACCTGATGAAGAATTTTTCTTAATCTTACTTGCGAGAGCAGATAAGTTATAAGAAGCGGTATATGTGTACGTGGCAGCGAGGTCATACTCATAAACTACGTTTGGAGTGATTAGACCTGCTAGGTTCTTTACTTTTAATCTTTTTGGGAAGTCATTACTGAAAGGATCCTTCAGAGGACAGGCCCCAAAAAGGCTTAAGTCCAATCGACCATTGAAAGATCCTGCACCGATAAGATCTCCTGCTGGTATTGAAACTGACTTATTGAAGGCAACTTTCATTTCTGGGTCAATCTTTTCAATTTCATTCCAAGCGAGTTTCACATTCTTTAAGGCGACAGGAGAAAATTTGACGGCAATATTATTATTGCGCTCTTGGTAGGCAATAAGATTTTCGCCGATACCGATTGAGAAATTCATCTCAATTGATGCACCTTGCGTGTTAGACAAATCTGAATAGCGATCGATCGTGAGCGCCCTTAGATCATAAAGTTTTTTAATTTTATCCATATTTTCAGATGATTTAAGAGCTTTATTGATATCGCTATTGATCAGCTTAAGGTTCTTATTGAAAGAGTCAATTTCCTTGCACCTTTGAAGGTCACCTGCAGTATGCCCTACAATTGTTGTAGTTCCTCTGCTAGGAGGGAGGATATACGCTGTTTTACAATCCTCACTCATAAAGAAACCAGAGCTTCCTTCTGGGTTTTGGATATCCTTAGCGACTTCACAACTTGATGTGTAAATTGGGCCTGCAATTGTTTGAGATGCGGCAAACATGATTCCTAATATAATTATTGATTTCATTTTGATCCCTTTGTTAAAGATTCTCTAGCGATTAAATTCCAATCTTTACCGAATCCTTCACCATGGAGTTTATATTCCAATCCAATATTTTTAAGCTTAATTGGATCTTTAATTTGTAAACATTCATGTCCAGTCATTCCGATTGCCACTGGATGAGCATATTCGTAGTCTTGTTTTTTCATATCCTCTAGGTTTGCCTCATATGCTTTCAAACACCCCTCGATCTTATTGGCCAATTGTATTTCCTCGGCCGTATATAAATCCTGGGACGGATTTGATTCACTACCTGTGGCCTTATTTGAAGATCCACCTTGAGATCCGCCGCATGATTGCAGAATGAGCGCCATGGCCAATACTAAAATCGCTCGCGCCAGATTCGTCTTCATTGATCACCTCTAAAAATGATGACAGGAGTTCCATTAAAGGTTTCGACATCTGTTTCGGTATTCAATTCCTTTAGAGCAGGAACAGTATACTCAAATGTTCTCTTCCAGTTCTCCTGGAGTTTTGCGATATCAATATTTGGCCTCTCAGAATCTTTCACACCGCTCTGATCTTGTTTTAAGGCAGAGAAAAGTGAGGTCAGGCGATTTGCCGATTCATAAAGAGCAGTTTTATCAAATTTAACTTCGGAAAGGTTCCATCCTAAGAGAATTAATTCATTTGTTCTAAGGTCACTTCCAGAGAGAGATGATTTAAATTTATTTCGATCTTCCCAAAAGGCACGATAAAATTCTGCAAATTGATATTGATTTATCCATGCAGATTTTTTAGGTAATCCTTTTTCGTGAATCACAGAACTCGCGAAGCTTAATTTTACATGACCTGAGGCAAGGTCGCATGCGATTCCATTGTGGTCTGATAGATCAATCGATGCTGTCTCTGATTTTATTGCATTCTGAATTAAGCTCACGAGCTCTGCTTCTGGACCTTTTTCATAGCGCCCAAGATGGGTCCATGAAAATTTACTGCCAGGTAAGATTTGTACGAAGTTATTTATTACCCGGTAAGGATTTTCAAACATTTCTGAATTCAATTGTTCACCATTTGAAAGCTGAAAGTTAAAACCTAGGGCCGGTCCACCCTTATTTATTAATAGAGACGCTTTGAATGGATTTCTATAAAGTAATGACTCTTGACAAGTCTTTTTTAGATCAGATTCCTTAGTGTCAATCATGAGGACAGCTTGCTCCGGGACATAGGCCTGATTAAGCCTAATAAGTCTAACCTTTCCGCTTGGCAGGATAGCAACATCAATGTTGATGTCGCTATTTGTTGCCCTTACTGTTTCTACTTGAATTGAGTTAATATTCTTAATTAAGTCTCCCCAGTTTGTTTCAGCTGCATAGACAGAAGAAGATAAAGCAGAGGCGAGTAGATAATGGGAGATTTTTTTAAAATTTTTCATAAGTTATATTCCTTATTTCACACTAAAAGTGGAGTTATGTTTAACAGTAGTTGTCTGATTTGATTCAAAAATAACTTCATTCTGAAGTGTCGATGTGTCAGTTATGTTTTTGATAAAGTTTGAAATTCCTGCATGGTTAACCTTCACATAAATAGGAGTTGTGTTGCAGCTGTTGCTTTTTTTCAGTCCAAACCATGATGATTTACTTTTACAAGTCGTTTGATATCCTCCGATCTCGCTTGATGTACTTGCTGCAATCTCTTTTGCCTTTTGTTCAGGGATCTTTTCAAGCAGATTAAGCTTGGTTAGCTTTGAATCAACTGTGTCCATATACTCAGATATAAACTTTCCAATTAGAAGGTGAAGGGAGCCGGCCTCTTTTTCCGCGTCTTCTTCACCTCGACCCAAAAGAATTTGAGAGAGATCAAATTCAAGCCCTTTGTCATCGATTTGAATTTCTAGACCGTTAAGAACGTCTCCAGCGATAAGTTGTCCAAAGAATTCATCTCTCGTGTAGACCGTGTTTATGATTCGGCTTTGCATGGAAGTGACAAAGTCTTTTGTTGATAGATCATATCTCATATAAAGTCTGATACCCGCTTGAACCGGAACTTGATAATCCATGTTGATAGCGACGGCCGAATCAAAGATTCTCTTTAGAGTCTCTTCCTCGTTCGTTTCAGACATATTATTGTTCATTATATTTGAACAATAGGTCGCTGCTGATAAATCTACAATTCCGCTCATTGATCCATTCATATCTAATAGGAGTGCATCTTTGTCATATTCATCTTTCTCAAGCCCCTGAGGAATGTGAGGGACTCCAGGGAAACTCACTTT
>JAIFLR010000080.1 GCA_020048985.1 Halobacteriovorax sp. | reverse complement strand
ATAACTTGGCTTTTTCAGCGGCCTCCTTAACTAATAATTCAGCTTTTTCGGCAGCCTCCTTAGCTAATAATTCAGCTTTTTCGGCAGCCTCTTTAACTAATAATTCAGCTTTTTCGGCAGCCTCTTTAACTTCTTTCATTTGATTTCCAATTATTAAAAACCATCGACCACCATTTTACCTTAACAAGAGAGTTCGCAGAAATGAACAAAATTTTCGGGAACGTCTCTGCGTCTCGCGTAGTTTTTTTTTCCGCTGCGATCCTATTCAAAGACAGAGGATTTTTACCCCATAAGACACGTTATTCTACTTCGGGAAATTGCGAGCATTTCCAAACCATTGACTCATTCACTAGAGCGTTAATTAGCGGTGGCGCCATTTTTGCAAAAAAATCATTATGGAGAAATCAAATGCAAAACAATCAACAATCAACAATCAACAATCAACAAAATAAAAATCTCTCTGGGATACTGCAAGAAAAAGCTGGAAATATTTTAGAAAAATGGGAGGAACAGGTTCGCTTAGAGGTGGAGGCTGCACGCCATCTTCACAGCTCTGATTTAAAGAATTCATTGCCAAAGTTTTTGGAGAATCTCGCTCACGCCCTTGAGCACAGAGAAGGGAATGTCAAATTTGAGGCAAAAGTCGCCAGGGAGCACGGGAAAGAACGATCAACTTTTCCTCGCTACACTCTTGAACAAATTATTTCTGAATACCGCATCCTTAGGAGGGCCATTTTTAGCGTTCTCGGAGAAGTTCCTCCACAAGAGCGCGATGCGATTATCGATGCAATTGAACTAGGAATCGCTGAAGCAGCCTCTGAGTTCGCTGGCCAGCAATATCAACTCAGAGAAAAATTCATCTCAACACTTGCGCATGATTTACGGACTCCTTTGACAGTGGCGAAGACTAGCGCACAGCTGATCCTAAGGGCGCCAGAAAAAGCCAATTCGACCCAGGTGATGGCTTCTCGCATAGTGAACACTATTGACCGAACGGATCGTATGATCAAAGACCTTTTGGACGCGAACCTATCACAAATGGGGCAGAAGCTTCATCTCGAAATTGAAGAATGCGACTTACGATCCATAGGACAGATGGCCATAGAGGATGCCACTTCAATTTCGGGGGATAACTTTTTTTTAAAGTCGGACTCTTTTGTAATGGGTTACTGGGACCCCATGATGCTCCAAAGAGCGATCGGAAATTTACTCTCAAACGCCACTAAGTACGGCACTCCCGGAGCTCTCGTGAACGTCACGATTACTCAAGAAGAAAACCAAGCAAGAATTGCTATCCACAATGAAGGGAAGCCAATCCCAGAAGACGAGCAAGAGGAGATTTTTGACAATTTTTACCGCAGTGTTACCGCCAAAAGTGGTTTAACACAAGGTTGGGGCATTGGACTCTTTTTAGTAAAGGCGGCGGCCACAGCACACGGGGGAACAGTTCAGGTTCAGAGTGGAGAAAAAACTGGGACAACATTTACTATTATTCTGCCCACTGATTGCCGTTTACAAAAAATAGAAGAAGGAGAAAGGAAAGCTCCTTTGCAGCACTGACTTTATGTTTGTTTTAGTATCACCGAAGAAAAATCCTTCTTTCGCCTGATGGGTTTCTTTTTTCAACTCTGAGAAAACATCTTTCCCAGAATGCCTTTCTTGTCTTTTTCGGCACCCGACGACCGTTTATGCTCCGCCTCTTCCTCAATTCTCTTTTTGGACACTTCCTCTAGCTCTCTTTTTCGCTCAACCTCATTCAAAATCTTTCTTGCACCGAAGAAAGACTGGTCTTCCTTAAAAAAATCAACCAGCTTAACTTTTCCGTCGGCCTCTTTGTATTTGGCAGTCAGCTCGTTGTACGTAGAAGTTAAAAGCACCTGCTTAGAAAAGTACCCACAGACATCACTAAAATCTCTATGGTGTCGGTAACCATTATCTTTTTCCCACTCCCTCGCCTTGCCCAGAAAAACCTCTCCAAACGTCTCCTCCCAGGCCTTCTCAACTCCGTCATCTCCAAAAATAAAAATCTTCACCGCCCACTTAGTGTCCTTCTCAAAAAGACCTCTGATCTTTTCCTTTCTTTTTTCTGGCGTCTTTTGAGTCCTCTCGAACTCCACCGCCGCCAATCTTTCAACCCCTGTGCTGCTGACAACTTTAACGACCGCGTCCGGAATAACACACCCGCTCATTTCATCGACGGATTTTCCATAAAAGTATTTTCTGATGATACTTGCCTCGCTCGACCAACTCCATTCGCTGATCGCCCCACTTCTCTCCAAAAAGATTCTCGCCCACGTTAGACCCTTGTCGTGAAGAAATTGGCGCAGATCAACATCTTTTCTTGGCGCGGGAATCTCGTTTTCAGCAAGACCAAAAAAATCCATCACCACCAGTCTCGCCTTGTCGGTTGCCGTATAATAACGCATCGGACCATCGTAAGTGTAATGGCTAAGCAAGAAATCACCGCGCCTCAATCGACTCAACCTATTCTGACAATACTTAATCCCAACATCATCTTCTCTGAAAAACTTTTCCCAAACATGCTCACTCGAACAATTCTTCATCTCTAAAATAAATCTCAATATCGCAAAATCCCTCTCCCCTAATCTTAAATTCTTTCCATTATCCTTACTCTTCCTACTTACTTCTGGTGTTCTCTTCTTTAAATCATACATACAATTCCTCTCTCTAAAATCATTCTCTCTTCCGCTATCCCAACCTCAGGCACCTACTATCTACGTTGAGAGTGGGTGCCTGAGGTTGGGATAGCGGTTCACATCGCTGAAATCTCTACCATTGAACTGGTTTTGACGCAAGTCGTGGGTCAGACGAGTCACAGGTCTTTCTTAGCTCTTTCCCTACCGTCATATTGGCCTACGTTGAATCTCTGGAATCATTCATAGTCCGCGAAAACCGCCCTCTTTTTTGATCGCCAGCTCTTCATTTAAAAGCAGGATTTTTCCGGCCTGCAGGCCGGAGCCAGAGGCGGCAACTACAATAAACAGCAATGTCTTCCTGTTCGCGGCGAAAGAACGGATCACTTTCGTGTCGAGCGTCATATGGGTACGACAAGGACTCTTACTGTGGCGATACAATCCAGCAGCGATCGCATACCTCGCTCGCTGGAATCTTCTTAAATTTTGCCCCTATGGCCCTTTGCCGTGAGCCGCACTCTTTCTGATAACAAAGTATGAGTTGCCATTGTTTTCACCTTGATATTAGAATTTCATTACAAGCTGAAAATTTAAAGCAAGGACTATGGAATGTTGAATTGTAGACAGGCGTCAGAATTCCTAAACATATCATCCGTACGAGTAAAGCAATTACTCAAAGAGAACGCTGACCTTGGTTTCGAAAAGACCGAAGTTAACAATGGGATGATTAAAATTTCTTCGAAGGCGATGACCTCCCTGCTTTCAATGCGAGGCCTATCTTTCAAACATAAGAGAATTGTCATTAAGCAACAGAAAGGTGGAGTTGGTGGAACTTCCCTGTCTTTGATTTCCTCAATGAGACTCGCTCAAAAAGGGGCCAGGATTCTCTACATTGACCTGGACTCTGAAGCCAACGCTACGTCTTTTTTGGCGAAGGCTGATTTTGATATTGGCAACGCTAACACGATGCTCGAGATTTTCAAAAATGGCACTTCTGCAAGTGAATGTGTTGTGGATACTCGCTTTGAAAACATTTCCATGATTCCATCAAAAGGCATGCTCAGAAGAGTTGATCGATTACTTTCAGACAAGAATCCAAAACTCCTGATGGATAAAATGCTTGCTTCGGTTGAAAATGACTTTGATATCATTTTCATGGATCTTCCCCCTACTTATACCCGGCTAACTGAATCAGCATACCTAGCTGCCGATCTTGTCATACTTCCTTATGACACCTCATCGTTCTCCATTGAAGGCGTGATGCTCACCTACGAGGATCTTCAGGCGAGTATTGCTGAGTACGAAGTTAAAAGAGAAATCGAGGTAAAGGTTTTGATGAACAAGTACAGCACTACGACTGTGGCCTCTAAAGAGGCATTCTCCGCTATGGCGAAGATCATGAATGATAAGATCCTACCTTTCACTATTAAGGCCAGCTCAGACATTGTGAACTGTATCAATAATGGTAAGAATCTCTTCGAATCAAAAGCAAATGCGGAAGTAAAAGCAAATATCGATGAGCTTTGTGACTACATTGCCCCTCTTCAAACTAGTTCTGCGAGGCACTAGAAATGAGGGAGATAAGACTCGTTAGGGGAGTTGAAAAGGAAGCCCCTAAAAAAGAAATTGAAGTTCCTAGAGGGGAATTGAAGAAGCAGGGATCTCCTGCTGAGAAACTCGACTTGAGAATGGAGAAGGTTGAAAAGCGAACTAAGTTCCTCATCGAAAAATCCAAAAATCAGAAGCTTAGGTCGGCACAGGTCAAGAACACATCGCCACAACTCAAAACACATCAAGAACATAATGGACGCAAGGCAAAAGAGCCTTCGCTCTTGGAGTTCTACTGCTTAAAAGGCCTTCCCAAAATCATCCTTGGGCACATTCGAGAGAAGGCGAGTTTTGATAATAAATTTCAAAGCTGGATCTCCATTATCGATACAGAAGATTTGAAATCACTTACTCAAAAAACAGCTTCTCACTTATCGGTTCAACTCCTTCGTCTTGAAAAGCAAGGATGGTTCCAGATTCTACAATCAAACAACGCCGGAGTTAGAGTCGTTCAGATCAATCCAGATACCTTCCCAATAAAACAATAAGTTAAGTCGCCACAGATCACTACATGTCAAATCACATCACTACAGATCAAGAACACTTTAGACGCGGCGTTTATCAAGAACATATCGCCACAGATCGCTACACATCGGCACACGACAAAAACAGTCGTTTCAAAGAGTGACTTCAGGATATAATAAAACTACTTCGGGAAGTTCTCTCCTTACGTCGAGAAAGATTCAATCGCCATCTAGGCTCTTTCATTTTTATAAGCTCAAAAGATTTATGATTTATATTCAGGGTAGGGTGGTTGAGCTTGGCAGCCGCAAAGCAAGCTTTACGACTGCTCTTAAAAAGTAAAAAAGAATTAAGCAGCTTTTTCGAAGATGCATTTAAGTTCAAGCTTCGCATCTGAAGCGGTTAATAGACGGTATATGAGTGTAAGCGATGGCATTCTTGAATCTCCACCTGATTCAATTCTGGATACTACAGCTTGAGTTGTTCCAGCTTTCTTGGCAAGTTCGCGCTGGCTAAGACCACTTTTTTCTCTGGCCGTTCTTATCATACGAGCAATATCTGATTTTGTTTTTTCTTCATCGTAAAAAGACTTAATTGTTTGATTCTTTAATTTTTGAGTAAAGTAAGACTTGGCCTCAGTGATGTTGTTATACTTTTTCATTTTAAAACTTCCTTTAATCTCTGTCTTGCGACCTTGAGTTCATTTATAGGCGTCTTTTGAGTCTTTTTCACAAAAGCATAAAGCCATATCATCATATCTTGTTCAACCAAGACGTATAAAATTCGATAGCCCTTGCTCTCTGACTTAAACTTAATCTCCCAAAGCTTCCCCTCTATAGGTTTAAAGATTAATCGGGATGCATTAAGACCATGTGTTTCGATTTCGTTAAATACTTCATTAAAACGCGCCTGATCTTTCTCAGTAAGCTTATCAATGAATTTTTTAAGAGGTGAGTTACCAGCACCTGTCTCATAGAAGTAAATTTTCATCATGCTAATTATACCCAAATGGATGTCACTGTCAACCAAGGCAGGAGCGGGAAAGTATAGCTACTGCCTATGCCTGCAAGGTAAGTGCATTTATCGTGCGGACGGTTTTAAGAGATTAGATCTGATACTAAAAGAGACCTGGTCCGAGATCCCAGAGGCCAAGAAAAAGAAGTTCACGCCATGTGGATTAGGAAAAAAACTAAGGCCGAAATATCTAGACTCACGGGGTTTCAAGAAGATCAATTTCCAGAATCGTTGGTTAAAAATCTCTGATCTAAATATCGAAAATTAAACAGTGATGTGCTTCTTGATTGTTGCGAGAAATTTATCAAAATCAAAAGGTTTTTCGATCAAATCGACTGCATTAATGTCCTTTGCCCTCTGCTTAGCATCGGCAGCAGCGGTCATTGCAATAATGGGACACAGATGATCGTACTTTTCGGTGAACTCTTTGGCGAACTCCCATCCGTTCATCTTTGGCATAATCATATCCAGTAAAATTAAACTTGGCACCCCGTGCTTTTGAAGTAACTCAAGAGCAACAACCCCATTTTCTGCAACCTGAACTTTGAACCCCTCACCCTCAAGAAGCTCCGACAGGACAAATGAAATACCTGGATCATCTTCAATTACAAAAATTGTCTTCGATTTTAATATCGTCATAGGCCAGCCTACCTTTTTGGAAGATCAAAATAAAAAGTGCTTCCGTGCCCGACCTTGCTCCTGACCCCAATTGCCCCTTGGTGCAAATCCATAATGCCCTTACAAACAGAAAGCCCTAGCCCTAGCCCACCTGCGCGAATCGTTGCATTAGAGCTACCTCTGGCAAAAGCAGTAAATAACAAAGACTGCTCATCTTCTGAAATACCGGGGCCATGATCTGTCACGGACACTCGAATAACAGAAGGCATAACCTCAAGTATGACTTCAATGTCGCCATCACTGGCGTACTTGATAGCATTATCGAGAAAGTTTGCGAGAACCTGGCCGATTCTGACAGGGTCTAAATTGATCTCGATCGTTTGATCATCTGGTTTATTGAAAATAAACCGACGCTCAGGTGCTCGTAGCTGAAATTCTTCTACACACCCAGAAATCAATGATGCCATATTTGTCTTCTCAGGGAGAAGAGAAAGCAAACCTCGCTCCAGCTTGGACATATCTACAAGATCGACCACTAGCCTAACAAGGCGATCTACAGGTAGTCGAAGTCGATTCAAGATATCTGGAGAAAGAGGCTGCCCCTTCTTTATTTGTTTTTCGCCCAACTCAAGCAATAAAGAGAGTGACGTGATAGGATTGCGCAATTCATGGGCTGCAATATCCAGAAACTTGATTTTTCTTTCGATTAGATCTTTTTCTCTTGCCGTTTCTCTTGCCGTTTCTCTTGCCGTTTCTCTTGCCGCTTCTCTTGCCGCTTCGCTTAATAGTAGCTCGGCTTCCCTCACTGCTTCTTCAAGTAATAACTTGGCTTTTTCAGCGGCCTCCTTAACTAATAATTCAGCTTTTTCGGCAGCCTCCTTAGCTAATAATTCAGCTTTTTCGGCAGCCTC
>JAIFLR010000042.1 GCA_020048985.1 Halobacteriovorax sp. | reverse complement strand
ATAAAAGTTATACGAACAGTACCTTCCCCCTCAGATTTCAGAGCTTCATAATTATCAGGAAAACAAACCACGGCTGAGCGAGAATCAAAATAGTTAGTCGCTGGCCGGTAAGAATATTTATCCGCATCATTATAAAATGTAATAGTGGATTCGTTCTGAACCAAGGGTATTTTTTTATCAAATATAAAGATGCTTTCAAGAAAAGTCATCGCCCCCACTCGTGGAGTAATCAGACTCTCCAGGCTTTTTGTGATCCTTACAGTTTCAGGATAACCAATGCTCGATAGAATAACGGGGGCGAAAAGTTCTTCACCGCCAACATTGACTCCAATCGCCTTACCATCTTTAGTCAGGATTTCGTTTACTGAGGCCTTAAACCTGATCTCTCCACCAACGTCCTCAAGCTTTTTGATCAGAAGCGAGATGATGGTGCGCACACCACCTTCAGGGCGTGAGAAGCCTTCAAAATAAAGAGACTTGAACATGATCACAAACTGAGCAAAATCCATGTCGTCTTCCCAAGCAGATCCATAGATCAAGAGTGGGCATAAAAGCATTTCAATCAAAAGCTCGTCGGAGAACAAACTTTTCAGAGTTGATCTTGAAGAAGAATATCCAATGGATAAATCAAGTTCATTAAAGGCCTGGACCTTTTCAACGAGCTTAATGAATGAATCGATCTGATGGGGAAATTTTTCACTCACTTCGTTTTGAAGAAGTTCAAAATCGTTTGAAAATTTTAATTCAATATTAGGAAACAAAATCTTTGAATGAGTTTGAGGGCACAATTTGAAATCATCATAGGAAAGACGAAGTTGCTTAAGTAACTTAGAGAAAGGCTTCCCCTTCTCTCCCTTCTTAATAAAATTCGTTAAAGCGTGCAGACCAACGTCGAACTGGCGTATTCCGCCTTTTTCAAAATTGCGACGTTGATAATAAGAATTAAGACCACCCGGGATGGTGTGTTTTTCTAGAATTACGACTTTCTTGTCAAACATTGCCAAACGGATGCCGGCCGCAAGGCCCGACATCCCAGCACCGATGACAATAGCATCGTAGTTCATAATTTAATTTACGCGAATTTCGGTGAAAGATAAGCAACACAAGAATCAAGAGTTGCTAACTTCGGATAATCTTCTTGTGGAACTTCAACTTTATGACGCTTACGGAGTTCCATTACGATATCAAGGAAATCCATAGAGTCTAAATCAAGTTGCTCACGAAGAGATTTTTTATCATCAATAACTGTCACGTCCTCATCTGGAGCGATATCTGAAATGATGTCTAATACGATTTGACGAACATTGGCTGCGGTCATGGGTCAGTACTCCTTAAACAGTATACTTTTTAACAATTAATGCAGAATTGATTCCTAACATACCAAATGAGTTGTTAAGAATATAATTAACGTTTCCAATAAACTTAGGTTCATTGAAAACGAGATTTTTAAGTTCACAATCAGAATCAAGATCCGTCACGTTCATACCAGGATGAACAATACCATCAGTGAAGCTAGGAATATTTCCTGCAAGCTCCAATGCACCGGCAGCACCCATACAATGGCCGATGTGGCCTTTTGTAAAATTAATAAAGGTCTTGTCGGAATCAGCAAACGCTTCGCGAACAGCTCGGCATTCATTAATATCGCCAGTACCAGTGCCAGTAGCGTGCATGTTTACAATATCAATATCAGAAATTTTGAGTCCTGCTCTCTTGATCGCCTTATGCATACATTCAACTTGGCGCTCGCTATTTGGATTCACAAAGTCAGTTGCATCTGAATTGATCGCATAGCCAACAATCTCAGCGTATATCTTAGCATTTCTGGCCTTCGCAGCAGAGAGGCGCTCGAGAACATAAACACATCCACCTTCAGAAATGACGATGCCGTTTCTGTTTTTATCAAGTGGTCGTGAAGCAAGAGTCGCATCATCATGGTGAGCAAGTGCACCCTGAGCAGCAAAAGCGGCAAAAATTCCAAAAGTCTGAGGAGATTCAGAGATCCCTCCCACTAAGGCAAGATCAACTTCACCAAGAAGTAGCTGCTGAACTCCCTGAATAATTCCTACGTTTCCACCGGCACAAGCAGAACCAAGAGTATAATGGGGACCTGTAATATTTAAATTGAGAGTCACTTCACCAGCTGGCGAATTTGAAACAGTTCTAGGATTATGGTGCGGAGACCAGAGCTTCCAATCAAGGTTGTTCTGGTGCATTTCAAATATTTCATTTTCTGTTTCAACGTTACCGTGTTCTGTAATTCCTAGATAAACACCAACCATAGACTTATCAACTGACTCCCAGTTGATACCAGAATCTTTAATGGCTTCGTTAGAACAATAAATAGAAATACTGCCGGCACGAGTTCCGCGACGACGAATCTTTTTAGATTGGAATTTGAATTCATCAAAATCACAAAGTCCGGCCGCCTGTTTTCCCATGTAGCGAATTTCTGTGTGAGTTACTCCAGATTTACAGTTCAAAAGACTCTGTCTGAATTCGTCCAGAGAATTGCCATTAGGGGCAGTTAATCCAATTCCAGTCATCACAATACGTTGTGTGTCATCCATCGAAAATCCCTAGGGGAAGTGGGTAAAATTGAGATAAAAAAAGTAACTCATGAATCTTTATTTGTATAGAGAACAATTAATCCTGAAGACCACGATTTCGTCTTGCCCAAGATGGCCCTTTAAAGCATAGTTTAGGTTATTCTAATGTTTGTTGAATTGTAAGGAGGCCCAATGGAAAGCCTGATCGTGATTTCTAAAGTTAAAAAGTTCATTAAAGAGAAGGGAGATATTAATACTTCCGCAGGTTTTTTCGAGCCTGTTAACCAAGATATTGTAAAAGCTTGTCGTGACGCTATAAGCCACGCCCAGAAACTTGGTCGCAAGACCGTTATGGGAAAAGATTTTAACTTCTACATCGAAAATCCAAATATCGGCGAAGCTTTGGTAGTTGCGTCAAAAATTAAAAAGATGATCAAAGATGAAGCAGGTCTTTCAACTTCTTCTCAGGCGATTGATCAATTGACCATCAGAATCCAAACAATTTGTCTTCAAGCCATCGAAAATGCCAAGGCCGATAAGAGAAAGACTGTCATGGATAGAGACTTCTCTGCACCAACAACGTTAACTTAAATCAATTTTTTAGTGATGAATAAAAAAGGCTCCCTAGTGGAGCCTTTTTTTATTTTACTGCTTTCGGTGGAGTCGAACGAGAAGTGGTCAATTGTGTTTCGAAATAACGTGAGAGTCTGACAAACGGTAATCCAATTACAAAATAAACACATGCTGTGAGAATACCAAGCCCAAGATAATCAAAATAAGTTGAAGCAAGTTGGCCATAAATTGTTGTGAGTTCAACCATACTAATTACAGACACCAGCGACGAGTCTTTCAAGAGAGCAATGAAATCATTTGTTACAGGTGGAATAACGACACGAATCGCTTGTGGTAAAATCACATGCCGAAGGGATTGAAACCAGTTCATACCAAGGGCCTGAGAGGCATCCATCTGAGATTTGGGAATAGATAAAATGCCCGCGCGGTAATTTTCAGCTTCGCATGCCCCGTAATTAAGACCCAGACCAAGTACGGCGGCAACAAAGGGGTCGAAACTTATGCCGACATGGGGAAGGCCATAGAAAATTAAGTAGAGCTGTATCAGAAGAGGAGTTCCGCGAAAAACTTCAACGTAAGTAACAGATAACCATCTCAAAGGTGCAGGTCCATAGAGCCTACTTAAGGCCGCACATAAACCAAGAAACATAGCGAGGGCCATCGAAATAATCGACAGCTCGAGAGTCATAACGGCCCCTTTCGCTAAAAGAGGGAGAAAAGAGATATAGTTCTTAATTTTTTCCAGGAGCGTTCGTTTACCCCAAGCTGTTTCCAGATATTTTTCATAGGCCTCAGGTCTGGTTTGAGGCACAGGACTTTGTCCCCAGACTTTGGCGGTGGAGGTATTCCACAAATTCCAACGTTCAAGAATTTTCTGAATGCTGCCGTCTTGAATTAATTTATCCAGAGCCTTTTTTATCCGAGCATCAAATTCCGGATTACCAAAACGTGTGACAATCCCGTACTCCATATAACCAATAGGTCCGCCAACGAGCTTTAAGTCAACGTTAGGCTTCGCATAATATAAAGCGATGGGTTCATCTAA
Source organism: Halobacteriovorax sp. (assembly GCA_020048985.1). Lineage (GTDB taxonomy): Bacteria > Bdellovibrionota > Bacteriovoracia > Bacteriovoracales > Bacteriovoracaceae > Peredibacter. Next base: position 18,564 of record JAIFLR010000042.1, on the reverse strand, counting down.
AAGAACAGCATCAAGTCTTCCTAGAATTAAATCGCCGTAGCAGAGAACTTCTTCGTCGTAGCCGAGGGTTGTGATTTGAAAAGGTTGCTGGTTGAGAATTTTCTGCGCCAGAGAGGCGTCAAGAGTTCCAACGCGTTTGCCTTTTAGATCATGGAGAGACGTAATATCTGTATTCGATTTTCTAACGGCAAGAGATTCAGAAGTATAATAATAAGGCTGACTGAAATGTACCACTTGAGCACGGTCAGCAGTGATTTCAACTCCATTGACAACGATATCGTAGTCACCCCGAATAAGTCCCTCAATCAGGCCGTCCCAACTGTTCTGAACAAACTCGACTTCCATCCCAAGTTCTTTGGCGAGGGCCTCAACGATTTCGGCTTCAAAACCAATTACGAGATCTGGATTCTCGGGAGATTTGTAGGAATAGGGAGCTCCACTTTCTACATCAGCTCCCCAACGAAGCTTTGGTTTATCTTTGGCAATGGCAAAGCTGCTCGATGCAAGTAAAATGAAAATGAGAAATATTTTAATCATAGGAAATGTCTCAAAAAGCTTTTCGTCCGCTCATCTTTTGGGTTACCAAAAATCTGATCAGGTGACCCCATTTCCACAATTGATCCTTGTTCAATGAAAACAATTTTATCCGCTACGTCGCGAGCAAAACGCATCTCGTGAGTAACCACAATTTGAGTCATGCCTTCTTGGTCTAGCTGTTTCATCACTAGCAAGACTTCATTGACCAAAGCGGGATCCAGAGAACTAGTGGGTTCATCATAAAGTAAAATCTGAGGAGACATGGCCAGGGCCCTGGCAATTGCAGCACGCTGCTGTTGCCCACCAGAGAGTTGATCAGGGTAATGATAGGCCTTATCTCCTAGCCCTACTTTAGAGAGTAATTCTTTGGCCCTGATTTCAGCGTCTACTTTAGACATTTTAGTGACGACTAAAGGAGCCTTCATCACATTTTCTAAAATTGTCAGGTGAGGAAATAGATTAAAACTTTGAAAAACCATCCCCACTTTCTGGCGAACGGCAAATGAGCGACGCTGAAATTCTTTGTGCCCAATTTCCAACGGACTGCTGAGAACAGTATCAAAGATTTGGGCCGTTCCACTATCGACGGTTTCAAGGCCGTTAATACATCTAAGGAAAGTCGACTTACCACAGCCGGAAGGGCCAATCAGAGCAATCAGGTCACCCGCATGCACGTCAAGTGATAAACCATCTATCACCAATCGATTATGGAAAGACTTGGTTAAATTTTCAATTTTAACGATCACGCGTATCCCTGTTATTTAATTAAGTAAGCCACTGCCACACCAACAAAGTTTCCAACGGCTATTCCCATCAGACCAGTCGTCACACCAGAAACCAGAATCGTCTTATTTTTTAAGACCTGACTCATAGGTGCCACAAAGGCCGGGCCAAAAATTCCAGCCATAGAGGTGATTATCGCCGTATCTCTATCAATTTTGAGAAAAAAACAACAGAGAAAATGCAAAAGAATACTGCCAAACATAATAAGACCAGTGAACAGAAAGTACCACGAGCTACCAGAAACGAGCTGAGAAATATTGGCCAGAGAGCCAACTGCCAGACAAAATACCATCAAAAAGTATTGTCCCCATTCTTGAGAGCCCTCGAAGTGTCTGATTTTTTTATTAAAAGAAAAGATCAAGGCCAGGCTCGTAAGACCCAGAATAATAATACTGGGGACCTCCTCGCCGGTTAACAAGCGAGAAACCAGAACCGAAAGCCCAACAATCACTCCGGACAAAAGCAGCAGCAAAATAGAATGAAGAGTTTTTTTACTTAAATTCAACTCCCGCCAGTGGACTAAATCCATCTCACCCTCATCCAGACCATCATGATTGAAAGCAGGAAGTATTCGGGTCAGAATTTTAACACCGGCAGACATGATAAATAAGAGATAGATGCCGCCAAAAACCAAATCAACAGCATTCAGCATAACAAAAACATCTTCCCGGACGCCCAAAATTTTTCCGATCGCTGTGAGATTGGCAGTTCCTCCAACATAAACGCCGACTAACATGCCGGCCATTTTCCAGACTTCAGGGTCATGATCTTTATAAAACATGCCAACCAAATAGCTCACTAGCATGACACAAACAATGAGGAGCAAGAATGAGATAATAGTGGTCTTTGCGAGTTTGAACCATCCAAGAAGATCAACAGAGATAAGTAACAACGGAAGACTAAGCATCACACTGACCTCTGAAAGTGTCCGTGCAAGAGTATGATCCCAAAGAGGACCAAGCACGTTCCCCAGCAGGATCCCCAAAGCATAACAGCAGACTATTGGACTCAACCACTGGATGGGTTTAACCGTCTTTTCAAGCTTGATGATGAGAAATGGCACTAGTAGCGCCAAGGCCGTGAGAGCAATCTGTTGCATGGAGCAAAATTCCTTTTTATCATCAAATCCTGCCTGAACGGGTCTGTAAAGTATTTTCCCTTTGCTCCAAATTCAGCTCTGAGGGAGAATGGTGAAATGAAAAAACTGATACTGCTTTTAACCCTTCTCTCAACGAATATTATGGCCGAAACCAAACCCAAGCTGACCCTCTATTTCATCCCCTCACCTTTAGGGATGGACTGGTCGACCCCTGCCAATCTGGCGATGTCAGCTTTAAAAAATCGACTCAGCCTTCAGTCGCGATTTATGGGGCATGTGTTTGTTGAAGTTCAGTGTGGTGGAGAAAAACAACTCACTGGAATGGTGGGAAAACGTTTTGATTACCTCAATCAGCTCTTGATCGAGAGCCGCGGCCTGGCCGTTCTCTACCATAGCTTTGCTGGTGGATTAGAAGAAAAAGTAAATGTAGAAGAAGAAATAAAAGAACTCTCCGAAGATGGCGAGCGCATTAATTTTGTGAGCTTCCATCTTAACCAAGGCCAGTGTGACCGAGTTTCTCAATACCTAAAAGAGTATCGTGAAAAAGATGTTGGCCGCTATTATGGTCTGGCCAATCGCCCACTCTATGCCGAGGGCGCAGGTTGTTCTGCTTTTGGCGCAAGCTTTCTGGAAGTGGCCGGTGTCATGGATCTAGATATCAAAGACGCCTGGTCACAGACTGTGAGTATTCCTTTAAAATTTGCTGGCCCACCGCTAACAACAGAGAAAGTGAATCTTCTGAAACTCATGACCAGCGGTTCAAGTTGGGCTTCACCCAAAGAGCCACACAAAAATTTGATGTTCTGGTCACCGGACAGAATGTTTTCGTGGGTTAAAGAAAAAGTTTCTATAGCAAAAGATGATAAAAACTTTCAAGTTGTTGAACTAGGCAAGGCCCGCGGGATTCTTTATGACAAGTCTCATTTGCCTTCTCCCTCAGGACCAATTTGGCAGCAGCATTTAGATCCAAGTATTCAGGCATCAAAACAATAGGGACAAAACTAAAGTCCTGTCCCTATTGAAAATCATTTAAAGTAGTGCTCCGCCAGTAGTTCCGCCAGTCGTTCCACCAGTTGTTCCGCCAGTTGTTCCACCGGTTGTTCCGCCAGTTGTTCCACCGGTTGTTCCACCAGTTGTTTCATCACCAACACGTCTAATGACCCCACAAGCAATAGGCAGGGTTGTAGTATTTGGGGCCCCCTGAATTGTTCCAACAGTGTCGGGCAGAACAGTTGTCTCCGGTACCCCGTGAACAACAACCACTTTCCCTGCGATATTCACTTCCTCACCTGGATGTAGTTTTGTGATCGAATCAGTCAAATCTTGGTCTATTAATTTCAGATCCGCGAGCAAACTCGCAAGCGAAGCTGATTGAGAATACTGATACGCTCCAGACTCATCCGAAACCGGAAATCCATCTGCACCTGCATCCTGAGAATTCAAATCACCATCAAGTGGAATAATAATTTGACCATAGGTCGCAACCCCTTCGGCTGCATCAAGAAAGGTATCCGCGTTTGTATCATCCGTATCGATAGGACATCTGGTCCCGATATAAACGAACTGCGGATGCGCAATGCTCGCCGGACCACCTACAACATTTACTGTGGCGGAAGCATTATCACCACTCACACTAAGTATCACGGCCCCTAAAGCATCAAAGGGATTTCTAATACCAGTTACGGTGGGATTCAGGGGAAGGAGGTCAGCTGTATACAATCCTTCATCAGGTTGTTGCTCTAGCTGGGCCTTCGTGAGACTGCTTGATTCCTCGGGTTGACAAGCAGCAAGGGTTAAAAGAAAACCTGAGCTAATTATCAATGAAATAATTTTCGTTAGTTTATTATACTTATTCATATCAAACTCTCCTTAGTCGTATTTATAGAAGCGTGCCACCAGTCGTCCCGCCGGTTGTTTCACCAGTTGTGCCACCGGTAGTTCCACCAGTTGTGCCGCCGGTAGTTCCACCAGTCGTGCCGCCGGTTGTACCCCCAGTAGTGCCGCCAGTGGTTCCACCAGTTGTGCCACCGGTAGTCCCGCCAGTTGTTCCGCCGGAAGTTCCACCAGTTGTTCGAGTGATCACACCGCAGGCAATAGGAATGGTCGTAGTATTAGGCAGGCCCATCACTGAATCTACTGAGCTAGGTAATGCCGTAGCTGAAGGCACCCCGTGAATAACAACTACGCGTCCGTTCAGATTAATTTTTTCATCGGCCCCAAGCTTAACGATCTCATCGTCCTCAATAGGATCGGGCAATCTCAGATCAGCAGCCATCTTGAAAAAAGATCCTGACTCTGAATATGGTGGAGCATACACTCCAGTGGCGTCGGCAGACGGAAACTCAAGGAATCCACCCAGCTGACTTTCAATATCACTATCAAGTGGAATCAAAATCTTCCCAAAACGTGGAATACTTTCAGCGTAATCAACATAGCTGTCCAGATTGAGATCATCAACAATTGTTGGACACTCAGAACCGGTAAATATACTTTGCACATGCACGCCTTCAGGCGCACCAGTGACTGAAACGTCAGCAGTGATTTCATCCCCTGCAATAGTAATAATAACTGTACCGCCAACTACGAGAGAGGCAGGAATATTTGTGGCAACAGGAGAGAGAACCGCAGAGTACGTCCCATCATCTTGTTGCTCTTCTTGTTGAGGCGGAGGTGTTGGTGCAGGATCTGAGTCATCATCATCACTTCCGCAACTTGCAACGAAGGTCAGCAAACACAGGCCCATCGCATAGGGCAAAAACTTTTCAAGTTTGTTTTTATTTTTCATTTTCTTCTCCTTGATAAACAATTCAATGCGAATAACAAGGAATACATAAGCAATACATGTGCCAGCCCTAATGGATTAAAATCTCTGATCTATTCTTGAGGTGAACTAGACGAGTTAAGGAAAAATGCAAACATCAATGCGGATATAAAGTAAGACCAAAAGGATTTGATTAGGTTTGATTTAGAAAAGCTTTAATACACATGGCCAAGTGCAATCGCTTCAAATGAATGTAGTGAATTACTATTCACCGGTTCAAGGAGAAACGATGAAAACATTTAATCAGATCCTACCCCTCTTAGTTATACCCCTAACCTTGATAGCATGTAGTGGTGATAGTGGCGGTGGATCTGATCCAGTTCCTCAACAAGAAGAAGACACCGGAGGCACGTCAGGGGGAACAACGACAGGTGGTACAACGACAGGTGGAACTTCCGGAGGTACGACTGGAGGAACAACTGGTGGTAGTCAACCAAATTTTGATGTGACACTAGATTCAGAGTTAACATCAGCTGAGAGAATATCAGTTAATAACAGTATAGACCATCTAGAATCAATGCAAATTGATGGAAGTAAAATTGCATACTTTTCAGAAATTTTTGGCGGGAATAGCACTTCGAATGTTGTTACTTATCTTGAAAGAAGAGCTAATTATATTATTTCCGAATTTACAGATATTTTTGGTACACGAGTCATATACCCTCCATCTATAACGAAGAACTTTCAGGGAACGCTAGCAATCAATCCGAGTGTACTCATCTGGTACGACGATGAATACTTTGCTCCAGAAGGCGTGCGCTTCTTAACAAATGGAAGTGCTCGCAATGTGGATTCTTCACGCTTAGGTGTCATTCAGATCGGCGAAGCTTTTACATCTTCAGATGCCATTATCCAGGCCATCACTTTAGTCCATGAAGCGCGTCACTCTGATTGTCCAGATGGAGCACTTCTTTCTGATGTAATAGCATGGGGCTTCGCTGGTCAATTTCCTCAAAATAAAAAATGTGGTCAACTGCATGGAGAATGTCCAGATGGAAACTCGTGTGATGTATTTGCATGGGGACCATACGCAATTGGCTATATATATTCCTTGAGCATTGTTAACACCTGTACTTCATGCACTATAACTGAAAGGCAACAAGCTCAAGCAGCTGCGAACATGTGGCAAGGGGCTGCTTATGACATAAATGGCAGTATGAATGGAGTATATGGTCCACCCGACATGGGTAACTCTAACCAGGTGAGGGACGATCTATGAAAAAGAAATACTATCTCCTGGCAACACTAAGCGCTTTGGTTGTTACAAGCTTCATCTTTTATCCCAAGGATGAAGTTTTAATAACAAAAAACGAGGCATCTCCCTCAATCAATAAAAAGGTGTTGGTAGAGACAGAAAAAAAGATGGAACCACAAATGATGACCGATCTAGGTAATAGAACTCCTACTGCATTAGATAACTTAACAACAATTACTTCCAGCGAGATTCGCTCATTTCACGAAGCCTTTCCTAGTGAGAAGCAAGTGAAAGAGGACATGAAATCTAACCCGCATACACCTTCGAAGTCGTTAATGAAATTTGCAAAGCAGCTCGGCCCCATTATGGAAAAAGCATTTAAAGACGAAAATAATGCCAAGATCTTGACGAGTGAACTTAAGGTCTGTGCACAGGATGAATCTGTTGCCATAGCGGCTAGAGCACTTTGTGTCCAGGATACGGAAAAACTCGCCCAATATCATCCGCACATAAAGGGCAAGGCAGTTGAATTAAGGGCAAGTATGCCGCCAGAGGTGCAGAAGATCCTAGACACCAATGATGCTTTTATCAAAAAATAAACCTTAATACCCAATCGCCAGGCCTTCCCCTCTTGGATCACTGGCGCCTACCCATTTTTTACCCTGCTTCTTGATCGCCTGAATCGAGCATCCCAATTTTTCATGGACCACTTGATGACCTTTCTCTTTAAGTGCTTCTTCAACATCTTTAGAAAGATAAGGTGCCTCAATTTTTAAAAGATCAGGCTGCCATTGCTGGTGAATTCGAGTTGCCGCCACGGCTTCGAATAATGGCATCTCAAACTCCACGGAATTGAGAATGGTCTGTGCGACACAGGTAATGATTCTGGTCCCAGACGGAGAACCTAGTGCCATGAAAGGTTTGTCATTTTTAGTAATGATAGTCGGAGACATGCTCGAGAGTGGTCTTTTTTTAGGTTGAACAAGATTGTTGTCCCCTCCAACAGCGCCGAAGAGATTTTGCGCTCCCACTTTCTGGGCGAAATCATCCATTTCATTATTCAGAATGATCCCTGTTCCTTGTGCCATAACACCGGAACCAAACCAGCCATTGATGGTTTGAGTTGAGGCAACCATGTTGCCATCTTTATCAGCAATTGAAAAATGAGTGGTTTCACTAGATTCATAAGGGAAAGGAATTGGTCGCAGTCCTTCGGCCTTGAGCGCCGTCTTGGTATTGATTTCTTGAGAAAGGATTTTCAGATATTTCTCATCGAGCAATTCTTTAACGGGAACCGCATGAAAATCAGGATCCCCAAGATAAGTCGCGCGGTCTACAAACGCTCTTTGCATGCTATTGGCCGTCAGGTGAACGGCTTCAGTTGACTGAGGTCCCATCCCCTTCAGGTTGTAGGGCTCAAGCATTTTTAAAATCTGTATGACATGGATTCCACCAGAACTTGGAGGTGGCATAGAGAAAATCTTTAACCCCTCATAAGTTCCAGTAACAGGAATGCGCTCTTTCATTTGATAATCTCGTAAATCTTTTAAGGCCAAAATTCCGCGCTTAGATCTGACAGACTTAACAATAGCGTCAGCAACTTTTCCCTTATAGAAGGCATCACGCCCCTTTTCTGCAATCAGCTCCAAAGTCTTGGCCAGATTTTCCTGAACAATGATTGTGCCCAAATTAGGAACAGACCCGTCTGGCATTAAAAATGTTTTTTTGGCCTCTTTATCCCCTGCCAAGAGAACTTTTCTGTCCTGCAATGCTACATGAAGATGCGCATAAAGTGGGAACCCGTTGCGGGCCAGATCAATTGCAGGTTGGATAATTTCTTTCCACGGAAGTTTTCCGAATCGTTTGTGAATATCATAAAGGCCGGCCACTAACCCGGGAGTTGCTACTGCAAGTGCGCCTTCTTGGGATAAAAGTGGCTGAGTCATACCGTCTTTAGTTAAATACATCCCCGCCTTAGATTGAACGGGTGCCACTTCACGAAAGTCAAAAGCATAAACTTTTTTATCCGCTTGATTATGGAAAAGTAAAAATCCACCACCACCAATTCCGGTGGACTGAGGACGTTCAACTGAAATTGTGAATGAGGCCGTCACAAATGCATCAATAATATTTCCACCCTTGGCCATGGTCTCAAGGGTTGCCCGAGAAGTTGCCTCACCTTGGGAAGTTACCATCGCCTCTTTTCCAAAGGCTTCATAAGTAGCGCGGCTCAAATGGGCCGGCGGTGCTACGACTTTGACCTTATGGGAACAACCGACAAGAACTATCAAGATAATAAGGGAACGCATTTACGACTCCTGAGAATTAAAGGATACTTTTCCGAGTCTAGGAGAAAAGCCATGGATCTTAAAGATAAAAAATGCATCCCTTGTTCCACTTACGTTGCGCCATTGGCGATCGAGGAAAAAAAGCGACTGCTGGCAGACCTAGGCGCTGACTGGGTGCTGACCCATGAGGATTCACGCCTCAAACGCAGTTTTAAATTTAAAAATTTTAAACGGGCGCTGGAATTTACCAATGAAATCGGAAGAATTGCAGAAGAAGAAAAACATCACCCAGAAATCTCACTTGGCTGGGGGCACTGTGACATTGAAATATGGACTCACACCAACAATAACCTGCACGAAAATGACTTCATTTTGGCCTCCAAGATCAATGAAGGATTTAAGCGTCTTTATCCTTGAGCAAATGAAGACCCTGCTTAATGTCTTTGAGGTAATTTCTTTGTTTCTGATTTTTTTTCAATAAATACGATTGAGACGGATCAATATAGAATTGCTTCAGGGCCTCTCTTCCAAGAAGCATACGGTACTTCATCGTTTCCCGATTAGTAAGAGTCAATTCAATCACTTTTTTCACGCCACCAATATGGATGGTTGTATTGATCACATATCTTAATTCTTTGTGACCACCAGAATCCGTAACTACCCTTCGGTCAATCAACGGTGCCGCACAGGCCACTACCAAATCGAGGTTGTTTTGGATTGGATGAACATTAAACTTCACGAACGTTTTGCCCCCGCGCTTTACGAGTTTTATTCCGAAGGCATGCAAACTTGAAGTTTTTGCTCCGGTATCTATCTTCGCCTTCAAAGCCGTGAGGTGAAGGGCCGGAAGGGAAATCCATTCCCTAAAACCAATGATGGTGGGATTTTTAAGCTGGTTGTCTGTCATAAATCCATTATAAAAAAGATTTAACAAAAAGACGAAATGGACGATTTTTCCTGTAGAGAATTCTTGCAATGAAGACGTAGGGTGTTAGAATAAAAATAGTCTGACATGATGTCATAGCGCAAGAGGTTCATTTCATGAAGAAAATTTCTTTGTACTCCACTTTGTCTCTTTCAGCTGTTTTACTTTTGGGTTGTACCCAAATGAAGAGACAAATGAAAAAAGATCCATCTCGTGAGATGAGCTCTTTAATGGAAACGGTTGATATTAACCGTGAAGAGGTCCTGGCCAAAAAACCAAAATCTGGTGAATACACCCATGAGATGGCTGAGGCCAATGCTGATGATGGTGAGATCACTAAAGAGATTGGAAGTAGCGAGATTGATGCAGAACTGCCGGGTTCAGAGTCAGATGCCATTCCCTACGCTCGTAACTTTCTCAAAAATAAAAAAACTAAACGGATGGAATTTTGGGTGGATTACTTCACTAATAAAAACCGTGAGCGTTTTCAGCGTTTCATTAATAACGGTGAGGAATACCGCCACCACATTGAAGAAGTTTTTGTTCAATACGGACTTCCAAAAGAACTTTATTTTGTAGGGCTTATCGAATCTGGTTATTACCTCGGTGCACGATCTCACGCTTCAGCAGTTGGACCTTGGCAGTTTATTCGTGCCACAGGCAGACGTTATGGAATGAGAATTACTCACGAGCTCGATGAGCGTCAGGATCTTTTCAAAGCAACTCACGCAGCGGCCCAGTACTTCAGAGATCTTCACAAAATTTTTTCAAGCTGGGAGCTAGCACTTGCTGCTTACAATGCTGGTGAAAACGGCATGATGAGAAGAATCATGAAACATGGAACTCATGATTTTTATAAGCTTTCTAATGATAAACATCTCCCTTCAGAAACAATTAACTACGTTCCAAAAGTTTTAGCGGCGATGCACGTAATGAAAAACGCTAAACACTATGGTTTTGAAATTCCAAAGAAGACTTACCGTCTTTTTGATTTAACTGAACTGACTCCTATTAAAAAGAACGTCTCACTTCACGCGGTTGCAGACCGTTTAGGTGTGGATTACAAGCTCCTTAAGAAACTAAATCCAGAACTAAGAAGAAGCAGTACTCCTCGAAGCTTTGTCGGCACGTATATGCTTCGTGTTCCAAAAACAAAGTATTCTTACAACATCAATGAGCTCGTACCAGTCTCAAACGTGGCCAGAATCAAAGTTCCAAAGCTTACTAAGCCGGAATCTCGTAAGGAGATTAACCGCAGAACTGCCAGTATTAAAACTCCAAAAATCCACCGTGTAAAACGCGGAGAAACTCTCCTTTCTATTTCACGTAAATATGACCTCACTCCAAGAAAGCTGGCCTCAGTCAATAACTTCAAATCTTGGAAAGTAAAAGTAAAAGTTGGGCAGAGGCTCAATCTTGCTCCAAACGAAGAGCAAGTAGTCTCTACTCGTCTGGCCTCAACTCCGAAAGTTAAAACAACCAATAAGCCTATCACTTACAAAGTGACTAAAGGTGACAGTCTAACTGAAATTGCGGGTCTTTTTAACTCACAAGTATCTGAGGTTAAAAAACTTAATAATCTTAAGCGTGGGAAAATCGTGGTTGGACAAAAAATCCTTCTACCTGATACTCAGAAAGCTATTTATACAGTTAGGCAAGGTGACCACCTGACAAAAGTGGCCAAATCGTTCAATCTTCCAATTTCAACTTTGATGAAAATCAACGCGATGAAAAAGAGAACGATCTATGCCGGACAAAAACTTATTGTGAATATGGATTAAATTTAGGTTCCGCAATTTGAATACTGGCCCTCAAGGGCAAGTGATCTGATAAGGCCGAAGGTAAAACTTCGGCCTTTATCATTTTAAGGGACTTATTGTAGAAGATATAATCCAGACGACGATCCGGTTTAGAGGCCGGAAAAGTAAAATACCGGGCCTCATCCAAAGAATAAATATTTTCAGGGATCACTTCAAGGAGCTCCGACGTAAGCATCAGGTTATAACTGTCATCGTTTTCATAATCATCAGTGCTATTTTTGAATCTGGCCTTTTTAGCGGCACTGGCCGGAACCATGTTAAAGTCCCCGGCAACAATATCAATTTTGTCTTTCTTAATTTTCTCAACGAGATTTAGGATCTGGCCTTTGCGGTCTTCCTTATCAAAAGCTTCCAAATGCACATTAATAAGTTTCACTTTTTTATCACCGAGCTCAATTTCAACTTGCTGATAATAGCGGTGAAGATAAAAAATGTTGTACCACCAAGGCTGAGACTGTGGCTTTCTCAATAGATGGAGTTCATGCGAAAGGATGGGATATTTACTTAAAATAGCGCCACCAGACTTCATGCGACCAAAGTGATGTTCAATTGGCCAATAAGGAAACGGAATATAATTGGCGTGCCAACTCACGGCTTCGGCGACATAAGGATAAGCGGCCTTAACGGCCAGAAGCTGGGCCTGATTGAGATCAAAGCTGCGGTGAGATTCAAAATCAATTTCCTGAAGGCATATAATATCGGGAGCGGAATTTTTAATTTCAGTCACAAGGTGATTGAGCTGATCTTCAAAAAACTTCTTATCACGCGCCTGGTAGCCAGGGCCTTCGGAGCCTTCACCAAACAAGAAGCTCAGATTCCATGTTTGAACCTTAATTACCGTTGGGAATTCCTCGTTATTAACCATGCCTTCGGGCTCTAGATGCACAACTTCTGACTTGAGAACTTTCTCACTGATACTCCAAGGATAACCGCACCAGCCGAGAACCACGACGAGCAAAAGAATAAGCCCACCCAAGATTAATAAGGCCACTTTCATATCTTCTTTCCTTGAATAAATAAGTTCATGAGACGCCCGGGAAAAGTCACCCCGACAAAGGGACTGTGGTGAACTTTGGTCTTCAACTGTTCAGTGGTGATTAATTGAGGTGAGTGAAGATTTAAAACGGTAAAATTCGCTCTGAATCCTGGTTTTAAGTATCCGAGACCCAGACCAAACGATGCATAGTCTGAAGATAAATTTTTCCAGGACTCCATAAACTGATTATGAAAATCCCCGGGATTTTCTGCCGTGACTTTAGCAATTAGCTCAGGGGAGAATCCTTCGGCCAAGAGCCACGTCACGAAACCAGCGTAAGTATCGAGTCCAGTCAGACCAGAAGTTCCTTTTTCTTTCTCTTCAGAAGTATGAGGAGCATGGTCCGTGGCCAAAAATTGAATTTCACCATTTTTAAGAGCTGCTTTTAGCGCCTCTCGGTCTTTTTGGTGCCTGATAGGCGGATTCATCTGAAAGGCCTTCATACGGTCGGGCTCAAGGTGCTCCAGATCGAAATACAGGTGCTGTGGAGTCACTTCAATTGAAACATTTACGCCGCGACTGCGGGCCTCACGGATGAGTTTGAGGCCTTCATCTGATGAGTAATGACAGAGCTTGCCCTTTAAGTTGTATTTCTCAATCAGCATCAAAGCATCACGCGTGGCCACAGTTTCGGCTTCAACTGGGCGTCTTTCAGGGTGAGTCGCTTCTTTGGTATGCGCTTCTAAAATTTCCGGATCCTCGCAGTGAAAACTCACATGCTGACCGCGGTAATGGGACAATGTTTCATCCAGGGTTTTAAGGTCTTTAAAATAAAGCTCACCAATGGAAGGCCCCATATAAACTTTGTAGGGAACAGCATAAGAAAGTGGTCGGGTATTGGGGCCAATGCCCGCATAAAACCAAAGGCAGCGGTGGGCCTTACTGCCCAAGTGAAATTTGGCTTCGTAGCTGGCGTTATCAATCGGCGGAATCGGATTGTTGGGCATGTCTCCAGCGTGAGTGACTCCCCCATTTTTCATGGCCGCCAAGGCAGATAAAAAATCTTCTTTATAATTATTTTTTCCAGACACGTCTTCCCGAGCGTGAATATGAACGTCCCCCATACCTGCAAAAAGTAAGCATGAATCGTCGTAATAAAAATCCACCTGATCCCGAGGAACTTTCAAATCCCCTACTTCAGTGATCAGACCAGAATTCTCATCAAAACGAATTTGTTTTCGTTTAACTTCTAGTGAGGTGGCACAAATGGCATCAATAACTTTCAAACTTATCCCCTCACCACGGTAGTAGGAGAACCTTGCGCCATTGGCATAGTCACGATTTCATCAATCACCACGTGCCGAGGCTGATCCAGCATAAATTGCATCATGCGGGCGATGTCTTCGCCAACTAGAGGCTCAATCCCTTCATAGGTCTTATCGGCCAAGGCCTTATCCCCTTTGTAGCGAACAGTGCTGAATTCTGTATTGACCATACCGGGAGAAATCTGCATGACTCGAATATTTTTACCGGCAGTTTCCTCACGCAAAACTCGCGTGAATGCATGAACCGCATGTTTAGTGGCACAGTAAACGGCTCCACCCGGATAAGTTAGAAATCCAGCTACGGAACAAAGATTAATAATATCTCCGCCACCATGCTTGAGCATCCAAGGCACCACCAAATGGGCCATTTTAAAATTGGCAGTTACGTTAGTAGAAATCATTTGCTCCCAATCAGAGAAATGGGAAGTCTCAACTTTCTCTCTACCAATGGCCAGACCGGCATTGTTGATCAAGATATCAATTTTTTTGTTTGAGACTTTTTCAATGGCAGGGATAAGCTCAGGATCGTTCACATCATAAACCAGAACTTCTACAGCGAGTTTTGGATGAAGAAGTAAAAGTTCACTTTTTAATTCGTTTAAAAGATCTTCTCTTCGGGCCACAAGAATCAGTTTAGAAACTTTCTTTGCCAGGCTCAGGGCCATCGCCCTACCAATGCCAGATGAGGCCCCCGTGATCAATGCGTGCATAAATTTTTCCCCCACATTATTAGATACTAGCGGGGTTCTACAAGGCCACTGTTTTATGGGTTAACTGGCTAAAATAACTCAAACAAAAGATGGATTAAAGCCTCAACACAAAGCATTGTTACCGGATTATAAAATAAATATTAACAATACGATGATTAAAACCATTAGGTTGATGAGCGCAAGTTAAGTGATTGATTGGGACTTCTTTCATACAAAATTCAGTGTGGATTCCACGTTATTTCACATAAAATTTTGACAGTGCCCAGCTAGTAGTGTCTTTTCATATGGATCCAATTCCGATGGCAACAAGTCTTTTCCACTCAACTAAATAACACCCATTTTATCTAAAATAATCCTCACCGTTACCAGAGCTTCTATTGACTGTCTTAGGCATAACCGTGATCATTTTGTTATGAAGAGTTTTGAGCGTTAGGAGTATCAAATAGATGAGTACGAAAAATCACAACAGTAAGCCAACAGATCTCAGTTCCGTACTCGAAATGCTCACTGATTTTCAGGCTGGCAATTTTTCAAAAAAACTTCCACAAAATGACGATTCCAATCTAAAGCCGCTCATTGATAAGATGAACGAAACGGCAAAATTTTTTGAAGCCCAAGCAGCCCAAACCGAAATCGATATCACCGAGCGCAAACAAGCCGAAGAGGTGCTGCGTCAAAGCAAGGCGCAACTGCGCGAGATCGAACAAATCTACACCTACTCGCCCATTGGGCTATTCATCCTTGATCGTGAGTATCGTTTCCAGCGCATCAACGAGCGCATGGCCGAGATCAACGGATTTTCCGTAGCACATCACCTTGGCAAAACTCTCGACGAGATCGCGCCCGACCTCGCCGGGTTCTTGAAAGAAGCGTATCGCCCGATCTTTGAGCGCGGCGAGCCTGTGCTGAATGTCGAGATTCATGGCAAGACACCCAAAGACCCTGACCATGAGAAAGATTGGATCGGCAACTATTTTCCGCTCAAATCCGAAACCGGCGAAGTGATCGGCCTGATAGGTACCGTGCTGGAAATCACCGAACGTAAACAAGCTGAAATAGAATTAGCCCGAAGCACACAATTGTTAGAGCAGTCACAATCCATGGCCAAATTAGGCGGTTGGGAATTGGATTTGCTGACGGGCGTACTGTATTGGACAGCCGAAACCTATCGAATACACGATACCAGCCCTGAAGAATTTAACCCAACCGTTGATGCTGGTGTAGGTTATTTTTTGCCTGAATCAAAAAGACAAATCAGTGAGGCACTGGAACTCGCCATGACAAAGGGCATAGGCTACGATTTATACCTGGAAACCTACACTACCAAAGCAAGAAAAATAGATATAAGAACCACCTGCGAGGTTACGGTAGTTGATGGAAAACCCACAAAATTAACAGGCATCTTTCAAGATATTACCGAACAAAAAATACTTGAACAGGAAAAAGAAGGAATACTAAAACGTTTGAATTATGCTTTGGACGCTTCGGGTGATGGAATTTGGGATTGGACTCCTGCGGATGGCAAAACGGTATATTCTAAGGCATGGATAGAAATGTTGGGGTATAAGGTGGGCGAGCTAGCCTCCTTAGCAAGTGAGTGGTCGGACAGATTACACCCCGATGATGTTGAACAGGTTTTTGCAGCAATCAATAAAGTAACCCAAACGCCTGAAAATGGCGACACACTCAGCCACGAATACCGATTTAGAAACAAAGCGGGCGACTATTTGTGGATACTGAACAAAGTAAAAGTTGTTGAGCGAAATGAAAAAGGAGAAGCAAGCAGAGTAGTAGGTACGCATACCAATATTACCGAGCTCGTTGCTGCCAAAGAAGAAAATCGTTTAATTTTGGATACTGTAGGATTTGGAGTTTGGAAATTCAATCCCGTCACTCAGGATCTCGTATGGGACAAATCGATGTACAATTTATTCGGGATTTCTCCTGAAGAATTTAATGGCCACTATCAAGCATGGGAAAGTTCATTGACCCCTCAGGCTAAAGCTGAAGCGGTGAAGGAACTGGATCTCGCTCTAAAAGGTGAAAAAGAATTTAATCATACGTTTGCAATTAATTATAAGGATACCGAGAAAAGATATATTGGTGGTAAAGGCCAGGTCATTAGAAATAAAGACGGCTCTCCTGCTATGATGTATGGAGTTAATTGGGACAGAACCAAGGAAGTAGAGCTTCAGAAAAATCTAGAAGAAGAAAAAATTCGATCTTTTCATAATTCAAAACTTGCGGCCATTGGTCATTTATCAGCAGGGGTTGGACATGAGATCAATAACCCTCTTGCCATCATCTCCGGGCAGATCTTGATCGTAGGAGACATTTTAAAGGGATCTGAAAATGTGCCAGCGGAAGTAATTGAGCGATTAAATAAGATGGAAAATGCTGTCAGTCGTATTGGCAACATTGTTAAAACTTTACGAACTTTTGCTAGATCTGATGAAACCCTTACTGATTTTGATCCCTTTGAGCTAGTTTTTGAAAGCGTAAATATGCTTAAAGATCTTTACCTCAAAGACGAGGTAGCACTCACTTTGGCCGGTAATCCAAAAGCTTCCTTTATCCATGGGGACAGGGGCCGAGTTCAGCAAGTGCTCGTTAATCTCATTTCGAATGCAAAAGATGCAACAGCAGGAGTGCCGAATAGAAAAATTGATGTCACTGTTTCATATGAAGAGGGCCATATTAAATTGGCCATAACGGATAATGGATGTGGTATTCCGGATGAAATAAAAGAGAAAATTTTTGAACCTTTTTTCACGACGAAAGAAATAAATCGAGGGACAGGCATTGGTTTATCTCTCGTAAGTTCCATTATTAAAGAGCATGAAGGGAAACTAGAACTGAATTCGAAAATCGGGGTCGGTTCTACCTTTACAATCTTTTTCCCCGTTACGTTTGGCCATTCAGTAATGGTAGTGGATGCGCAAAACGGTTCGAGGGCAGCTATTCAAGAAAAAATTCACTGCAATGTTTTAATTGTTGATGATGAAGAGGACTTGCGTGGAATTTTCCAGTTCATACTCTCTAGAATTTGCAGTAATGTGGTGGTCGCAGAGAGTGCCCAGGCCGGATATGATATTGTTGCTCAAGGAAAAACTGATATTGTTCTTTCAGACATCAGGATGCCTAGTCAGGATGGTTTTGATCTCTTACGTATGATTCGCCAGAATAAAAAGATCACTCAACCCAAGTTTGTATTTTTAACAGGTGGGGTCCAGTTAAGCGAGGAAGAACTACAGATCATTCAATTTCAAACAGATGGTTTTTTTACCAAGCCGTTAGGCAGAGAGGATGTTTCGAAGAAAATAAGAGAGCTTTTTCCAGAGAGAGTATCTTAAAAAGTAATCTCTCACTTTAAGAAGAAGATTCAGTTGGCGCCAGTTGCACAACTATGTACAAAGTTGATCCGTCTAAAAGACTAGTTAAGTACCCAGCCTTTGACTTTTAACACATCGAATTTCGATACAATCCCTCAGACCTAAAATCTGGGGAATTTCTTAATCACGCTATATTCTCCGGGTTCCCCGAATAAACTTCCATGATTCAAAAAGACTAACTTCTCATGATTTTTTTTCAATTAGCCAGTCGTGAGGAATGAATATGGTATGGGTAAGTCCAGCAAAGTCTTTAGCTACTGAGACATGTCCTCGTAATTCACTTTCTTTCCTGGGCTCAAAGGAGAGAATTTCACCTTTATAAAAACCGTTGGTGACTTCGTGTTTTGAAAGATCATGACCCATTAAAAAAAGGAAAAAAGAAAATTTCTGTGTCGGCTTTATTTTAATGATCTCAGATTTAATTAAAACATCATCGTGTAAGTTCTCTAGAAGACGAGATCGAAAATTACCAATGTTGTGATATTGATGGAAAGGCCAGTAGACGACAATGAAAGCAACCAACTTTAAATATATTTTATCGTGCATTAACAAATAAAGGACATCAAACCCGACCAAAGCTGAAACCAACGGGCTACTCAAAAAAATGACTGAACCGATGATTAAAGACAATCTAAAAAATAAAATAATAGCTTGTTTTGAATTAAAAGGCAGAATCTGACAATATTGATCGCG
>JAIFLR010000132.1 GCA_020048985.1 Halobacteriovorax sp. | reverse complement strand
ATCGGTCGGGCATGAGCGAAAAGTATCTACCCAAGTTAGTCGGTATTGAAAAATCCTATAAACGCACTATCAATCCCGATGACGACCTACAAGTAATTGAAAGCCGAAGAGAATGTTAAAATAAACTAATTAAATTAATTTGTTTTTAATCATGCTATATTCTCTAAATAAAACGTGTTGGAAAAAGGTAGTTTTTAGCACACCGTGCTAGTCATCGGCCTAAAAATGACTTATGAATGACACAAGGTTGTTCTTTTAACTAAAAGAAAATCCATTACGAATTATTGCATCCCTCAAAGGACTGTGCTCGTGACCGAAAAAATATTTGAAGAATTGAGCAGACTAAATCACGAGCAAGATTTGTTTTTTGAGATCACAGAAAATAAAGTTTTTTATCTTCCCGCTCAAGAAAAATTGCAAAAAATTGGTCCTTTGCTATTTGAAAGTGAAAGCTTATTGAAGAGAATAGTTTTTTATTCCAATTTTGCTATTAGTAATAATAAAGATGTGTCCTTTGATATAATAGATTGGCAAAAAAGTGATTCAAAAGAAGCCATTTACCAAAATTATGAATTTTCATCTGGGCGTGATAAATCACGGCTCAAACTAAGCAAAACACAAAAAGCACATCCTCGAGACCTGGCACTACTTCACAATGCAGAAATTCTTAATTATATCGACGATGTAATTTTAATCACTGAAGCTGAACCGATCACTGACCTCGGACCGCGAATCATTTACGTGAATGAAGCCTTTGAAAGAATGACAGGCTTCGCATTTAGTGAGCTCTTTGGTCAAACTCCCCGGATTTTCCATGGTGAAAAAACTTCCACTGCAGACCGAAATAAAATCAAAGAAGCCTTAGAGAAATGGCAACCCATTACTATTGAATTAGTGAATTACACAAAGAGCGAGCAAGAATTTGATGTTGAACTTAGCATCAATCCAAGAAAAGATGAAGTTGGTTGGTACACTCATTGGGTTTCGATTCAAAGAGATGTTACTGGTAGAAAGGAAGCACAAAGACAGCTTGAACACCAATCTAAACTTTCTTTGATCGGAGAAATTGCTGCTGGTGTAGGACACGAGATCAATAACCCAATAGCGATTATTAAAGGGCTTTTGGAAATTACCTGTTCCTCTTTGAGGGACTTAGGTGTGGAAGATGAAAAAGTTTTTTTGAACTTTGAGCGTATGGAACGGGCAGCTGAAAGAATTACCCATATCGCAAAAGGCTTACGATCTTATTCTCGAGATGATAGTTTCGTTTTAGATTATTTTTCCGTCTATAACTTGATAAATGAAACCGTTGATATGCTCCGTGAAGTATACAGGGAGGAAAATGTTGTTATTAAGTTTTCCTCACCAGAGAAAAAATTAATTGTCTTTGGGAGCCGAGGACGATTCCAGCAGGCACTCATTAATTTAATTTCTAATGCAAAAGATGCAACAGAGGGTCTTGAATCAAGAATGATTTTAATTCAATCCGATTCAGATATTGGCTTCGTTTCAGTTTCAATAAGAGACAACGGACGTGGAATACCAGACATCATAAAAGAGAAAGTTTTTAACCCGTTCTTTACAACAAAAGACGTTAATAAGGGGACAGGAATTGGTCTTTCTTTGGTTAATACCATCATTAAAGAACTCAATGGTACGATCTCATTTAGTTCTGAATTAGGGAAAGGTACTGAGTTTAATATCTCTGTACCAGCAGCACTTGCCATTGATGAAGAGAAAGAAAAGGCCATAAAAGTTGAAATTAAGTTGGCAAAGACTGAAGGGAAATTTCAGCTCCTAATCGTTGAGGATGAAGAAGATCTTCGTGAGATTATGCATTTTAATTTTACAAAGATGGGGCTTTCTGTGCATCTTGCAGAAAATGGTAAAATTGCTCTCGAAATGATTAAGTCCAAGCATTTTGACCTGATCATTTCTGACATCAGTATGCCCGTTATGGATGGGGTTACTTTATTTAAAATTATGGATGAATTCAGTATTCTTCATCCGCCTAAATTTATGTTTATAACCGGTGGAGCAGGCAGAGAAAGTGAAAAACTGAGGGATATTATTCACAAAGTGGATGATGTTTTAGAAAAACCTCTTGTTCCGGATATTTTATTTTCTAAGCTCTGTTTACTTTTTCCGGATAAATTCAGTAAGAAGTGAAACTACGACTTCTTTCTAATGTAGACGACTTTATCGACTTCGCAGATTAAGACTCCAGATTCGTCTTTAATCTCTACCTTAAAGACTTTATCCATTTTGGTGTTCTCTTCAACATTGGCCTTAATCTCATCAATAATTTCCTGTGTGAGAAGAAATTCTGCGTGGACTTTTCCTATTCCTGGTTTTTTAAAGCGAATGGTCGCGCCCTTGTCCCAGACGATATAGCCCTTTCCAAGATTCTTAATCAGCATCAACATGTACCATGGATCCACCATGGAGTAGAGGGAGCCTCCGAATTGTGTCCCCATGTAGTTTTTATTATAAAATCTTAGAGGCATGGTCACTTTCGCCGAACGGTAGTCCTTTGACATTGATTCAAGTTTGACTCCGGCACCCACAAATGGACCGTAGAAGTTAATCGCTTTTTCTAGAAATTTTTGGCGTAAATCAAAGATTAAATTTTTCATGCATTTACCTTTTGTAACTGATCATCTCTCAAGATCGCTACATGAGACTCAGCGTGGGCCAGTAAATCACCCCCAGGTGAGAGCACCACTGCCCGCATGAAGATGAAGGACTTCGTCTTCTGCATCACTTCGGCTTCAATCGTACAATGCCCCATCTTTTCAGTGAAGGGTTTCAGGTAGGTTGTATTCAGTGAAAGAGTGGTACAGGGACGGTCAGCCGTCATATATGATAAGGGGCCAAAGTGATCATCGAGAGCAGCAGTTAAAAAACCACCCTGATAGGTCTTGATAGGATTGGAAAAACGTTTTTGAAAGGGGATTTTACCCTTTATCTTTTTTCCAGGAACAACTTCCAGATATTCAATCTGAAGTTCAAGTTGAGACGGAGGAGGAAGTTGGATATCAATTCCTTGAGCATTTAATTGTTCCTTTGTTTTGTTTAACTGTTTAAGCCAATTTTCATGAACACTCATATTATTCCTTAATCATTTTCAGGTAACTTTTAATGTTTTTGATCACCATTTGTGGGTCGTGATTAATTCGCGCCAGCTGGATACTCCCTTGCATGAGTCCCATGGTCTGCAAGACGGCGTCCTTAATTGGTATTCTCAGGCCCTCTTCTTTCTGGATCATCTTGAACAGTTTTGTGAGCCATTCTTTTTGAATCAGATGAAGTTTTTTTATTTCTTCCTGAAGTGCCGGATCCACTAAACTCCACTCAAGACTTAAGGCTCCCACTGGACAGACTCTTTGTTTTTCACAAATCCAGGTGGTCAGAGTTTCCGAGTAAGTGAGGATTTGTTTTTCCGCATTTAGATGGGCATATTTTTGGGTCCAGCTTAAAAAGGCCGTTTGATAATATCGGTACAGCTCAACGGCCAGGGCATTTTTTGAGGGGTAATGGTGAAATAAACTAGCTTTCTTTATGTTGAGTTTGCTCGCCAGCTCCTGCAAAGAAAAGCCATTTAACCCTTTGGAAAGTAACATCCGGCTAGCTTCATGCAGCAGTTCTTCTTTAGTTGAATGAGTGGGGCTGGACATGGATAGGTTCTCCGGTTATAGTTATTGTAGCCTACCGACCGGTCGGTTGTCAAAAAGGAAGAATATGAGCTTCAAACATAAAGTCGCAATTATTAATGGATCAAGAACTCCGTTTGTTAAATCCATGCAGAACTATCAAGGTGCTTCCAATCAAGACCTCTTGAGTACTGCCGTAAATGATTTAGTTCAGAAATGCCATCTTGAAGGAAAAATTTTGGGGGATGTGATTACGGGGACTGTTATGAACCACCCCTTTGATTGGAATCTTTCTCGTGAAGTAGTTCTCGGTTCTAAATTAAATCCTTCAACTCCTGGTTTAAATATTCAAAGGGCTTGCGGAACAGGGCTTGAAGCCGCTAACTTGATTGCGCTCAAAATAGCAGCGGGACAAATTGATGCAGGGATAGCTGGAGGAAGTGATACTAATTCGGATATTCCTCTGATTGGGCAGAGAAAGTTAACCCACTTTCTCATTAAGCTTCAGAATGCGAAATCGATTCCGGAGAAAATAAAACATCTCGCCACTTTTAATCCCTCTCTTCTCAAACCACAGGTTCCGGCAGTAATGGAGCCACGAACAGGTCTCTCGATGGGGCAACACTGTGAGCTGATGGTGAAAGAGTGGAAAATTTCCAGAGAAGCGCAAGACGATCTAGCGTTTCGATCTCACCAGAATGCGGCCAAGGCGTATGCTGAGGGTTTTCATGATGAGCTTATTGCGGAATTTAATGGTCTTAAAAAAGATACGATTACTCGAGGTGACACGACTAAAGAAAAACTGGCCAGGCTTAAACCCGCTTTTGATAAATCCGCTTCAGGGACTTTGACCGCAGGAAACTCTACTCCTTTAACGGACGGGGCTTCGGCCGTGTTATTTGCCAGTGAAGAATGGGCGAAACAAAATAATTTAGAACCTATGGCGTATTTTGTGGATGCTGAAGTGGCAGCAGTTGATTTTGTCCAGGGAGCGGGGCTCCTTATGGCGCCAACCGTTGCTGTTTCTAAAATGCTTGAAAGAAATAATTTATCTCTTCAGGATTTTGATTTCTATGAAATACATGAAGCTTTTGCCGGACAAGTGTTATGCACACTAAAGGCCTGGGAAGATGCTGATTACTGTAAAAATGTTTTGGGGCGGGATAAACCAATGGGTTCAATTGATCAGACCAAAATGAATGTCAAAGGTGGAAGTCTGGCCATGGGACATCCCTTTGCTGCCACAGGTGGCAGAATTATTGCCACAGGGGCGAAGATTTTGAAAGAAAAAGGTAAGGGGCGAATGCTCATTAGTATCTGTACCGCGGGTGGTATGGGTGTTGTTGCAATTTTGGAGAGATAATTTATGCACATGATTTGGCGAACCCTATGGATCTTTATCATTAAAAGATTTTTAAAAAGATCCGACGTTAATGAGGTGACGGAATACTCCATGCGTGTTCTTCCGACAGATCTTGATCTGCTTTTGCATGTGAATAATGGAATTTACTTTTCTCTGATGGATTTTGGTCGGTGGGATATGATTTTTAGAAATGGCGTCTATGATGCTTGTGTGAAACGTGGCTGGTACTCAGTGGTGGCAGGAGAGACTATCAAGTTTAAAAAATCCCTCAAACTGTGGGACAAATTTACCTTGCAGACACAGCTAGTGAGTCATGATGAAAAGAATATTTTCATTCAACAGAAGTTTATTTGCCGCGGGGAACTCATGGCCACAGGACTTGTCAGAGTTAGAGTCCTAAGAAAAAAAGGCGGAACAGTGCCTACTGAGGAAGTTTTTAGAGAACTTAATACCAGTATCGAGATTAAAAAAGCAGAATTGGGTGATGATTGGCAAGCGCTTGAGAGCAAGCATTTAGTTTAGTTCGATTACAAGGATGAGATATCCAGTTTTCGATAAAATGCACGATGTTTTTTATCGTTACTAGGGAAATACCTACTTCTCTGAGCTTTTAACTCATCACAATTTAAATCCTGTTTCATTGGAATTAAGTAGATCGGACTTCTTTGAAGATTCATATTTTGGATCGGGTTATTTTCCTTAACGAGATTGGCCTTTGAGGCTCCAATTATATATTGCTGAGATCTATCTCTTACGACTCCAGTAAGAATTCCATTGGACCATCTTTTAACGTCATAAGAAAAAATTTCTTTCCGAGCGATATAGAGCTCTTCACTAAAAAAGTTGCCCATGGTTAAGTTCACGGTGACGCCGGGTTTTCCATCTTTGTCAGAATCAACATATTTCGGATCATTGGGATCCTTTGGGAAGTCTTCAGTATATTTTTCTAAATTCACACCTAATAAGGTAGGTGTTTCTGGTCTGTGTATTAATAGCTCCCCATTTGTCTGCATGATTTCCATCTCAATAACTTTTGGAATAATCGCTCTCGTAAATTCATCTGCTGTTTTGGATTTGAAGGGAAGGTTGGCCTCATAGTCTGAAAAACAAAATCGATCCTTGGACATTAACTTTCCGTCATTTAAATAATACTCAGTTATTCCAAAGCTGATGATTCTTGATTTTAAATTCACTGGACCAAAAAGTTTCCCGACATAGGAGACCACATCATAATGAGCGTACTTACCCACAAGACTTGAGAGATCAGCTTCTGAAGCATGAGAAAGTGTAAGGCAATTCAAGGTAACTAAACTCAAAATTAAAAATTTCTTCATATGATATGTCCTTGTGATGATTTGGTTTATCAAAGAATTCATATGATTTCAAACAGATGGGTAAATGTTTCATAACCATAAGGCATTGAGTTTCCTATCAAAGTCATGCGACACTACGAACTACTAATCAAGAATTTAAGGTTTTTATGAAAATAGCAGTTATTTGTTGGGGATCTTTATTTTGGGACAAAGGTTCTTTAAAAACTTTAGGGGACTGGAAAGATTGTGGTTCAGAATTACCCCTAGAATTTTGTCGCATCTCTTCTTACGGTAAATCCAAAGAGCGTCTAACTCTTGTCTTGAATGAATCAAGTCAGCTTTGTGTGACCTACTGGGATCTCATGACCGCTACTGATTTAAAAACTGCCAGAAACAACTTAAGAGATAGAGAAGGAACGGTAACTGACGATATTGAGACCTACACTCGCAATCAAAATCCACTCTCAGTAAGTGCCAAACAAATTGAGACATGGCTTGCGGACCATCCCGAAGTTGATGCGGTGGTTTGGACAGGACTTACTTCTAATTGGCATGAGATTCGAAAAACGAAATTCTCAACTGAAGATTTAATTCAATATTTAGATTCGAAAAAGGATTCAATCACTAAGATAAAAGAATATTTTGATAAGGCACCGCCCCAAGTGCAAACTGTTGGAAGGCAAGCTTATTTAAAATGGTGCGAAGATCAGAAAATATCATGAGACAAATCAAAGTTAATTATAAAACACACATGCAACAGCGCCAACTTGGGGACAAACTCTACGTCATGGAGGCCATTCGCAGTTTAGATGAGGCCATCGATCAGGTGTGTGAAGTGCTCACTGATGAAGAACAGAAAGATCCCTTTGCTGAGGATCTTTGCCCGTATTTTGGAATTCTCTGGCCTGCGGCCGAAGCTCTATCGATTTATTTAAATCAAAATCCCAAGCTGATTAAAAACAAAACCATTTTGGAACTGGGATGTGGGTTAGGTTATCCGTCGCTGGTGGCTACGCACTTGGGTGCCAACGTTTTAGCGACGGACTTTCATCCGGACGTTGAAGAATATTTTCAGCGCAATTGCCGGCATTCAAATATGACCTGCAACTACCAAAGACTCAATTGGCGCGAGGACAAAAAAGATATCGGACTCTTTGATATCGTCATGGGTTCAGATGTTCTCTATGAAAGTAAACACGCTTCGGAAGTCGTGAAAGGTTTAATTAGATTTCTTAAACCGGATGGAAAAATTTTATTAAGTGATCCGGGACGAAATTATCTTCAGCCGTTTTTAGAGGCCATGAAATTACAAGGCCATGTTGAGGAGTCAGAGCTGATACCTGTAAAAGACAAAGAAGTGTTTGTTTTTCTTTTTACTAAAATTTAATGAAGGTACTGAGTGAAGTAGTAGAGGCTTGTCGCAGCTGCAAACAACGTAAATTTCAAAATCATCTCTAATCCTTGAGAAAAATAACAACCGTCATGGTCTTTCATCATCATATGCTAATCAGGGATGCGTTACCAAGGATAAAGTGTTCCGACCTTTTTAGTCGGAACACTCTTAGGTTCACCTATTTCTAGTATTTAACTCCACAGCCGTAAGATTTCGTAGTCGCTTGTGAAACTTTTTTGTTTTCTAGAAGCTGATCTAAGGCTGCGGCCACATAGTTTTTAGCCGAACTAACGGAAGATTTGTCTGCGTCGGCTTTGTCATCAATGGCGCCCTGATATGCTAATTTACCTTCTTTATCTACGATAAACATATGGGGCGTCGTCTTTGCGCCATAAAGCCTACCAACTTCACCAGTAGGATCTAGAAGAATGTGGGTCGCAGCTGATTTGTTTTTGATCTTGTCTTTTTCTGCTTCATCCTTTGATACGAATCCTTGTTTGCCTTCGGCCGAAGAAATAACCGATAACCACACGACATTTTTTGCAACGAACTTAGACTGAAGGCCCTGCATATTTCCAGAGTCGTAGTGTTTACGCACAAATGGACAACCATGGTTGAGCCATTCCAGCACGACAATCTTCCCTTTAAAGTCTGAGAGTTTGATCTTATCCAATGTAAAATCTGGGGCCGTGACTCCCGATTCAAGACCAAAAACGGAAAAACTACTGAGTAATACGAGGAGAGCAATCTTCAATTTCATCTAAGACTCCTTTAGTGAGCAGATCAGGTTGTTTTTTCAAATCCGTTAATCCCACCATTAAAAAACAGTAGAGGTCTTTTTTCTCCTCAGGAGTCAGGTCAAGGTGGCGCGGAAGATTTTGAGCAAGAGTTTTTGTTCGGGCCATGGTGGTCTCCGGACGCTCATCCAGCTTCAAGTCCTCTCGGTAGTTAGGATGCTTTGGGTTCCAACTGAAATGGTGAAGTGAGCGCATGGGATGATCGTAGTGATCAATCACTTCCCACATCGTAGCGAAGGCACCGGTGTGCATGTAGGGAGCTGTGAGAGCGATATTCCTCAGAGGGGCGACACGGAAGCGGTAATCAAGGCGACCTTTATCGTCTCCATCTTTAACACCAGGCCCAATTTGAGGAACACCAACATTTTGAAAACCAAAAGAAGAGAAGTGATCTCCTGAGTGGCAGTTGGTGCAACTGGCCTTACCTAAGAACAGGACTGCACCTTTTTTCATTCGTTCAGTCATGAACTTCTTCTCGCCTCGAACATAATTATCCCAAGGCGTATTGTTGGCCAGGAAATGATGGCGTTCAAGTTCAGCAATGGCGTTGGCGGCGTGACCAATATTAAAATTTTCTACACCGGGAAAAGCTTCCCGGAAAAATCTTTTATAGGAAGCACCGAGGCGTCCGTTAAAAAGGCGCTCCATAATTGCTGACCAGGCCTCAGTTCGCGACAGAGGTGAGCCTTGTCCGAGCATTTCTTCTGGTGAGGCCATTGGAAAAAGTGCCTGAGCGGCAAGGAGTCCATCAAGAGTTGCTGCAATGTCTTTGAGTGTTGGAGTTGGACCGTTAAGTCCTTCTTCCGGAGTCATCCATCCGCCTTGAGGGTGCTTGGAAATTCTTCCATCCCAAAAGAATGAAGTCACTCCTGGTAGACCCAAATTATAAAGAGCAGGAGTGTGGCGAGGGATCAAAAGTCCCTGAGACTGGATGCGTTTTTCGGCCAGCCCCTCGGCACCTTCTCCGACTGCTAAAGGCAAGGTATCGGCCGAATAACCGCTTAGGCTGTGGCAAGCGTGACAAGATATATTGCCTTTGCCAGAGAGCTGGTTGTCGTAGAAGAGTCTAAGACCTAGTTGATAAAGTGACTCATTTTTGGCCTGGGGAGCAGGGAGTCCCTTAAGGTTCATCATCTGAATGTATTGTGAAAGATCACGGTCAGAATCTTGGGCCAAAGAATAGGGTAAAAAAGTCAGGAAACTGAGAAGCAGAAGCATGGGCTAACCTTTTAAAAATTTCGTTTAATAAGCGTATTGTTTGGCATACCGAACGGCAAGGAAATTTATAGCATGACGCTGTGCTTTATTGGTATTCTATGACCATTATTTTTTTAAATGTCAGGAGAGTTTCGTGGGACGTAAATGGAATAACATCAAGATGAAAAAAGCGGCGACTGATAAGGCCCGCTCACAAAGTTACACAAAAGTATTACGTGAAATTTATATGGCCGTTAAAAATTCCGGCAATGATGACCCTGATTCGAACTTTGCTTTAAAAATTGCTTTAGTTAAAGGGCGTGAGTTTAACGTCCCTCGTGACAACATTGATAAAGCAATCAAGAAGGCCATGGGCCAAGATGGTGCACAGATTGAAGAGATTAATTATGAAGGCTACGGCCTTGATGGTGTGGCGCTATTTATCGAAACTGCCACTGACAATCCAACTCGTACTGTAAGTAACATCCGTTCATATTTTAACAAACATGGTGGAAGCATTGGAACACCAGGATGCTTACAATTCGTGTTTGAGCGTAAAGCAACTTTCACGATCAAAGAAGAAAACCTTAAAGGTTTATCAACTGATGATTTGATGATGGAACTTATCGACTTCAATATAGATGATGTGGAATTAGAAGAGGGATTCGTGACTGTAAAAGGCCCAGTGGAGTCTTACGGCGATATCTATAAAAAACTGGAAGAGATGAAAATTAAAGTTGAAGACTCTGGTCTTGAGCGCCTTCCTCTAAACACGAAAGAAATCACAAAAGAGAGCTACGACAAACTACAAAAGCTCATCGACGTACTTGAGGGTGATGATGATGTAAGTAAGGTTTACCATAACCTCGAGTGGAACGACGCTTTTGCAGAATAACAAGAAAAGGATCTCTAATGTATAGTTCAGAAATTATCGGCTGTGGCATGTACGTTCCTGAGAACATCGTCACCAATCATGATCTGTCTAAAATGATGGAGACGACTCATGACTGGATTGTTCAACGTTCAGGAATTGAAGAGCGCCGCTGGGTAAGCAATGATACTTCTACCAGTGATCTTGCCCTTAAGGCTTGTGAAGAAGCCATCAAGAGTGCTGGCATTGATAAAAAAGAAATCGACTGTTTATTGTTTGCCACTATTTCTCCCGATCACGATTTTCCAGGAAACGCTTGCTTTCTTCAGCCGAAACTCGGTTTGACTGAAATCCCGGCGATTGATATTCGTCAGCAGTGCTCAGGCTTCATCTACGGCATGAGTGTCGCCGACGCTTTCATTAAATCTGGTCAGTATAAAACAATTCTTTTAGTGGGAGCTGAAGTTCATTCTAAAGGGTTAGATAAATCAACCAAAGGGCGCGACGTTGCTGTTCTCTTCGGAGATGGCGCTGGTGCAGTTGTCATCAGAAGAACTGAAGTCACTGACAAAGCTAAAAACTCTCATATTTTTTCAACTCATTTATTTTCTGAAGGCCAACACGCTAAGGATCTTTGGTGTGCAGCTCCCGGTTCTGGACTTGGGACAGCTGAGAGACTTAATCATCTGCATTTGGAAGAGGGGTTGCAGTATCCTTCAATGAACGGGAAAAAAGTTTTCGCTAACGCTGTTCGCAGAATGTGCGAGTGCTTGATGCTGGCGCTTGAAACCAACAAAGTTAAACTCGAAGATATTGATCTGTTTTTATTTCACCAAGCGAATCTTCGTATTAATCAAATGCTCGCTCAGGAACTTAAAATCCCAGAAGAGAAGATTTTTAATACCATCATGAAGTACGGCAATACCACTGCAGCGACGATTCCTATCGGGATGAGTGATGCTGTGAAGGCCGGTAAGTTGAAGAAGGGGATGCTGGTTGCCTCGGCGGCGTTCGGCTCTGGCTTTACGTGGGCCAGCTCAGTTTATCGCTGGTAACTTTTAGGCAGCGTCCACAAGTTCCATCATGGTATGAACATAAAATTTCATGATGCCTTCTTGGGCGCTGATCAAGTGCTTTTGATATTCTTCTCGATTAGGAAAATCAGATTCCTTCGTCTCATCACAGAGATTTTTAAGCAGTCGCTCTTTTAGTCTGAACAGTTCATCCAATGTCATAAAAGCTCATCGGAGAAATCCATTCCTTCTGAAGTGGCCACAAATCATGTCAGCTCCCTCGACAGGAACCTTTATGAGGTCCAAGAATCAGTGACTTGGAGTTGGCATTAGGGGCCAGTGACGTTGGGGCTTAGAATTGGTGTACTTCCTAAGGAGCTTCTATGAAGACATTTGTTGTTCTGTTCATTATTGCTGCCAGTTTGCCGGCAGAGGCCCAGCGAGTAAAAGAAAATGTTCGCCAATACACTGAAATCATTGAACAAAGTTCGAGTCCGGCCCCAGTTGAAGAACCAGTAGTGGAGCCCGTATTACCCAAAAAAGGGAAGGCCAAGAAGATTCCTGACGCGGTGCCCAAGGAGTAGATTTTACAGCAGTTTTGATCATGCCTAGCCGCATTAAATTTTATTCGATAAATCACGGCCATGAATTTCAAGATGGCCGTTTTTCTTTTATTAATCTCTCTCAGTGACCTCAGTCACGCCCTGTACGGTGGCAAGTCGCTCCCAGTTGGATCTCAGAGTTCTGCCATCGTGACCCTTCACTTGGCCGATGCCAGCTATCCTGAATATGATGAATTTTGTACGGGCGTATTAGTCTCTGCCAATAAAGTCCTCACAACGGGCCACTGTATTGCCGTCATGGGGACTGAGGTTTATGAAAAGTGGAGCATCTTTTCTTACGAGCCTAATCTCTTAAAAATTAAAATCGCTGGAGTTAAATATCAGGTCGCTGACGTCAACATCGCTCCTTCCTACGCAGAGGCCGTAGGCTATGCAGGTGAAGATCTTGCTGTCATCACACTGAGAAAAGCTGTCAAAGGTGTCAAGCCGATCAAGATCGCCTCGCGGGGATCTCTTAAAGCAGGCTCACCTGTCACCATGATTGCTCGAGGGCAAGTGGCTTCTACTAAAATTCTTGCTGTGAAAAACTATTCCGGCAATACGGTGATCTTCACTGATGGCGCTAAAGCAGGAATTTGTGAGGGGGATTCTGGTGGAGCTTTGTTGATTAAAATTGGTAATGAGCAAATGCTGGCCGGGATTTTGAGCGCACAAGGTGAGGGGTGTGAAAGACGAACTGGTGTGTCCATCTTTCCCCGCCTCTTTTAAAAATCAAATTACATAACAGATTTTAAAATTTCTTTCGAAGAAGCTTCAACTTCTTTGTGAAGCGAATTTCCGTGAGCATCCATAGTAACGACAACTGGAAAATCTTCTACAGAAAGTTCCCAGATCGCTTCAGGAAGACCGAACTCTTCCAGATACAATCCATCCACAGACTTAATTCTTTCAGCAAGAACCTGAGCCGCTCCACCTACAGCATGGAAATAAACGCAGCCGTATTCTTTGCAGGCATCAAGGGTTTTTTGTCCCATTCCGCCTTTGCCAATAACGCCCACTATTCCATAATCGCGGATCACTTCCCACTGGTATGGCTCTTCACGAATGGAAGTTGTTGGGCCAGCCGCTGTTACAGTCCACTTGCCTTTCTTATCTTTAAGAGTCACCGGGCCGCAGTGATAGATGATCTGATTTTTTAAATTAACAGGTGGCTTGTTTCCATCGTGCAAATATTTATGAACAGCATCTCTTCCAGTAAAAAGTTTTCCTGAAATAAGAACCATGTCCCCAACTTTTAATTCACGGACGGCTTCAGCACTGAATGGGTAATCTAATTTTTTCATATGTGTTCCTAGTAGAGCCATTTTTTAATAGCAAAGTTTTTATTCATCACAATTCCCTGACGGCGAAATGCCCAGCACATGTAGGAAATTGAAACGAAGAAGGAAGCGGGAACTCTGTTGGCATGAGTAATTTTACAAGACAAAAGAGTGGTCTTTCCACCGAATCCCATAGGGCCAATGCCTAGCTTGTTACATGTCTCTACGATTTCTTTTTCAAGTTTATCTAAATCTTTGTGAGAGTTTTTGTCATCGAGTTTACGCAGAAGCTGTTTTTTGGCGAAGTAAGCTGAATCAGCTCGGTCTCCACCAACACAAACTCCAAGTGCACCCGGGCCGCAGCCTTTACCTTGAGCTTTATGAACAGCATCAAGAATCACTTTACGAACACCCTCGAGATCACGACCGGCACCAAGTGTCGTATCAGGCAGAGAGTACTGAGCAGAGACGTTTTCGCAACCACCACCTTTAAGTACCAACTTCACTTCAACTTCACTGCCTTTATGCTCGTAGAAGTGAATAGAAGGGTGGCCTTCACCTAAATTTGTTCCAGCGTTTTCACCCGTTAGAGAGTTAACAGAGTTTTGGCGTAGGTAACCTTTTTTAGTGGCTAAAGTGACAGACTTTTTGATGAGTTCTTTAAAAGGAGTTTGATGAAATCCAGCTGGGTGGTACACGTAAAAAATCACCGTACCAGTATCCTGGCAAAGTGGCTGAGATTTAAATTTGGCCAGATCAATATTGGTTTTAATAATTCCCATCGCATAATCAGCAATGGAGTTTTTCTCCTCATTTTTTGCTGCAGCAGAAATCGTTCTGAAAACATCATCTGGCACAACGGTAGAAGTGATTCGTATCAGTTCGATGAGAGATTCCATCGTTTGCTGTTTTCCATCGAGCTTCTTAACAATTTTTACCATTTTCTTTGGTGAAACTTTCGTCGAAGCCTTTTTCTTAACGGCTTTTTTAGTCATGAGAGAACTCCTTAAAATGAATGATCTTATTTTAGGACCCTTAGTCGGTTTTTACGAGAGAAAATCATCCTCAAATGGAGGAAAGTTCTGGTAACCTTTATGAATGAACTCCTCAACTAAATCCATTCCTCTAGAAGAAGTGTTTAAAGTTTTTCTAAAACTTGGAATTCTGGGTTTTGGTGGACCGGCCGCCCACATCGCTATGATGCGTAAGGAAATAGTTGAAAAGAGGAATTGGTTATCAGAGCGGGACTTTATGGATCTGGTTGGGGCGACTCACCTTATTCCCGGGCCTAATTCCACGGAGCTAGCGATTCACCTGGGTTATCGAGCTGCAGGAAAGTCTGGTTTGATGGTGGCCGGAATCACGTTTATCTTGCCCGCCTTTTTTTGTGTGCTGGCGTTGGCAGTCTTTTACACCAAATTTGGGGGCCTGCCGGCATATGAACCTATTCTGGCGGGTATTAGACCGGTGATTATCGCTATCATCTTCGATGCACTGATTAAATTTCGACAGTCGGCCATTGGGGACCTTCGAATGGCGATCATCGCTGCAGCTGCACTTCTTCTGACACTTTTGGGTTTCAATGAAATTCTGATTATTCTGGGACTGGCCGGGCTTTACGCCAGCTTCTATGGCCGCTCACTAAAATCATTCTTGGTATTCCCTTTGATCTCTCTTCCATCCGCAATGGTCCCCATAACATCTCAGTCCATCTTCTTTTTCTTTTTGAAAATTGGTTCAGTTCTTTTTGGCAGCGGTTATGTGTTACTGGCCTTTCTTCAGTCAGAGCTGGTGGACCAGAACCAGTGGATGACTCAGAAACAATTGTTAGATGCCATCACTGTGGGACAGATAACACCCGGGCCAGTTTTTACGACAGCGACATTTATTGGTTTTCTTTTAAAAAGTTATGAGGGAGCAGTCCTGGCAACGATAGGGATTTTTATTCCATCGTTTTTCTTTGTCGCTTTGAGTGCTCCCTTTCTAAAGAATCTTCGCTCCTCAGTGTTTTTTGGAAAGTTTATTGATGCAGTCAACGCTGCTTCATTTGCTCTTTTGGCCAAGGTTACTTTTGATTTGGCTTCGGGCGGTTTATTTAATCTATCTACTTTTGTCATTGGCGCAGTTTCTTTTTTAATCATCTTCAGATTTAAGCTTCTTAATTCGGGATGGTTAATCTTAAGCGCTGGAATATTGGGTTATTTATTTTTATAAGGATTATTTATGTCACTCATGCATGTTAGCTACCAGGGAAGCCTTCGCACTCAGGCCATCCACCTTGATTCAAACAACCTCATCATCACAGATGCGCCGAAGGATAATCAGGGCAATGGTGAAGCTTTTTCTCCGACTGATCTTTTATCGACATCACTGGCCAGTTGTATGCTCACTATTATGGCGATGAAGGCTCGATCTTTGAATATTGAGTTTGGTCAGGTTGAAGTGCGTCTGGAGAAGAAGATGGCTTCGGCACCTCGGAAGGTGGGGGAGATTGTTCTGCATTTTGATTGGAAGGGTCTGAATCAGCGTCTGGAGGCTGAACAGCTGGAAATTTTAAAGGAAGCGGGACTGAACTGTCCGGTTTATCTGTCACTGAGCTCTGAGGTGAAAAAGACTCTTCACTGGTAGCCTGGATTTCCTCAATCTCTTGCGGTGTAATATCTTTTGGTATGGCGTCCATTACTTTCTTCTTTAATTCATCTGAATTCGCAAGCGGTGGGCGCCCGATAGAAATGGAATCCTCAATTTGAATCAGTCCAGATTTCGCCAGTGTGATTGATGATTCAAGCACCATGTCCCGCGATAAAAGGGCCGCCTTAAGTGCCATGTCGTTATTAACAATAGCTCCAGATAACAATCTAGGCTTTAAGTGGTCTTTCTCATCACCAGTTTCAAGAATTATTTTTTTAACCTCTTCAGGTTTAAGCTTCAAATTAATATTTAAAATTTGAGCCGCTAAATTGGCCACATAAGGAGCGGCCATTGAGGTTCCGCTAGATGGAGAGTAGAGGTCGCTTCCGTCTTGAGAATAAATTTTAGGCACTAAAGAGAGAATCGCTACTCCTGGAGCTCCAATATCAACGTGGAGTTTTCCGAAGTTGGAGAAACTAGCAAGGAAGTCACCATTCATGGCAGCCACGGAGAGTGTATTGGGTAATTTTATTTTTGACGGGTAGTGGGGGAATTGGTCGTTGTCGATGCCGGAATTTCCCGCCGAGAATACAAATAGCATGCGTGGATATTTTTGAATGATCTTGGTGGTTCGTGCCTGAATATTTTCAAAATAATCTTGGACCAGTTTTTGAAGTTTTGTCTCCTCAATCTCTGCGCCCGTGAACTCGAGATATTTTTCTCTAAATTTGGAATTTATGTTTTTGTAAGTAATTCCGTAAGATGCATTCACGATATTAATGCCATTAATCGAGAGATACCTACATATCTTTGAAAATTTCTTTATCACCCTGTCTTGAGAGTTTTTCAGATCTTCATTGAATTTATCTTCAGGCGTTTTGCTCTTGAGGGGCGTGGTCTCTGGCCCAGAGGCGTCATTGATGGCCAAAACAGGAGTTGGAAGATGCAGTCCACGAATGGGGAAAATATTTATATTTTCTCCTTCTCTAAGTGCGATGCCTGCAACAAAAGTTCCATGTGAATGCTTTTTAAAACTTTTCACTTGGTTAAGAAAATTTTTATTAGCACTTCTTTTTTTAAACCACTCAAATTCGGCCATTGAAAGACCTTCCGTGTGGCCCTTGGCCCGAAGATTTCGGTAGAGAAGAATTTCTTGAAGCAGGGACTGGTCCTCAATGACGGGTTTTTTTAGATGGGTGTTATTATGGAAATCCCATCCGCTAAGTTCATTGGGTCCAGGAGTCATAATCTTTGGCTTTAGGAAATCATGGTCCAGATCAAAGCCGGTATCTATGATGCCTATGGTAGTCGCGGTAAACGCAGCACTTGCCCAAGTTAATATTAAAAAAAGGAATAAAAACCGCATGGGGGGATTGTAATCGGAAAATGATGGTCTATCGAGGAAAAAGGGCCCTCGTAAGAGGGCCCCGAAAACATTTTAAATTATTTTTTAGCAGTAAGGTTGATCGAAATAGTAAAGTCATTCTTAATTGCCTTGTCGCCAAGACCTTTGAAGAAATCATCTGAACCATATTTTAGGTCCCATTTTGTACGGTCAAGAACAACATCAGACTTAGCAGTGATTGTGCTGTTTGGCTTTGAAACAACAGCATCAAATACGATTGGATTTGTTTTCCCGATGAAAGTTAAGTCACCTTTGATTTTAAGACCAGTTTTTGTCTTTTCTGAACCTGTGATCACTAGTTTTGCTGTTGGGTGCTTTTCAATGTTAAAAAAGTCTGGAGACTTAAGGTGACCAACGAGTTTTGCATTGTATTCGTCTGTAGCTGGGATATCCGCCACAGTAATTGAATTCATATCAACATTGATCTCGCCACCAGTGATAAGATCACCACTTACAGTCAAAAAACCATCTTTAGTTGCTACGTTACCATTATGTCCGCCCACTACTTTTTTTGCGGCCCAGCCAACAGTTGTTGCAGTATTGTCAATTTTGTAAGTTGAGGCCATTGGCTTGTCCATTGCCACAGCAGTGAGAGTGGTGGTGAGAGCAAGCATCGTCAAAAGTGATTTCATTCAATTTCTCCTTGATTTGAAATATTTGTTTAATTAAGTGCTTCAATCATGGAGTAGATTCTGATAAAAAAAAAGACACATTTATTAATGAACAGCATAAAAGAAACTTATCATTATGACATTTGAGCAACTACTTGTTTTTCATAGGATTGTCCAGTCCGGAAGCTTTAAAGCTGCTGCTGGCGAGCTGCATAAAACGCAACCAGCTATAAGTTTTTCTATCAAGAAACTAGAAGAAGAGTTGGAAGTTGATCTTTTTGATCGGAGTGCTTATCGGCCGACGCTGACTTCCCACGGTCGCGCCTTTTATGAAAGATCACAAAAAATCATTGAGGGCATGGGCGAACTCGAAGACATGAGTAAGTCGTTTAAGCAGAAAGAAGAGCCAGAGATAGGCGTTTCTCTGGATGGGATTTGTCTGCACACCGGTCTTTTAAAACTTCTGAAGTCTTTTGGTGATCATCATCCTTTTACCAGACTTAATGTGACTCTTGATGGACTCTCTGAGACGGAAAGAAAAGTTTTGTCGCGTGAAACGCAGATTGGGATTACCCATTTCGCCACGGACAGAGGGTCACTGGAAATTGTGCCCTTTGCCACCGTTAAAATGGTTCCGGTCATGAACGTAGAGTTGTTTAAGCAAAAGAAAATCAAGAATCAAGATGATCTTATGGATGTTGAGCAAATTGTTTTCGGCGATAAAAATGCCCAGGGGGCAAGCTTCGGACTTCTCGAGCGCGGAAAAAAATGGCGCATATTAGACAGTAGTTTTAAAAGGGAAATCATTCTCTCAGGTCTTGGCTGGGGCCATCTTCCACAAAATTCAATTGTTCAGGAATTAAAAGAAAAAAAATTAGTTATTTTGAATTTCGAAGACATTCATCCCAGAGAACTGGATATCAATCTCATCCGGCTAAAAAAGCAGCACCTTGGACCCGTGGCAAAAAGCCTTTGGGAGGAGCTAATCTCCTTCCAACTCTGAATTAAGCTTGTTATCCTTTTTATATCAAAAAATAAGAAGGTTTCATGTTTGCATTTATCCTATGTCTCTTGCTCTCTTTTGCTTCATGGGCGGACGTCATCGAGGCCCCGGCACTGGCGGTTGACTACGAACAAAATCCCTCCGACATCATCTGGAGAAAGATTGAGACGGAACATTTTGAAATCATTTTTCCCAAACAAATTGAAGATCAGGCCCAGAGAGTCACTCATCTTTTGGAAGCGGCTTACCCGCTTGTCACAAGATCTTTGGAAGTCCTGCCTGCTAAAATATCTGTCATTTTGCAAAACCAATCCACTATTTCTAATGGATTTGTAACACTCGCTCCGAGAAGATCTGAACTCTACGTCACTCCTTCCGTGGATCCTGAGCTAGGAAACACTGAGTGGCTTAAGACACTTACCATTCATGAATTCAGACATGTCGTTCAGTTTCAAAAAACGAGACAGAAATTTAACCGAGTGTGGGAAGTCTGGTTAGGAGAAATTGGACAGGCCTTAGGACTTGGACTCACTCTTCCTCCTTGGTTTCTTGAGGGCGATGCAGTTGGCATTGAGACGGCACTTACTAAAGGCGGGCGTGGGCGCTTGCCGATTTTTGAAAGAGAATTGCGAGCTCTGCTTTTATCGGGAATGGATTATGATTACGATAAGGCACACTTGGGTTCATATCAGGACTTTATTCCAAATCATTACGTTTATGGCTATTTTTATACTTCGTTCCTTAGAAACAAACATGGAGACTTATTTCTTTCCCAAGTTGCAGACAATGCCACTAAGCGCTCTTATAACCCTCTGACATTTTATAATTCCTACAAGTACATGACGGGACTTGATTTTGAAGATTTTTACCGCAAAACCATTCAGGAACTCATCACTAGTTGGAAAGAGAAAGAGGCGAGTCTCAATCTTACTCCGTACGAAGTAAAAAATATTTCTGTAAAAAATGATTGGGTTAACTACTTGTATCCCCAGTCGGTTGGTGAAGGTCATTTCTTCGCTCTTAAAAAGGGTCTTTCCTTTATTGATCAGTTCATTCTGACTGATGGTAAAAAAGAAAAAACGATTCTTTATCCAGGCAGTCTTCACGCCGAATATCCCTACAAAATACGAAACGAAAGATTTGCTTTTGTTGAAAAAGAATTAAATCCAAGATGGGGTTATAAGGACTTTACTCGAATCCGAGTCTATGACCTTAAGAAAAAAGACTTTGTGGCCGATTTACGCCAAACGAAGGGGCGTCTCGCAGTCCTTGATCAGATCGGCGAGAATATTCTGTATATTGACTGGGATGTTAATCAGGACCAGTCATTGGTTGTCAGAAAACTGAGCGGTAAGGAAGTATACCGCATAAAGTACCCCAACGATAAAGTGATCACCTCTATTGACTGGCTCACTCAAGATGAAGTGGTGATGGTCATCAAGGACAGAGATGATCAGAAGCAAGTGGTTAAGTTCTCCCTTTTGAATCAGGAAGAGTCAGCTCTCTTGCCCAAAAATGTAACCAATCTCGGTTTTCTTTCGATTAACAACGGCCGCGTGCTGATTGAGAGTCCCACTTCTGGGATTGATAATATTTTTGAAGTCAGTAATGGAACACTTCTGCAATTAACAAGTTCGCGCTTTGGTGCTTATGCGCCCTCAGTTTTTCGTGATCAATTAGTTTACAATGATTACTCTGCTCAAGGCATGAATATCGCTGTTAAGAAACTCCCTTGGGATGAAAAGCAGGAATCAGCAAATAGCTTTGTTCCAGTCTTTGAGAAGTTTGCGGCCAGCGAATCAAAAGGGGATTTGGATAAAAAATTCTTTGAAAGTGATAATTACCCAGTCTCCGACTATTCACAGGTAGGAAGTTCAATCAATTTTCACAGTTGGTTTTTTCTGGCCCCGCCATTATCTACTAGCCTCACGGTGCAAGCAGTTTCTCGCGATGTTTTGAATAAGTTTGCCCTTGTTGTAGGTGGAAACTATGACTTGAATGAAAAAGAATCTGAAGCCTTCGTCAGCGCTGCCTGGTCCCACTATTATCCAGTCTTTGATCTTCGAGCTGCCTATGGCGGAAGGAGCCAGGAGTTTAGAGACAATGCTGGAGATATTGTTAAGGATCATTGGGAAGAGGGCACCTTTGAAGGGGGAATGCAAATTCCGTGGCAAAGGATTACTGGCAGGTTTACACAATCTCTCAATTTAAGGGGGTTTGGTAAGCTCATTAAAGTCATGGATAAAAAAGATGCTGACTTTACTGAAGTCAGTAATGGAGCCCTTTTCTCTCCCGGTGCGGACTTTCAGTATAATATTCTTTCAAGAATGGCCCATAGGGATCTCAATCCAAGTTTGGGTTATTCTCTGCTTTCACATTTTGAAGAGGGGCGGGATATAACTGGTGAGGACATGAAAGGCAGTCAATTTGTTGCCGACAACCGCTTATACTTGCCCGGCATTTTGAAGCATCATTCATTTTTCCACCAGTTCGCTTTTGAGAAACAACGAGATAACTCGTACCAATATTCGAGTTTGATCTTTAAACCACGCGGGACCACAAACGTCTTTTTGGAAGAGGCCCGTAAATATTCAGGCAACTACCTTTTTCCTCTGTTCTACCCTGACTGGCATCTGTCCCGTTATGCCTACTTCAAGCGTATTTCTATGAACCTCTTTTACGATGAAATGACGGGTTATGATCGTAGCATAAATTACCATGCGGCTTCCACTGGGTGGGAATTCTTATTTGACACACATGTTTTCCGAATCTTTATTCCTATCACCATCGGAGTGAGAGGAAGTTATGTTCTCCATGGCGATGAAAAGAAGGATAATTATGAAATATTCTTAACAACTCTTGGTGGGTATTTCTAATCAAACTGGATAAGATAGATTAGACTTATTTGAGGAGAACACCTAATGCTTCGTTTTATTATTGGTTTGTCGCTTTTATCTTCCTGCAGTTTCGGTGTCATCAAGTCTGGTGGCGACAAGGCTTACGTTTATGATGTTTCCCATAATTATGGGCGTGAAGAACTTCAAACTCTGGCCCCCCAATTAGTTACCACTTCAAAACGTGATCCAAAAAAAGGTAAGCTAGACGATTTGTTCTCCAAGGAGCAGACCCCAATTAAGCGCATTGGTATTTTGGTTTTTGAATCTGAGATACAGCCTACCCGCAGTGGTCTGGCCAATGAAGATCAAATTTTTATCTCAGCCCAAGGAAAACAGCTCTTAACTGAAAAACTTCTTTCTGTATGGGAGCAGGGATTTTCAGTTTTAGGGGATGGTGCTGAATACGTTAAAGTTTCTAAAATAAAAAAATCAAAACTGTTTAAAAAATACGGATTTGAAGTCGAAGATCACATCAAGACCAAGCGTGACTCGCTGGCGCCTGATGATATCTTCTTTCTCCCGAAAGGAAAAAAAACGGCCATTCCTACTGTTCTTAACCCTCGTGGAATGCGGGACCTTTCTTTAGCACTCGTTCCGGCAAGTGATCTGATGGCCGGACCTAAGTTCTCTGAACACCAAAAACACGCTTTGAATGAAGTTGCGAGGGAAATGAATCTTGATGCGATGTTGATTGTGATGAGCCGTATTAACTGGACGGCCTCTCGTATTGATAAACATTCAGGTGAATCCATTCCAGAAGAAGTTGTCATCAAAGTTGAGGCGTCTACACTTATTCCTTTGAGCCAATATCACGCTCGATTAAATAAACTAAACATAACTCGCGACCAACCCAATACCACAATTGCATTGAGGGCCTATGAAACGCAGTTGAAGATCCCTGTTCGAATTTCAGTACCGGTAGAACAGCAGAATTTTGAGTACATTGAAAAAGAACTCTTGAATCCAACTCTTAAAACTTATAATGATCTTTCACAGATGCTGCAGATGCGGATAGTGGAAGACATCAAAA
>JAIFLR010000133.1 GCA_020048985.1 Halobacteriovorax sp. | reverse complement strand
TATTAACTATACCCTTCCTCTCAGCTCAAGCAGCCGCCCCTACTTGCGACAAGCTCAGAGATATAGCTGCTGACCTGGAAAAATCCATTCAGTCACTTAATTTTGGTAAGGCCAATTGTGAGAAAATGGATGCCAAGGGCTTAAACTTTCCTGAAGGAACTTTTGTTTTCGATGGTGATTGGGATTACCGATGCAAAAATATGTCAGCTATCGACTCGCAGCTTAAATCGATTGAAAACGAGATTGCACTACTTAAAGGAATCGATAGCTTAAAATCTGAAATTAAAGCTGGGATTGAAACGATCTCCAAAGTTAAAAATCCTAATCTGGCAAAGGAAGCGTCCGCTTCTTTTGTGAAGAATCTCAATGTTGCCCGATCAATTGAACTGTTTCTTGCTACAAATAATGCAAATTCAGAAAATATTCTATCCAAAGTAGTTGAAGATAAGTCCGGTTGGAGTGATCGAGATAGCTTTATTGGCCTCTTAAGAAAACATTGTCCCTCTTTTAACTCCAAAGGAACTGTTTGCGAAAGTGGTTATGTACTCAGTGAAGAAACCTTTAAAGAGATTGATGGTTTTACTAAAATTGGTAAAGGAACAGATAGAAAATTCAACAAAAAACAGATTGAAGACCTCACAGATGCGATGTCTGTGAAGCAAGGCAAAGAGAAATATAGTTACGTTCAATTATCTAAAGAAATAAAGGGGATTGATGCGAATGGGCTTCTGGCATCGGAAGATGTTCAAAAGCTCAAAGAACTTCCTGAACTAACAAATGATAAAGGTTTTGATTTTTTAAAAAACCTTAAAGATTCAGTGAAAAAGATCAAAGAGTCCGAGGGATTAGTCCATGCGCAGGCGACTCCAGTTCGCTTCACTTCAGTATTAAACGATTTGAAAAAGCGCCAGGAATGGGAGATGAAAAGTAAGCTCTCTTTAGTATTGAATCAGTATGGTGAACACCTACCGGCCGAAGTTGCTGAGGTTTGTTCCAACGCCCGGGAACTTAAAGGTAGTATTGAAGATTGTTTAAAGCCTCTTGGTAAGGAAGATTCAAAACTTCTAGAACATGAAAAAAGGGCCGTTCAAGATCTTATCGCTGAGTTTAGTCATGGCCAAAAACACATTGATAAACTTAATAAAATGCTAATAGAGTGTGTTCCTGATCAAAATCTCGTATACCCTGCTAAATGTGCGGAAGATGACAAGACTATTCCTGCACAGCTAGTGGCCCTATCTGATAAGGCCAATGTCCTTAATACACTTAAGGCGAAACATCTTCAAGAGAACGCTGCCTTGATTACCTTCAGAAATTTTGCTCTGGAAAAACTTCATTCAAGCGAATGCATGAGTGAGGATGAATCTAACATCACGCCTTGTTACGCTGATATAGGAAATATTTCAAGGGAAGCTATCGTCCTCTCCAAAGAGGCTAAAGACATTATTTATGTTTTTGAAAAACCTGCAGCAGACACCGTCATCGACGGACTATGCCTAGACAGCCAAGTCAAAGTTTCTTTTAAAATAGATCTGTGTAAATTATCAGAAGAAGGTAATACATCGAAGAAAAAATCTAACGATGACACCTACGAAGCCCCAGTCACGCCTGACAGCAGTGGGAATCCTATGGGCCAAGCGCTAGTTGACCTAGGGAGCTCTATTCTTAATTCTATTGCCGGTTATTTGGCGCCCCCTGTTCAGCAAATGAATCCTTACGGCCCAGTTTTCCCATACGTTCAGCCTATTGCTCAACCAAAAGACATTTCTAGCCAAATCATGGATCCCTACCTCTCAAGTGGGTTTGGAAATTACTATCCAACCCAAGGTCTCAGACCCTACTCGTCTGTAAGTTCTAATCTTGGGACTTCATCGGCCTATGATTTTGGTGGCTCAAGCCATTTCAATTCCCCCGTAGGCTGGTAAACGGCAATTATTTTTGGCGGCCCCATTTCCCTGCTTGATCTTAAGAGTGGTAAAATCTACTATTAATTCAAGAGCTTACTTGTTGCTTACGAGACATCGGCATTTATTTCCTTGTATCGGTTAAAATAAAGATAACCGCTCGAAAATCCGAAAATAGTAAGGGGGAAACCAAGCACATGGATGTCAGGTACTTACTGTTATTATTCTTACTAGTCTCTTGCATGCCTGCAGGTCAGGTTAGTAAAGGTGATTTGGCAACAGATGGAACTTCGACAAACACAACTGGTGGAAGCGTAAACGGCAGTTC
The DNA here is from genome assembly GCA_020048985.1 of Halobacteriovorax sp. Lineage (GTDB taxonomy): Bacteria > Bdellovibrionota > Bacteriovoracia > Bacteriovoracales > Bacteriovoracaceae > Peredibacter. The sequence goes on along the minus strand of JAIFLR010000133.1, from coordinate 5,168 downwards.
AACTATCCCTGAAGCCCCGACTCAATGGAATTTTCTAGGCACATTATCCAAACTCATTACGATCAATGTTTCAAATCTCAATAACTCCTACATCGTAGGTAAAAATATTGAAACCTACCTCAATACTTCTGGAACTTTTTCTGAAGATTACTGTTTAGTCAGTCGTTACTCTATTTCCGGACTGACTCATGAGTTGCGCACCAGAATTGTCCCTACTTCTTATTATGATTTTACCGCTAAAAGAACGGTTAAGATTTTTCGCGTGGATTTCAACGACCTGACAAATTCAAGTTCATCTTGTGTCGTGAATTCTTCTTCCCCAATTGGTATTCAAACCATTAATGCCAGCGGTGCCTACGTAACAGACCCGACACCAACTGCTTCTACCAGAACTACTTTTAATCCTTCATTATTGTGCCCGCTGTGTACGACGATCTTAACCGCCAGTAAAGTTTTTATCGTCCAGAAAGGTCTGACCACACTCTATGAAGTACCCCTGGCCAAAATTGACATAAGAACACTTAGCCTTTCAGTGGACCCAAACAATAATTCCAATACCAACACTGGAACATGCTCTCAAACGGCTTGTGTCGCCAGTGGATTTGACTGCTGCTTGGATAATCAGTGTATAACCGATGGAGCTGTCCGCCCATCTGCCTCGACACAGTATAGTTCGGAGCTTTTATCCGCAGAACAAGAGAGACTCAATAATCCTCTGGCCTACCTCAATTACCCTCACCTCTACTATATTTGCGGCTCTTCTGTGCCAAGCACAACAGGTGGAAGCAGTGGTGGCAGTTACACTCAGGGTTTAACTCAGCTTAAAAAAGATTATTTTTGTATTCAGCATATGTATGACAACAGAACTGGCGAATCGTTTCACCAGGACGTTCTCAATGGTACAGATTTCTTCCTTGATGAATTAGATATACCAGATGTGGTCAACTCCCCCCTGACCCTATATCCGGTGGATATTGAGTGCCGAAATAGTGAAGACACGACATCAAACATGTACTACAAAAAAGTGGTGGAACGTCTCTACCAAAACTGCGGATGTGCCAAAACCACTTTAGCGGACATGATTACTTATTGCCCGGCCTATGAATATTCAGTCAACTTTTTTGAAAGCTCTGGTCTTCCAAACCGAATTGATTGTTACACTCCACCAACAGGTGAGCCGCAGATTCCGTCCCAGCAAACGGTATCTATCAATTCCCGCTCAGCTCCCCACCGCTACTTCCGTACTTGCGGAGATGAGTTTGGAAGTACTGCGACCTGCGCCACTGGCGACAATCAAGAAGGTGACTTCTTCGAGTACCAAGATGAAGGAAAAATTCTACCTTCTCAGGAACAATTCGGAATGAATTCGATTCTTGGTCAAATGAATGTAACTCTTGATAAGGCCATTCCAGCTAAAACAATTGCCGTTGAACTTGATCAGGTTTACCAGCTTTCGACCACCTCTGGTTTCTATAGCCCTTGTCCAACTTGTAACAAGGATTCGTGGTTCAATTCGTTTAGTGCTTATCCAACCACTGGCTACGGCACAGGACTTCAGGCCGTAGGGCACTCAACATCAAGAGACTTCTATGATTACAACTCCACAGGTGGTAACTACGAAGATACTATCTTTGGCCGTGCCTGTTGGATTCCACCAACGATGATCCCTTTCACTCATTACCCTTATGGGTCTACGCAAACTCAACGTCTGGCCCGTTTAAAAACTCAGGCCGCTCTTTTTGCCAATGGTTATCAGCGTGACTGGTTCGGATTTAATAAAGGTGCTTTAATTGGATCATTTGACGGGGTTTCATGGTTTGCAGTTGGTAAAGGACGAATTGTCCGTTCAACTTCGAAGAAACTTTTCCTCGCCATCAATGCTCCTTTCGCTGACCTTGCCTCCCCAACTTTGCAAGTCGTAAACGTTCAGGCCTATGATGGAGTGTCTCAAGCGGCCCAGCTTGATTATGACCCAAGCCTTCATTTGTCTCACCCTTACCAGAATGAGGCAGGAAACTGTCAGGCCAATCACATGTGTAGCACCGATACAGATTGTGTGACGAAGCTTGGTTGGGAGTACATGTGTGCCAATGTTCAGGATTTGAAAACACAGTGGCCACAATTTGATGTTGATGCGAAAGAAAAGGCCGGCCTGGCCGATATTTTTACCATTGACCAAGTTTTAAATCAGAAACGTTTCCCTTCTTCTTCTACTAAACGTTGCGTGTACCGCGGTGCTGGATCATTATGTATTCCAAATCCTACAGGCATCGCTGATCTGAACAAACGCAAAACACTTACCTGTGCTCCAAACTTCTACTGCGCCAACGTCAATACAGGTGGACCAGTATTTAATTCAAAAGTATCCCGTTATGCCTCGAATCTCGAAGACATACCGGTTACTCGCAATCACTATTACGGGAAAGACGCGAACGTCCTCGGACGACCTTTAAGTTACGTAGCTTCAAGTCTCACTACGACATTGCCCGCAGAAGTAAAAACAAATTTGACTCAAAATATGTTGCAGTACGAATCAAGTGCAACTTCAAACACCGGAATTTGTCTTCCAGGGAAGGCCCTGCCTGACCTCGCAACTCAGGCCACCTTATTCAGTCCCTATGAACAACATAAAGCTGCCGATGCCTTTGGTAGAACCGATTTTATAAGTCAAATTGGGGCCTGTAATTCAGGGCTGTTCACAAACTATCGTTACTCCTCTTGTCCTGTCATTAATAGCACTGGAGACTACGAATTTTTATCATCCACTTACTCGACAGTGAATTACCAGCTCAGAGCACGAAATCAAAACTCATGTGGTCTTGATTCCCTGCTTGTTGGATCGAACTTAAATTCCAGCGCTGATGCCCTCTCTTCAAGCTCCCCTTTCAGAAACATAGAATCAAAAACACTGAGTGCTCAAACAGTTGTTGAACCATCATTTGCACGTGATGCATGTCTCAGACGTGCTGGGCAGGTTTGTCACACGGATCTTGATTGCGGTCCAAATAAAATGCACGCTGACCAAACTGAAAATTTCAGTCTCGCCTATTTTGGTAATGAAGCAGAAAAGAAATATTCGAATGAATATCTCGTTTGCGGTCAGGCAGACCCTAAACCATCCCCACTTGATTCAGTTGCTTTCAAAGCATTTGAAATGAACAAAAACCGCTGCTGCCGTGAAGTGGGCAGTGACCTCACCACCTACACCAGCTACATCCCTCGTAAATTACAACCAGTTTACACAACCAACGATGATACAAGTACCGCCAATGATAGTTATGATCCTATCTCTTACGGGCTAAAAATGGCGCTCGCTCCGGGAACGGCCCCTAATGATAAATATCGTTATTCAAGACTTGCGACAGTTGAAAATCTTGGAACAACTGACAGACCTATTCTAAGTGCCTTCCAAGATCGCAGTACTTCCACACCTACAGATCTAAGTACCATTCAAGGTGCTAACGTCATGACGCCTTATCAGTGGAAGACTTTAGGCGAAGCAAACTCTGAGGGCTGCTGCGGTGGCGGATGGATCAGAAAATTTTCTGACGGCGGAAATGATTGGACTCGCAGAGACCGCGTATATATGGATGTCTCAAATTTTGCTTGTATCAATTCTCGCTCTGTTATGCTCACAACTCCTGGTGACGTCAAAGACCAATATGGATTTCCAACTGCTGGTGGAACTGCTGGGGCCGCGGACGCCATCACGCTTTCAAACCAAGACCTTGGAGACTATTGTAAAGACACTTCAGGAACCAAAGGAAGTTGCGCCCAATTTACTATAGCTAACTCTCCATTGGATGTTGGTCCAAGTGTAGACACCTATGCAGGTCTGCCTGCGGCGCCAAATGAAGGGGCCCATTTTAAAACATTTGGAATCGTTTTTACGAATTATAAAGATTATTATTTCTACCCTCGAAGTGCAGACGGGAATCCAGCGATCATCATCGACAAGTCGGACACTGCGGCCAGAAGAAATATCCAAATTAAAATCCCAAGTTATATCACGAGAACATCTTTTGATATCCCGGAATCTTTACTCGCTATTGGTACAACCTGGGGAACAGGAACAACCAGAGTTCTCCTCTATAACACTGCATCTGAAGGCTCATCCATCGTTTGTGAAAAACGACCAGCTGCTGAGTTTACGGGTATTACCCCAACCTCGATCGACACTCCAGGAGCAGGCGGTCTGTGTAACAATTTATCAGGATCTGGTTGTTGTTATACTTATAATAATCAAACCCGCATTCTTACAATTGTTCCTGAATTCTCACACGCCTTCGGTGGTGGTGTCGCCAACACATTAAAAATAGGCGCGAAAATTATCAATGCTTCGACTGCTGGCTGGGGTGTTGTCAATCGTCAAAAGGCTGGAACTAATACTCATTACCTTAAACGACTTGGGAAGCTAGAACTTACTGGTATCCCACAAATAACATACGCACCACTCACCTGTAACGACAATGCCAATCGCCTTGTTCCAGGAATATTTAAAAAGACTGGCGTGTCTGATATGATGATTTCTGATTTTAACAATGACAACAGTTACTCGTTCTACAAATCTTATTACGACTCGGCCCTCGGAACGACTGTTACAAGTCGCTACACCAACATGTACGGTCTTAATCATGAACCAGTCTTCTCTGAAAATGATTTTAAATGCTGTACGCCGCTTGGTAAAAAAACCAACTCAAAATCGAAATGCTGCTCGGGCTCTGGGAAAGATAATGGAACTGGAACAAGTTTCACTTGTGAGCTTCCTGAGGGTACTAACTTAATGGTTTATTTCAACCGTTTTGTTTCGAATGAAGGCAGAGGCACTGACCAGCCTGGTGGCGGACTTGTTGACGGCGACTTTAACATGCAGACCGGTGAACCCCTCATCACAAGTGCTGTGACTCAAAAGATTTCACTTCTAGGAAAGAGCTACTGCGCTTCAGGCACAGTTCGTCCAGGTGGCGCCTTCGGAGAATTTGATTTGCAGCCTGCAGGCAATGACACCAACGAAAATGAAAAGATATATGGAATTGTGGACTCATCAAAAGATGAAGGCGAGCTCGCAAGTGGAAACGTTGCTGTAGGATACACCGCTTTTATGGCCGGCTTCCGCTGGAACCACCATCTCTATTGTGACGAATAAGTAGGAAAAATGAATAAATTAT
>JAIFLR010000100.1 GCA_020048985.1 Halobacteriovorax sp. | reverse complement strand
GGAAAAGGAGCGAAAAAACCAAATGCACAATAGTTGTAATCGTCGGCCCCTGATACATAAAAGTAGCAAGTCCAAGCCGGGATTGCAGGATGATTAAGAATAAGGGCAGCAGAGATTTATATCGAAAATCCTTCCAACGCCCAAATGCCCAGACAATACTAAAAATCCCCACTAACCCGGCCATGAACCGATGAAGGGATTCGTAAAAGGCGGGTGTCATATAAAGAGGAAGAAATTCACCAAAACACAGTGGCCAGTCAGGACAGACCAGCGCCGATTTTAAGACTTGAAGTTGAGCACCTACCATCAAAAGGACAATTGTCCCCAGATAGAGAGGCCAGAAAATGAAGTTCATACAAACCAATGATAGAGCATGAAATAAACAACGACGCCTGTTACTGAGACATACATCCAGATAGGGAAAGTAATGCGAGCAATTTTTTTATGCTTCTCCCACTCACCTCTGAAGGCGTGCCAAAACGTCTTGAGAATCATGGGTACCATGACAACAGCAAGAATGATATGCGGGAAAAGAATCAAAAAATAGACGATCTTAATCCAACCCAAATCAGGGAATTTTTTTGAAGGAACATGAAAATGATAAATTAAATAGCTCGTGAGAAAGGCTGCCGACACTACCAGTGCGGAAATCATTAATTTTTTATGAAGTTCTTTTTTCCCGTTCTTAATGGCGATAAAACCAGTAAGTAAAAGAAGCGTAGAAACCGCATTCAAACTAGCATTAAGAGTCGGTAGATCCTGAATTTGCATGGGCCTCTTTAAGGGCACGGTGCTTTTTAATCATCCGAAAAATAATGAAGTACGGGATATAAATCGCGAGGATAAAAAGACCAAGAACCAAAGTGGTATTGGAATCCTTCCCGCCCTGACTACTGCCTACGCAGTAGGGACAAGCGAGAAGGTCCGTTACAAAAAATAAACTAATTAAAGCAAAACTCAATCTTCTCATTATAAAAGATAGATGAATGTGAACACGAGAATCCAAACTAGATCCACGAAGTGCCAAAACAGTCCCAGGATCTCAAGACGATTGTAGTCGCCGTTATCGTAGTGACCTTTACGAGCATTAATATATTCACAGATTAAATAACCAACACCAGTGGCCACGTGAAGCCCGTGAAATCCTGTGATGAGGTAAAAAGTAGAACCAAATAAGCTAGGTCCATGAGCAAAAGAAGCGAGCTTAATTCCCTGGTGAACTAAGTGAGTGTACTCGTAAGCCTGGATGCCCAAGAAAATTGCGCCACCAATGATTGTAACCAGTAGCCAATTAAGCATGTTCTTGCGGTCACGAGCTTTACAAGCGTCGATGGAGAGAACCATAGAGACCGAAGAACAAATAAGGAGAAAAGTGGCAATCCCTGAAAGCGTAATCCCCAAATAGTCAGCAGGATGAGGCCACTCAAGTTTTGAGCGCAAAACAGCATAAGCAATAAGGAAGCCTGAAAAAGACATGGCATCCGTAACGAGGAAAATCCACATTCCGATTTTACCAGGTGTAGCTTTGGCAAATTGAGGATCCACCCCACCAATTAGTGGGTTATGGGAGTGATGAGCACCGTGAGAATGATCGGCCATAATGGAAACTCCAACAGATATTTAAATTGTAATTTCTGTATTCTACACTGAAGCGTCAAGATTTCGCAACCATGCTGAAGAGCATTAATTTGGTATTTTACTGATTTGTCAGCACCAAAAGCTTGGACGAAACCCATTCAACGACTTCCACGTCCTTAATGTCGTCTATTGATTTAGCAGAAACGTAGGTCTGGACAGATGTTACGGGTGTCGTTTCTTTTTCGTTTTTACGCATCAGATTTTCTACTTTCATCACCCAGAAACCTTTTTCGTCCGGGGTTAAAGTCACCTTGGAAATGAGATGTTCTTCGCTCGACTGTCTTGAAAGGGAGACATCCTTGAGGTGACTAAATGGTCTAAAACTGGCGCAAAGCTTAATGTTCATTTCTGTATTGGTTTTTTGCACCACTACCTTGTCGGGATTAAAATCGTTCAAAATTTTATTTCTTAGTTCCTTAGGAATCGCTTTTCCTTCCACCTCAACGTGGTGATGTCTGATAAAGGAGCAACCCTTCTGGGCCTTGGAGGCGGCCTGAAGAGTGAGAGAGAAAAGTAAAAAAGAGAGAGCTAAGTGTAATTTCATGATTTACCAGTTTGTTCCACCGTTACGAGATGCGCTTCCCCCACGACTAAAACTTCCTTTAGCTCCACCTGAGCCACCGGGAGGGCGTGCTCCGCCTGTAGAGCGCTCTGGACGAGGATTGGCCTCAGTCACTTTAAGAGCGCGACCACCTAGATCTTTCCCATTAAGTGTTTCAATCGCACGAGTTCCCTGTTCATCAGTCGCCATTTCCACGAAAGCAAAACCTTTGGAACGGCCCGTTTCCTGGTCCATGACAACCTTTACATTAACGACCTCACCCGCTGTTTTAAAAATTTCTTCCAACTCAGCGGCTTTTAGAGAATACGATAAATTACCAACATAAAGTCTTTTGCCCATAAATACTCCTTGAGCTTAAATTATATAGTCGGTCTAAGTTGATTTCTAGGGGCAAAATCTTGTCCTTCCCTGCTAATTATGAGATATAACCCGGCGTATTAAAGACTACAAAGGAACTCTGAATGACACAAAAAACAATGATCGTAGGTAAAGATGCTCCTTTGGAAGACACTATTTCACGGTTAAAAAATAAGCTCTTGGACTGGGGTTTTGATGTTGAGGAAGCTTCTTGGCTAAATCCGGTTCCAAATGTCTGGTCAGTTCATATACGCGATCGTTTTTGTCCCTACCTTTTTACAAATGGAAAAGGCTTAACCAAGGATGCAGCTCTGGCTTCTGCCTTAGGGGAGTTTTTTGAAAGATTAAACTGTAACTACTTCTTCGCTGACTTTCATCTGGGTGAAACCATCGCGAATTCAGAATTTGTCCACTACCCTAATGAAAAATGGTTTGCCTTTAAAAACGAAACAATGCCTGAGGGATTACTCAACGAAGCTTTATGGGAATTGTATGATCCTGCTCGCGAACTCACTCCGGCCCAATTAGTTGATACCAATTCAGGGAATGCTGAGCGCGGAATCTGTGCTCTTCCTTATACTAACGTCATAAATAATCAGACGACTTTTATTCCAATGAATATAATTGGAAACCTCTACGTCTCTAACGGGATGTCGGCCGGTAACACGATGACTGAAGCAAGAGTGCAAGCTCTCTCGGAAGTTTTCGAGCGCTCGGTTAAAAATCAAATTCTCGCTGAAGGGATATCTCTTCCTAATATTCCTCAGGAAGTGCTGAACCGTTATCCTAAAGTAGTTGAGGCAATTGCTGAACTTGAAGCTAATGGCTATCCGATCATCTGCAAAGATGCTTCTCTTGGTGGAAAGTTTCCGGTGATCAACGTGACTCTGCTCAATCCTTCCGAAGGAACTGCTTTTGCTTCTTTTGGTGCTCACCCTAAATTTCAGGTTGCTCTAGAGAGAACGCTTACTGAACTACTTCAGGGTCGCCGCCTGGATCAATTAAATGTTTTCTCTCCTCCAACATTTGAACTTGAAGACGTGAAAGATAATTTAAATCTTGAGGCCCATTTTATTGATTCAAACGGACTTATTCACTGGAACTTTTTCAAAGAGACAGCTGACTATGAATTTGCCGACTGGAACTTTGGAGACAAGACCACTCAGGGTGAATACAACGCTCTGATCGATATTTTTAAGAAAATTGAGAAAGACGTCTACGTGATGGACTTTGACCATCTCGGCGTTTACGGGTGCAGAATTCATGTGCCAGGAATGTCTGAAATTTATCCGCCAGAGGATCTGGCCTGGGATAATAATAATGCGGGCTACGACGTCAGAGCACAAATCCTTGGTGCCCATGAATTGTCGGCCGAAGAATTGATGGAACTTCATAATAAGCTTGAAGATAAAGGCTTTGATGACATGCTTTTAGTGGCCCATGCCATCGGTATCATACCTGATGCTGGAACTTACTGGGCAGGTCTTCGGATTGGTGAATTCAAGGCCATGGTCGCTTTTGCCGCCAAAAACTTCGAGTTGGCCAAGGCCGGCACAGAGTGGTGTTTGCACTTTGCCCCACTTGAGAAAGAAAGAAAGCTCCTCTACCTCTGCCTGAATACACTTTTACAAATTGAAATGGATGACACTCTTAATGAAAAAGACTTCATTACAACTGCTGAACTCATGTATGGAAAAGATTTGCTCGATAAGGCGCAGAAATTGATCAATGGCCATGAGAAGTTTGATGGTTTGCATGAGTCTGATTTGAATCTTAAAGGATTTGAAATGCACCATAAGCTGATTACAAGTTATGAAAAATTGCAAAAGGCCAAGAAGCTTTGGGCGGAGAAGAAATAATTAAATCGGAACTTTTTTTTAATTCCATTTTTAGGCATGACTTTGATTGGGCCGGCCAATTCAAACTAAGAATCGGGCCAGTGCTCACTTCTAACAAAGATCAGATCTCTCGAGGCATTCGGGATCTATCGGCAGAAACAATCAGAAATAGATTCATGGGGGGGAAACACGAATTCTCCCCCGGTGAACTTGAGTACTTCACCAATCTTGATGGCTGGAATCATTATGCCATTGGGATCGAGGAGCGCGAGCGGCCCCAAAGAGGTGTGGCGATTGCCCGTATGGTGAGATCGACTTTGGACCCGGTGGAGGCAGAAATTGCAATCACCATCATCGATGATTATCAGGGAATGGGACTCGGAACATTCCTCATGAGACTCATTGTCCTGGCCGCTTCGGAGAGAGAGATCGAGCGACTCTCCTTCACTTTCCTGCCGCAAAACAAAAGCATTCATAAAGTCATCTGCAAGATTGGACCGGTCAGGGAGGAATCAACAGGACAAGATTTTATTCATCTATGTATTGATATGAAAGACGTGGACCTTGAGAAAATTAAATCTCAATTGGTGCCGCTCCTTCCATCGATTGGTACGTTTCGTTCAAAAACTTAAAGTAGACTTTTTTCTTGGCCTTAATTGTTTTAATGTATGAATGAATCAGCGCTGGTTCATCAATCATCAGAAAACCTAGTTTATCCCGCACTTCTTCCCATTTTTTATCCTGATAACCTCTTAAGTCCTTGGCAATCTTTTTGAACTTTTTAGCACCTGCACACTCAAGACTCATCTCTTCACAGCGAGTTTTAAAGTGAGACAATATTTCTTCCAGCATGTCCGGAGTCACGGCCTCTAGTTCCTTGCGAGTAAAACTCATTCCCATCTGAGACAAGGTTGAGCCAATTTTGGTACCCTCTGGGATAACACTATCAAAGCCCTTGGCCCCCATGATTTTCCCTGGAATCAGAAATCTTCTAGAGAGAACATCCTCATTGGCCTTATTCATTTCTGAGAACCAGAACAAGGTAATTTCTGATTCACTCTGGTAAACCAAACGGTTATGGTTTCTCAGTGGCACCAGCCAGCCCGAGCTCTTGCGAGATTTGATATCAATGACTTCTTCTTCGCCATCAAAATCCATTTCATATTCTGAGCGGGTCGTATGTTTTCCTGCCACTCCAGGTATTCCAATATAGCCAATTCTTTCCGTCCCCTTCCATTCTGTTTTTTGTGATTCTTGAGGCAGCTTCTCCTGAAGGATATTAAGTTTTCCTTTAAGGGCCAGGCGGTAAAGATTGTGATGAGCTGGATCTTCCAGATCTAATGTGAAATGAGTAGTCAGTCTCTTACCATTAAAGAAATGAAGCTTGGCATTGGCGATGGCCACACCAGTTTGCAGTCGGCGTTTCTTTAAATCTTCCTCCGCAATAGAGAGGAGAATTTTTCGGTCTGAAATCTTTTTAACTACAACGCTGAATAAATTCTGAAGAGTAATTCCAGCGGTAAGAATATTGACGGCCATAAATCTAGCACCAACTGAAACTTGAACTCCACCGTAGCGCTGAAACGAACCGCGATCCCCTACTGACCATGTCGAGATTTCTTTTAAATCGTCAGGTAGTTTTGGATTGGGTGTTTTTTCATCTTCTGATTTTTTCAATCGAACCATGACCTGACGGGCACCTTTGTAAGGAACCAATCCTACAGCAATAAAATTTGAGGCAAAAGAAGCACCAATTCCAAGTCCGATTTCCCAACGTTTGCGCTTCACTTCGATCCATCCGATATCAGACTTTTGTTCAGAAAAAGAAAACTCACTTCTCTGGACAGGTTTAATGTAATTCGAGGTCGTGGTCTTATAGGCAATATGCCCAAGGGGACCCACACTCATGGAAGCGCCGGCATCTCTAGAAATAAGGCTTAGATTGCCTTCCAAATCAACGTAGAGAGGAATATTAAAGGGGTTGGCCTGGGTGTTCTGGGTCTCAACGAATTCGAGATCTCGCGAGAGGTCCTGGGCCAGGGTAACCTGGGAGAGGAGTAAAAGAATAGGCCAAAGCAGCTTAAACATATCCCTGGATTATGCGGGAAAACGGGTCACTTCTACAGGGGTCTTGAACATATCACAGGTGGTGACCAAAATGTGGTCACCCCGGCATAAAAAAAGAAGGGACCTTACTGGTCCCTTGCTTTTAAAGTCACGAAGTTGGCAAGTTTTCTCAATCGCCAAGGTCGGATTATAGAAGTGATTTTAGCTGATCCGCCGAGAGGCTATTGTGATGAGGATTGGCCTCATGCAAGTGCTCCGTCTCAGAGTTGGTTCCCCAAATATAGGTATCGAAGTCCTGATCTAAATTAAGTCCCGAGAAAAACTCTAGGTTGTTTTTAAAGTGCTGCTCAGTAATTACCTGATGTTTATAAGTCTGGAAGTAGCCTTTAAGGAAGGCCTTAAGACCACCCATATCCTGAAGGCGGTAATCTAAATAGGCCATAAAAGCTGCACCTAAAGCATAAGCGCGCTTATCCGTGTTTCTCTTGTAAACAGACTGACCACCAAGATCACTTCCGCCAAATCCCGGAGTCGGATTTCTCTGGTAACCTTTATCACGCCAGCTAGCAATGGCTTCATCAATCCAGCCAGAGTTTCCATTGGCCGGCATTATACCTTTAGCAAAATAAGAGTGAAGCATTTCATGATCAAGGGCCCCGAACGAAGTTGCGGTAGCACCTGAATGCTCCATTCCGCCAGTCCCGATCATTGTTCCGTAGGCAACAAAACTATCATGGGCCCAAGGACCGTAGTCCGCTTCAAGTTCTTTAATTACACGCAGAGCTTCAGGCTTAAATCTCTTCGTGCGTCTCTTCCATGGAGAATAAACAGTCATGGGAATTTCTTTGCCAGAAATCGACTGATAAGAAAAATCTAATCGTCTCATCCATTTTTTTGGAGTCAGGTGATAAAAGGGACAAGAGACTGTGAAGTATTCAGGGAATTCGATTTTCCAGCT
>JAIFLR010000070.1 GCA_020048985.1 Halobacteriovorax sp. | reverse complement strand
TGTGATGATGATAAAAAAGATCTCAAAGTTCAAAACATCCAAGACACCAAAGAAGAACGCGCTCGCCTTGCCCAGCTGGTTATGTTCAATAACATCATTACCAGTCAGCTAGATTTAAGTGATAAGGACGGAAACAAGGTCGGCCGAAACGTAACAGGATTGAATAAAGAATTAGAAGGAATGGGAAATTCTTACGATGCAACTCTCTTCTCAGGAATAAAAGAAGATGCAAAAAAGAATGGCTCAAAACTGGATGATATTTCAATCTCGGGTGGTGGAATCATAGATAGCATTTTAGGGAAAGCCCCTTAGATCCCCTTAACCCAAATAAAAACGCGATTTTTTCCCGCCAAATCCCCGCCTTCTGAGCGGCTCTCAAAGATTGTAGCTTCAGCAAAGGTCGAAACCTTGGTCATAAAATCTTTCAGATTCTTAGACGGAACATTTAAATTGAAATAAAGGCCTCCGGGAATTTGTGTTCCTGGCTTCACATTATCAATCTGGGCGATACCATAGCGTTTTATCAAAGGCAGAATCTTGGATTTGATGGTCGTTGGCTCAACTGAAGCCATCATAATTCGGTAGGCTTTTTTATTGCTGGAAGAGTACGAACTATCTCGGTAACCACCCTTTTTATTTTCTTCGTAAGCCGATTGCTCGGTTTCTGCTTCGCCGAAGGTTTTAGGTACGTCCTCTACTGAATCCAAGACAGTCACATCTGATTCAGGGTCATAACGGGAAGCAAGTTTATCATCAGAGAAAACCTGCTGGGCTTCAATTTTCTCAAGTTCATCCAGTTCTTTGTTTGAGAGATCAATCGACTGCCTGGCCAGTAAGTCTTGTTCCTGATAACTGAGAGTTTTATCGAGCCAGAAGAAGTTTGGCTCAAACAGTGTAATTTTATTCACTAGGTAATCTTCATACCACTTGTTGGCATTTTTTAGAGCAAAAACCAAAAGACTCAAGACAAGAAGGAGGAAAATTACTTCTTGCAGGAATTTGATTTGTTTTTTAAAAGCTGTTCGTTTTTGCAAATTTCCAAAATCAACTTTAAGCAGGAGAATGTCTTTACGTAATTCTTTCACCAAGTTTGGCCAATCGGGATAAAGAGTCACTTCCATATGGGCCAGGATATCGTCCTCAAAAGTCCCCTTGACTCTAGCTTCCTGTCCCATAATTTGTTCAATATCTTTAAAAGTTATGAACAAATTCTCTGAGCTCACATTTGAGATTTGGAATTTCTCATTAATTAAATCTTCGTAAATTGGATACACCTTGATCATGTGATCTCTGATAATCGTTGCGATGTATCTTTCAGGAAGATCATATAGAAGCGAGATTTCTCGGATGGAGAAGTCATTATGGATAAATGAGTACGTAATAAATTTTTCAAATAGCCATGTCAGCCATGAGATGAGGGGGCCGGATTTAGCTATTTTTTTGGCATAGCTAAAACGCTCTCCCAACTCTTTTGGTTCAATCTGATCTTTAAAAAATGAATCCCAAAATCCACTAAAAGAATCGGCGTAACGACCTTCCCAGGCTATCGAGTTGATATCCAGATCAAGCCAGGTCTTAAATTGCTCAAAATCAACTTTATTTAAAATCATACTCTCTTTAATAAAAGTGCAATCCCTTGTCCGCCACCAATGCAGGCACTCGAAATACCCCAGTCTTTTTTAAGATGCTGCATCTGACGAGCAAGTGTGAGCGAAATTTTAATACCGGTTGCTCCAAGAGGATGTCCGAGAGCAACTGCTCCACCCCAAATATTAAGTTTTTCCATAGGAAAATCCAAGGCGCGCTGACAACTGATCACTTGTGAAGCAAAAGCTTCATTGATTTCGAAGAGATCAATGTCTTGTATATTTTTTTTCTGTCTCGCCAAGAGTTGCTGGATAGCTGGGACTGGCCCAATACCCATCTTGGTGGGTTCCACTCCCACAACTTGTCCATCAATCACTTCAGCAATGGGTTTGAGGTTGTGTTTTTGAACATATTCTTCACTGGCAATAATCATGGCACAAGCTCCATCTACTATTCCTGAAGCCGATCCCGCCGTAACCGTTCCATCTTTTTTAAATGTTGGTTTGAGTTTTTGCATTTGTTCTAAAGAGACGTCCTCTCTTAAATGTTCGTCTCGAGAACAGTCAACGCGCTCATGCTTAATCGCCACTATTTCTGGCTGAATGAGGTTGGCCTCATACGCCTTAAGTGCTTTGAGGTGGGAATGGTAAGAATATTCATCAGAGTCAGCTTTAGTAACATTATATTCGACTGCCAGATTTTCAGCGGTAATTCCCATGGGAGTTTGTACGTGGAGATCTGTAAGGGTATCGAGTAGAAGATCCTGGGTTTTAAGAGCGCCATACTTAGTTCCAAAACGGCTACCATAAACAAGATGGGGCACCATCGACATGTTCTCGGCACCGGCGACTAAAAGCGCCTGGGCCTCTTTACATCTAATTAAACGAGTAGCATCCACAATAGACTGAATACCTGAGCCGCAGAGGCGATTAATAACCATCCCTGGGGTAGTTATTTTAAGACCAGCCTTCAAGGCCAAGTGCCTACCGGCATATAATGTATCGGGAGTTGAGGGAATAACGTTGGCAAATATTACCTGATCAAGTGTCTCTGGATCAATTTTAGTCTCTGCCAGCAGCGCTTTAGCGGCATAAACAGCTAAATCTACGGGCGTAATCCCACCCAAGCTTCCACCAAACTTTCCAAATGGAGTTCGTTTACCATTAACAATGAAGACTCGTCCTTGACCCATCATTTTTTGCCTGCCTTGTGAGGAACATCTTTAACTTAGTATCATAATTAATAATGCCATGAAAGGCATTAGCTTTCATCAAAGGATTTGGGCCATGTCCGATATATCATCAACTACCCGCATGAATCATGCAAAAGAAGCCATCAATAAGAGGGAAACTTTTGAGATGAGGAAGATGGGAGATAAACTGGAAAATGACATCAAGACTGTACAAGAAACTAACGTCAAAGAAGTTAATAAGCTTAAGAAAGACTATGACGTTCAATTCTCGCAAGTTAAATCAGAGAACGAAACAAAGCTGACTAAGCTTCGTAACTCTTGGGATAAAAAGATTAACGAGGAAAATAAGAGGTACGACAAACTTCTTACGGATCTTAAGGCGAATCAAACGGACAGACTCTCCGAAAATCAAATGAATAATGAACAGCAGATTGCAAAGCAGGAAGCTAAGCACCAAGAATATCTTGAAAAAGCACGACTGAAATTTGAAGAAGAAAAAGCGAAGCTCGAAGCTTAACCCGTCATCAATCCAGGAAGGAGAATAGATGAGTCAGAACAATGCGGAAAATGGTGGAGTTTTCATTAACGGCAAAAATCAAGTCATTGAGCTTTTGCAAAAAATGGATGCGTCTGACAAAGCTAAATTGCTAAAAAATTTAAGGTTGAGAAATCCGACCTTGGCCAAAGAGCTAACAGAATCTTGTCTCTCGTTCGAAAGTATTTGGGATTTAGATGACGAGTGTCTAAAGACGGTAGTGTCTCAGGTTAAGCCGGCGATTCTTGGACTCGCACTAAGTCTGGTTCACGTTAAAAATCAGCGTCGTGCCCTTTCGCTCATCTCTCGTGATATGGCCTTAAAAGCTTTTGAGATCTTGCAAAAAGATCTTACTGGTAACCGCACTGAGTGCTTTCGTGCACAACTCAAAATTCTTGAGCTCGCAAAAAGCCTTCACCGGAACCGCACAATTCAATTTTACTGAGATAATATTTTTTTGTATTCGATCTCAAGTGAAGGGGTAAACTCCTCTTCACTTAAGATTGATGGATGAAGTACCCTATTTTCCGCAACTAAACTCGCAGTACTCTGAAATCTTGAAACCATCGTCGTCGTTAAGTCTGTAATCCACTCAGGTGATAAAGCGATCGCCGAGTAGGTGTATGGAGCCCCAGAAAGCATGGCGCTTTCACCTATTATGTCCTGACCTTTTGCCAAGAAAACTGGAATCAGTCTTTCTTTTGAGGATTTGAGACAAACCACTTCCCCACTCTTAATGATCATCAGGTTAGTTGCATCATCTCCCTCGCGAAAGAGAAGAGTCTTAGGAGCAAAAAAAGTTGAATTAGACATGAAAAAATTCCTTCTTAATCTTACCCTCTAGAATTGTGCCATAACGAAGACCATAGGTTGAGATGGTAATCTCTTTAACCAGTAACCTATGAACAATATGGTAAACCAGATGAAGGCCACCACAGATGCTGTTTGATCGCTTCTGAAGAAAAGGAAATAACTCCAAAAATTGCTCAGGCGAATACGCTGAGTATTTTTTGAATAAAAGATCGATATCTTCAGGCTTTAAGATCAAACCATGAACATCATCCTCAACAAATTCTTTATGCTGAAGATGCATATTGCCTAAAGAAGTCACAGTTCCGGCCACACAATATAGATCTTTTGACTGAAATTTATCAATTTCAGCAGTAAAATCTAAAAAGATCTTTTGGAGATTCTGCACAAACAGACCATCCGCCAACCATTGAGACGCCCTCACAGCACCAACTGGCATACTGATGCTTTCTAAGATGTTAAAAGTTTTAGTATTCACCTTTATTAATTCCGTAGAAGCCCCGCCAATATCCATAATGGTGATAATTTCAGAATCAAAAGAACTATTAAAAAGGATTCCCTTGGTAGAGAAATAGGCTTCTGCTTGTGACGTAATAGCCTGGATATTCACACCGAGTTCGATTTTTATTTTTTCAAAAAAATCATGGGCATTTTGAGCGACTCGTGAAGCCTCGGTGGCAGTTGCAATAATATTCTCACGGGGAATTCCATGTTCATCACACTCTTCAGCATATGACTTAATGGCTTCATAAGTTGCGTCCATTGATTCCGGATGAAAAACTTTATTTTTATCAAGTTCTTTCCCCAGAGATGTAATGAAACTCTGTTTAGAAATCTCTAAGAAATTATTATTTGTTACGTCAGCGATCAAAAGGAGAACGCTATTAGAACCGATATCAATGGAAGCCCTCAAATCTTTCTTCATGAGTTCACCACTCTTACCAAATCCCCCTTGATGGAGGGGTCAATTAAACCTTTTTCGCAGATGATACCCGAAATGAATTGATGATCAGTGACATCAAAACTTGGATTGACCGCTTGAGCTCCTTCCGGGGCAAGCCTGATGCCTTTCAGCTCCGTCACTTCTGACATTGATCGCATCTCAATCTCAATATGGGTACCATTTGGAATTGTTAGGTCAAAAGAGCTTATAGGAGCAACGACATAGAACGGTACTTTGTAATGCTTGGCCACAATCGCCAAGGTAGAAGTTCCGACCTTGTTGGCCGTGTCTCCGTTGGCAGCAATTCTGTCTGCACCTACGAAAATGGCATCCACTTTTCCTTGTGATAATAAAAATGAAGCAGCCCCTTCAACAACGATGCTATAGGGTATTTTTTCTTTACTTAATTCAAAGGCCGTAAGCCTAGTCCCCTGCATATATGGTCTGGTTTCATCCGCGTAGACATGCTCTACTTTATTTAGGGAATGAGAATAAGATATAACTCCTAAAGCCGTCCCAAGGCTTCCACAGGCAAGAAAGCCAGTATTACAATGGGTCATGAGATTCCACTTACGGTTGCCTATTTTTTTACTTAACTCCTCGAATCCAATCTTTGCCATACGAGTATTTTTATCGTGAGACTGAGTAATTTGTAGATCGCCAAATTCAACCAGCTTTTGAAAAAGGATCTCTTTATTTTCCCCTAAATTGAGAGATGCTTTCATGATGTCAAAGCACCGATTCACTTCAAAAGAAAGATTAACTGCTGTAGGTCTGGCACTAATCATTTCATCACAAGCAGAACGACACGCATCTATTGATATCTGAGACTCACCTCTTACCCACAAGGCCATACCATAAATCGCTGTGAAACCTATGCATGGGGCACCTCTGACAACCATATCAGTTATGGCAAGGGCACAACCTTTGAGATCAGTGACTTCTACAAATTTTTCAACTTGTGGAAGGAGACGTTGATCCAGAAGGTAAAGTTTATTTTCACGCCAAATTATTGGCCGGTAAGACTCAGTCATAGAGATTCCTTTTGCCAAAAAACTTCAGAAAATTCTTTTTTTACAGGTTTCCACTTTTTATTTTTTGGATACGTTAGTGTCAAAAATGATTTCCCTTTGGGAACAGACGTTAGGCTTCCATTGATACGTGCCGGATCAGTTCCATCGAGCATGAATGAATTAATGGTGACGACATTTTTATTTACATTACTTTGCCAGTTTCTCTTCACGGCTTCAGTAGAATCAATTGTAAAATAGTCCCAGAGCTTCTGAGTAAATTCAAAAAATGACCCAGTTGTATCTTTCAATTTATCAGCCTTGAGATTCATCAGCCATGTGCCATCATTCCAATTTGACTTCCACTTCCCAGCGACTTTCCCATCCAAAACGCCTTCGGCTGCGCCCGCAAAAGGACTTAAAAAGTGATAAGTGTTGTTCCAAGAAAAATTCTTGAAATCAATCTCTAAGTCCTGACCAGAGGCTTTTGATAAATATTTCAAACTCATCTTTGACAAACTATCTTGTAATTCGGCTTGATAATATTTCTGGCCGGGAAGAATGCCTAATCGAAATGAGCCATCAAAAACTTTGTCCCCCTCAAGACATTGCTTAATAAGCACCACTGTTGAGTGGTAAGGTTGTGGAGCTGGATCCATAAGACCGGCAAGAGTCTGTACGGACAATAACGCTTGTTTCAGTTCACAAGCATTGAACCCGATTTCCTGGCTATATTGAGTTACTTGTCCTTTATCAAAATCAAGGACGGCCCTGCGTGAGAATTTTAAATCCTGATTTGGTGAAATGAAAGAAGTCTCCCAAATCTCATTTTTAAAATCTAAAAACCATTGGCCAGGGATTTTTTGATCTGGTCCAAGGTCAAAAGTCCCAGGAAAATGGAGCTTAGCTGAAAGCGTGGATGTATTTTCTCTAGAAAATACTTTGCTGAATTTTATTTCGCCCTCTCCAACGCCTTGAATTTTATCCCAGAAAGGATTTTTGATTTCATCTCCCACTAACCTTAGAAAATTCATAGGAAAGCGAGAAAACTTCAAATGGAACAAAACTTGGTTAGATTTGGCATTTATAATACCTGTTCCGACTTTTTTCTTCTCCACAAGCAACTCGATATTCGAAGTTAAGTCAACAGTCGATAGGTTCAACTGCGACTTCCCATCAATAACCAAATCATCGTACT
Source organism: Halobacteriovorax sp. (assembly GCA_020048985.1). Classification (GTDB taxonomy): domain Bacteria; phylum Bdellovibrionota; class Bacteriovoracia; order Bacteriovoracales; family Bacteriovoracaceae; genus Peredibacter. Next base: position 24,730 of record JAIFLR010000070.1, on the reverse strand, counting down.
GAAAACCTTCAGCGGCTTCCTTGGTTTTGAATTCCCCTCTGTAGTTAATAGACCAAAACGTAGGTTGAGGCGTCACATCACCAAAGAGCCACAGTTCAGATGAGTAACGCTTATTTTTGTGAGAAATACTAATGGGTATATTAAGTTCAAAGGCGGAATTCTTTCCGTATTGAAACTCCCTCACTAAAAGCTTGGATAGGGTGAAATACCTTCTATCTCCATCAATTTCTTTGATCGAGATATTTTGCGCTCGCACAGTGTAATAGGCATCCAGAAGGTATTTAGGCAGAATAATCTCAACCGAAACTGGCTTTTTATCACTTGCCTGAAGGGACGGAACCTCCGCGGATTCATTTGAATTTGAACTAACAAAGATATCGAGATCAGAAATATGAATCGCAGCATTCCCTCTATTAAGAAGAATGAGCCACCAGGGAACTTTTAATTGGACTTCTTTTGCACTCGCCAGGGTTTGCTTACCCCTAGTGAGCTTAAGAGTTTTTAGGCTTAATTTGAAGTCGAGGGAAAACAAATAATCAATTTTTTCGATCGTTAAATTGGAACCAGGATAACTTCTTTGAATCTGAGAGTTAAATAGAGACACCAATGAATCTGGATTCAGTTTGGAGTAGGCGCTGTAGACGAGTGACCCCAGTCCAATCAATAAAACTATCCATGCCCATAATACTAACTTCGTCGTGAATTTCATTGATTCCTTAGAGTTTTTGCAAGGGAGCAAACTTAACCATAAATTTTTTTCTAATCCCATCTCGAAACTGGATCGTAACTTTTTCTTCTTGTCCCATCCCTTCAGAATCGAGAACTAAGCCTTCTCCGTAAAGAGCATGCATTATTTTGCAACCAGAGGGGTAATTAGAAGGTGAGATCGCTTTTTTAGTCTGATAAACCTTTTCTCTGTAGAAAACGGCGTCATCAGAACTTTTAGAGCTCTGATCAAAATCATCATAGGCGTAATCACTGAAATCCGTTTTTTTAGGACTTGTTTGATAACTACTCCATATATAAAAGCGAGAAGGTATCTCCTGGAGAAACTGGCTTGGACCATTAAACTTCAAACTACCCCACAACATTCTTCCTTGTGCAAAAGTTATTGTGAGCTGTTTCATCGCCCTAGTCATTGCTACATAGAAAAGCCGTCTTTCTTCCTCGATAGCTGTCGGTCCAACTTCAAGACTTTTATATGAAGGAAAAATATTTTCTTCCGCTCCGATTAAAAAGACGTAAGGATATTCCAATCCTTTTGATCCATGAACAGTCATGAGAGAAACCATCTCCCCTGAAGCAACTTCTTCTGTGGTTGTATCCAAAGTTATCGTTTCCAGAAACTTTACTAGGTTTGGCTCAGTTTCAGCTTCTTCGAACTGCTTAATGGCACTCATAAGTTCTTCTAAGTTCTCTAAACGAGCGGCTCCTTCATAGGTCTTATCGGCGCGAAGAAATTCATAGTATCCGGACTCATTGAGAAGTTTTTCGTAGCTAAATACTGGTGAATGATTCTGGTTCTCCAGAACCTGAACTTCCTGAACGAGATGCACGAGCTGATTGATGGCGCTTTGGACTTTACCCGAAAGTGCCAAATGTTTATACTCTGTAGGATTTTCAGCAATTTTCTCAATCAATTCAAACAACGAAAGCTGCAGTCTGACTGCCTCATCTTCTAGTTTTCTCAGTGAAGTTGCCCCGACTCCTCTGGCAGGTGTATTAATGATTCTAGTCAAGGCAAGGGAGTCTTTTTTATTAACCACGACTCGCATGTACGAGATCATGTCCTTAACTTCCTTGCGGTCATAGAATTTGATTCCGGCAACAACGCGGTATGGAAATTTTTCTTTTCTAAGTGCATCCTCAATAGTTCTTGAATGAGCATTATTGCGGTAAAATACGGCAATGTCTTTGAGTGACACCCCTTCGTTAGCAAGTGCTTTAATCTGGTGGCCCACATATTCAGCTTCGGCCCGATCATCACGGCACTCAACTATCTTTATCTCATCTCCGTCGTCATTATTTGTCCACATCTGCTTTCCCTTTCGGGCAACGTTGCGGGCAATGACCTCAGTGGCAGCTTCAATGATTTTTTTAGACGAGCGGTAGTTCTGTTCAAGTTTAATCAGCTTGGCTTCAGGGAAAATGTTTTCATAATCCAGAATATTTCGAATATCTGCGCCTCGCCACGAATAGATCGACTGATCTTCATCCCCAACAACACAGATATTTCGATGTTGCTGACTCAATAGTAAGATCATTTCAAATTGAGCGCGGTTAGTATCTTGATACTCATCCACCAGCACATATTTATATTTCTGTTGATATTTAGCTAACACTTCAGGGAATGTTCTAAAGAGATTTAATACACCTGTGATCAATCCACCAAAATCAACGGCATTACTTCTGTGAAGCTCGGCTTCGTATTCCAAAAAGATGTCCCAGAGTCTTCTATCTTCAGCAAATTTTTCGATGTCTTCATTTCTAGGCAGGCCAATATAGTAAGCACGATTTTTAAGGCCATCAATGTAGGCAGCCACTGTATAAGGTGAAAGTTCCTTAGTATTAATTCCACGTTTAGCGAGAATCGCTTTAATGATCGACTGGGATTCACCATCATCATAAATGGTAAAGTTTTTACTCAAGCCTAGATATGTGGCTTCCATGCGTAATACACGTGCACAGAAAGCATGAAAAGTTGTGACCTGGAGAGCACCTACGTTAATTTGTGTATTAACAGCGAGACGCTCACGCATTTCCCGAGCTGCTTTATTGGAAAAAGTAACTGCCAGCACTTGAAAAGGACTGACATTTTTTTCTTCCAGTAAATATTGAATCCTCGCCACCAAGGTTCTGGTTTTTCCTGAACCAGCACCTGCGAGAATCATGACCGGTCCGTCGGTCAAGAGTACTGCTTGCCTCTGTGATTCGTTGAGAAAATCAAGATTCATTATTCAACCGTCACAGACTTGGCCAAGTTTCTTGGTTTATCAATATCTGTGCCTTTGAGTGAAGCAATATGATAGGCAAGAAATTGAAGTGCCACGTTTACGTAAAGTGGGCTTAAATTTGGAAGTCCTTCAAAATCCAGCCCGATATAATAATCAGAAAGGTGCTCTAGCTCAGATGATCCTTTAGGTCCGACAATAACAATGACACCTTTTCTTGCCTTGACCTCTTCAATATTGGAAATGGTTTTTTCAAATAATTCAGGTCCTACAATTGCGATATTTACTATTTGCTCATCAATCAAAGCTATCGGCCCATGCTTAAGTTCCCCAGCGGCATAACCTTCAGCATGAACATAAGCAATTTCCTTCAATTTCAATGCGCCTTCGAGCGCTATTGGGAAATATTTACCTCTGCCGGTAAAAATGAAACCTTTTTTATTATAAATTTCCGAGGCAACTTCCTTTATAGATTCAACATTGGAGCAAAGCTCACCAATGCGGTTTGAAAGAAGTTTAATCTCTTTAAAAAGTGAGGGGTCATCAAGAGTTCCTTCCATTGCTCTACTCATCAAATATCCAGTCAAAACCTGAAGACTAAAAGCTTTAGTAGAGGCAACACCTATTTCAACACCGGCATGAATCAAAAAGTTTTGATCACAGTTTCTGAAAAGTGTAGAGCCTTCAACGTTTACAATTGAAAAAGATTGAATCCCGTTTTCTTTACAAAGTTCTTGGCATGCCAAAGTATCAGCAGTCTCTCCTGATTGAGATATAAACAATCCAATTTCACCTTTGTTTAAAATTGGATTTTTGTAGCGAAATTCAGAAGCAATATCAACTGAAGCACTCTGCCGATTTATTTGTTCTAAATAATTCTTTATAACAAGCCCTGCATGCCAAGCCGTTCCACAGGCAGTTAAGTGCCATCCAGTTGGCCTGTAACTTTTAAGTGAATCAAGGATTTGTCGCCCTTGATTTTTAATATAGTAAGCAGCTAGTTTTTCAATAAGGGACGGTTGCTCATGAATTTCTTTGAGCATGAAATGCTCGTACGGGCCTTTCGTAGTTGAGTCCATAGTCATGGCATTTGACTGGAACTTATAGCGTTCCGAAGGAGATAAATCTAATTCATAAAAGTTAATTTTCACGTCTATGTCAGTCACAATACTTTCGCAGATGACCGCATCTTGGGGAAAATAAATACGTGGAGCAAAACCAATTAAGGCAAATGGATCAGATGAAACAAATGCTTCTCTTGTTTCTTTATTATCACCAACTACGAGCGGAGCCGATCGTTTGAGGCAATAAAGTTTGTCACTCGCCTTCTCTATTATAACAAATGCAGAATTTCCTGTGATCGTATTGAAGGCTTTAGCTATTGATTGCAAAGTATTATTATTCTGTTTATAAAACTTCGTTAGGAGAACAAGAAAAACTTCAGAATCTGTTTGTGATTTGAATACAAAACCTTCTGCCTGTAACTCTTTTTTCAATGTTCCAGCATTTTCAATAATGCCATTATGTACGACAGCAAATAATTCGTTACCGTGTGGATGTGCGTTATCAGTGGTAACACCACCATGCGTGGCCCAACGAGTGTGTCCAATACCAGTATGAGAAAAAGGCTTTTGCTCATTAATCAAAGCTTTTAGATTGTCGAGCTTGCCTTCTTTTTTAATAATTTGTAGTTCGTCATTAATTTTAAGACAAATGCCTGCTGAATCGTATCCGCGATACTCTAAGCGCGACAGGCCTTCAATGATTGGGCCAACAGAATTACCTGGACCAGAATATCCAACGATTCCACACATAAAAACTCCCAAAATAAGAATGAAACTTAAGGGTTTCAAACTACCATTTTGAGGGAGGACTTGCTAGGTTTACGCGAAGCGTGTTTAGGACTTTTTGGTCTTTAGAAACTTCTTGGCCGCTCCCTCTTTAGTTACCTGCTGAGATCGGCCAATTCCAAAGCCCCCATCGGGTATACTTTTGGTAATAGTTGACCCAGCTGCTACAAATGCGTCATTGCCGATTTCAATCGGAGCGATAACTTGGCAGTCTGAGCCGATAAACGTATTAGAGCCAATTTTGGTTTTATGTTTGTTCGCGCCATCATAATTACAAGTGATAAAACCACATCCGATGTTCGTATCTTCACCGATTTCCGCGTCCCCGATATAACTTAGGTGAGAGACTTTGGCGCCGCGAGCAAGTTTAGATTTTTTAACTTCAACAAAATTTCCAATTTTGGCATCTGGTCCGATTTCGGTACCAGGTCTAAGTCTGGCCATTGGTCCTATAGTTGCACTTTCTAGCACGATGGCTTCATCTAAGTAACTCCCGGCCAGAATTTCGGCGTCTGAGGAAATGATTGAATCTTTGATAAAGCAATTAGATTCAACCAATACTGAATTGCCAATTTTTGTTTTTCCAAGAAATGTGCAGCCAGGATAAATAGTAGATGCGACACCAATCTCGACGTCATATTCGATGTAGACTTGCTCAGGATTAAGAAACCGAACTCCATCCACCATCAATTTTTGAATTTTTTTGGTGCGAATCAATTTGTCCACCTGCGCCAGTTGTTCGAGAGTATTAATCCCCAAAAAAGGAGTTTCACTCACAAATTTAACGGATTTTACCGAAAATTCTTCCTGAAATAAGTCAGTCAGATAGAATTCCCCTGACTTGTTTTTATTAGAAATTTTTCCCAGTACTTCTTTAACATGAGAAGTTTTGAGAATATAAAATGCGGAGTTCACTTCCTTAATTTTTTTTTGCCCTTCATCACAATCTTTTTCTTCAACGATTTTAAAACCTTTTACCCCCTGAATAATTCGACCATACCCAGTAGGATTTGCTGTTTCAAAGGTCGCAGCGACACCCACTAAGGTTGGGTTTTCCTGCATAACCTTGAACAATTCATTAAATTCAAATTCTGTGATCAATGGAGTGTCTGCGCAGGCAACAAGCGTATAATCGTAGTCCCAGAAATGAGGCAGATCATTGAAGCAGGCTTTAAGTGCATCTGCTGTTCCATTCTGTTCTTTTTGCCAGGCGGTTTTTATCCTGGTTTGGTCTTTATTCGCCTGTAACCAGCTTTCTAAAAGTTCTTTTTTGTGACCCACAACAACACCAACCTCAGAGGTAAGTGAGGAGTTTTTGGCAAATTTCACAGCAGCCTGAACCACAAAATCCAATAAGGGCTTTCCGGCGCAAATCGCAAGTGCCTTGGGGGTGTCTGTTTTCATTCTTGTTCCCTTGCCGGCCGCCAGAATTACTATACCAATAGAGTTGCCCATATATTTGAACCTTTTAATCAGTGTTTTCTAAGTCACTGTTTTGTGTGTCATATGTCGTTTTTCACTCACAAATAATACCTCACAAAAGTAGGTTTCTCAGCTAATTAAAATAAAAAAAAATGAAGACTCTCTTAAAAATCCTTAAAGACGAGTCGTAAATATCCCGATTCAGGTTGGGTACATTGTTCTTCATGGAAGAGACATACGCTAGAGGAGATAAAAGTTATGGTGACTAACTACGAAGGTGAAGCAATTGAATTCAAGGAAACGCTTCCCTTGCTGCCGGTTCGCGATCTTGTTGTTTACCCGTTCATGATCTTGCCATTGTTTGTAGGCCGCGAAACATCCATTAAGGCAGTTGAAGAGTCACTGAATAATACCGACAGGCTTATTCTACTGGCTTCTCAAAAAGACATAACAGCAGAAAGCCCTACTCCATCTGAAATTTATGAGATGGGAACTGTTGCGATGATCATGCGAATGAGAAAACTTCCTGATGGAAGAGTGAAAATTCTCATTCAGGGATTGGCCAAAGTTCGCATTAAAGAATTCGTAGCGACTGAGCCATTCTACCAAGTCAAAGTTGAAAAGGTAGAGACTCAAGCTGTAACAGCAACTGCTTCAACGATTGAAGCTCTCGCTAGAACAGTTAAAGAAAATCTTGAAAAAGTAATTTCTCTTGGAAAAGTCCTTTCTCCAGATATTCTGATGGTTCTTGAAGATATTCAGGATCCTGGACGCCTGGCAGATTTGATTGCATCAAACTTAAATCTTAAAGTGACCGATGCTCAAAAAGTATTAGAAATTCTGGATCCAGTTGAAAGACTAGGTCACATCAATCAAGTATTGATAGCAGAGCTAGACGTTTTGAATCAACAGTCAAAATTTAAAACAAGCTCGAAAGAAGATCTTTCAAAAAACCAGAAAGAATTTTTACTCCGTGAACAAATTAAAGCAATGAAACAAGAGCTTTCTGATGATTCATCTGAGAAAAACGATGAGTTCACTGAAATCAGAGAAAAAATCGTAGCTAAAAATCTTCCAACTGATTCAGAGAAAGAAGCTCTTAAGCAACTTGGGCGTCTTGAAAGAATGCACCCAGATTCTTCAGAAGCAAGCATACTTCGTAGTTACCTTGAATGGGTTGTAGACCTACCATGGTCAGAAGAATCTAAGGAAGTGACTGATCTTCAGTACGCGAAAGCAGTTCTGGATGATGATCACTTTGATCTTGAAAAAGTTAAAGAACGTATTCTTGAATATCTCGCAGTTCGCACACTTAAAGGTGGCGCAGCGAAAGGCCCAATCCTTTGTTTCTCAGGTCCTCCAGGTGTAGGTAAAACTTCCCTTGGTAAATCAATTGCCAAAGCTACCGGTCGTGAATTCGTGAGAATTTCTCTAGGTGGTGTGAAAGATGAATCAGAAATCCGTGGTCATCGCCGTACATACGTAGGTGCAATGCCAGGACGATTCATTCAAGCAATGAAACAATGTAAAACTATCAATCCTATTATCCTTTTGGATGAGATTGATAAGCTTGGTTCTGACTTTAAGGGTGATCCTGCTTCAGCAATGTTGGAAGTTTTGGATCCTGAGCAAAACTGTTCATTCAGAGATAACTATCTGAATATGAACTATGATCTTTCTAAGATTATGTTCATTGCCACTGCGAACCAACTTGATCAAATTCCAGGTCCACTTCGTGACCGTATGGAAATCATCAATCTTGCTGGTTACTCACAGGAAGAAAAAGTTCAAATCTCTAAAAAATACCTCATTCCAAAACAAATGGATGAGCATGGAATCACTGACGAACACATTGAATTCCATGATGAAGGTGTAGAATTTGTTATTGCTGGTTACACTCGTGAAGCGGGTCTTCGTAATCTTGAAAGACAAGTTGGAGCTCTTTGCAGAAAAGTGGCGAAGAAAATTGCTTCTGGCCACCATAGCAAAACTCATATCTTGTCAGCAACAGTTGAAGAACTCTTAGGTCCAGCTGTTTTTTCAAGAGAAGATTCTAATGAGTACGATGAAGTGGGAGTTGCCACAGGTCTGGCGTGGACGGCAGGTGGAGGAGAGATTCTTCACATCGAAGCAACCAAGATGAGAGGTCATGGGATTACACTGACTGGACAACTTGGGGACGTAATGAAGGAATCTGCTCACGCAGCTTTCGGATTCATTAGAAGTCACGCAACAGAACTCGGAATTGATGATAAGTTTTTTGCTGAAAATGAAATTCATATTCATCTTCCAGCTGGTGCAATTCCAAAAGATGGCCCTTCAGCAGGGATCACTTTGGCGACGGTGATGATCTCGCTTTTGACTAATAGCTACATCAGCAAAGACATCGCGATGACTGGTGAGATGACTTTAACTGGAAAAGTTCTACCAGTTGGTGGAATTAAAGAAAAAGCTTTGGCGGCAATGAGGGCAGGAATTGAAACCATCATCATTCCTTGGAAAAACCAGAAGGATATTTTGGAAATCCCGGTTCAATACCGTAAGAAGCTTAACTTTATCCCGGTTAAGAATATTCAGGAAGTGTTAGCGATCGCTTTAGTGGACTGGAAAGGTCAACTTGATATGGATCAACACAAGCGTAAAACTGAAGAGCCGAGAAAACCAAAAGACAAAACTGGCCAAGTGGCTGCATAAAAGAAGGCTCCGAAAGGAGCCTTTTTTATTTGTTTCCCTTCTTTTATCCATCAAATTTGTTATCCTAAATGCATGAATGAAATTTCGAGTCATGAAAATCTAAAAATTGTTGTGGTGGATGATTCCGATTTCTCCCGATCCCTCATTATTAAAATGCTAAAGGAATCAGGTTTTAACGTGGTCGGTGAAGCCAATAGTGCCATGACAGCACTTCAAGTCATTAAAGACAAAGAACCGCATGTTGTTGTTACTGACATTGTTATGCCTGAAGTCAGTGGGATTGAATTAACAGAAAATATTAATCAGAATTTCGATAACGTATATGTCATTGTCGTTTCATCTCTTTCTCAAGAGCACGTCGTTCTGGAAGCTATTAGTGCGGGTGCCGCAGACTTTATTGCAAAACCCATCAATCAGCAGCAACTGGTCGAATCCCTTGAGAAGATAATGACCCAGATGAAGAACTAAAAAGGCAGGATAAACATGGAAGTTTCTCACGCAGTTTTGCTTGATTCAATCAATGAAATTAAAATCCTCTCCAACGTCAGACTTATCAACCGCGTCAGTATTGGTTCAGTTGATTCAAAAGATAATTTGCATGTGCAGTTTAGTCTATCTGGTGATGTCCGCGGGGCCATAACCTGCTATCTATGCCTTGATAAACATGAACTCACCTCAACCGATAAAAATGTCATTTTTCCAATGTTTGTAGAGGCCATGAACATCCTGGTTGGAAAACAGATAAGTCAGGACCAGAAATTTAAGACATCTATGGTAAAGCTATCTCCGCCAAAACTTTCCATGATACCAAGGGAAATTTATTCGGCTTTAAAGTCAGGCATCCAACGCTACCAATTGGAGCTTGATCAGCATTCCTTCACTATAATCACTGAATACAGCATTGAGGCTTTAAGTTAATGAAAACAACATTAAGAGTATTTGGAATTTTTGTAGCCACGATTCTATTTCTTTCTATCGAGATTGGAAGCGAGCCAATTTTTGGCCACATATATGATGTGATCTCCCCTGCGACCAAAGGCGCACAGAAAGTGGCCGAAAACTTCTTTGGTAGCTCAGTTGATAAGACTCAGGACTTCTCAAAGAAGCTTTTTGAAAACTCAGTTCCTAAGGTTAAGGACTCTGTAAAATCAAAGATGTCAGCGATTAAAAACGCCCCCCTGGAAGATGTCACTGCTGAAGATAAGCAGGAGCTAGATGAGTTAATTAAGTCCCATAATTAAATGAGGCCCTAGAGGCCTTATTTATTGCCTAGTAGAAATGTTCAACTTTGATTCTATTTTTATTTTACTGTTGTGGCCGACTAAGCTTGCCTTGGGATTATTTCTTTTATTCATTTCACGCATCCACGGACACTCCGTTTTTGTCTCACCTGCAAAGGCAAAAGATGTTGTAATGAATGACAAGATAATTAAAAGTTTCATGAGATCCCCCTATTGTTATTACCAATAGGTATTACAAGTCTTATGCCAAACAGGTATGGTGTAAGTGGCTAAATTATCGATTGGCTGGCTTGAATTAATGTAGAAACTTCAGGCGGTGTCGAAATAAAAGACAGGGGGAAGTGATAAGCTTCCCCCATTAAATTATTAAATTCCTGTGGCTTTACTTGAATTGCTCTGACTTGGCTTCTTAGCTTCTTTAGAGAGATTTAGCTTCGTATTTACCCGTCTATTAGCTTCTCTCATCATTGGGCACTCTGTAGTTGTCTGGCCTTCAGCAAAAGCAGATACAGAAAAGAATGATGCCAAGATCGTAAGAATTAAAAGATGTTTCATAGATTCCCCCTCGTAATTAGATACATATTGTATTGCACGTGCCATGCCACTTTAAGGGTTATTTAAGTCCTTGAGACTAGGTTGTGGACTGTCTAGAAGCTGGCCATTCTTTCATTAGTGTCTAAACTTTAGACACTATTGGTTGGCAAAAAAAAGGCTCCCGCTGAGGGAGCCTTAAATAATGCAATAATTTGAATTCTATTATTGAGTAACAGCGTTAGCTTTCTTGGGCTTCATTTTAGATGCAGAGCTCACCTCGCGCTTAAGGCTCACTTCTCTACGGCCATCTACAAAGGTATCTTTACAGACAACTTTCTTACAAGGGGTACAGTAATGGCATCCCTTGTCCGGGTTTTGCCCCTCTGCAAAGGTATTCAAACTCATCATCGATATTACGGCCGCAAAAATTATAAGTTTCATATTAGCTCCTAATTATATATTCAGATTAACGCCTGCAGGTTTAACAATCGAAAGCAAGTTTTGGAACGCTTGTGTCACCTGGAGAGCCATTTTATGACCAGCACTTGATTCAACTTTTTTAATTTCACCATAATTGTCATAGGCGACGTTAATTTTACCAATTTTTTCCATTTCAATTTCAACTGGTTTCCCAAGCGCATTGTATTTGAAAGCAAGAACTCGTTTCTGGGTCGCAGACTCCTGATCAACCATCTTTGAGATTTTGCCTTTCGAATCGTAGATCAAGAAAACAATCTTTCCAGCATTATTGGAAGCTTTAATCAGATTACCCTTAGCATCGTACTCAAATTGGGTTGTTCCCTCATTGTTTACAACTTTTTTGATCTTGTTAATGGCATTATCGTATTCGATATTTACGAAATCACCTTTTGTCGAACTCTTTTTAGACAACAATCCATTCTGATTGTATTCAAAATTTGTTACGTGGTTTCCACGTGCAATTTTAACAGGTAGAGAGTTGTCGTTATAAATAGTATCAGTCTTAATACCGTTGATTTCTGTTAAAATTCTGTAGGTATACTGAGCACCGTCTGGTTTAGACTTGATTTCATATTCGTAGCGGTTCGCAACAGGCTTCCCATCGAACCCTGGCTTAGTCACAATTGTCCAATAATGATCTTCTGGATTTTTTGGATTAGCACCGTATTGGTACTTCGTTTTCTCGCCGTTTCTGTCACCCACTTCTGATACAAAGAATGTTTGTGGATCATAGCTAACAGTAAGTTTTGTTTTATCAGCATAACGAATTTCAGTCAGGTTATGTGATTTATCAAATGTGTACTCATACGTATTTTCGCCAACATCTTTAGACGAGATTAGGTCCTCATCCTGATACTTGAAGGCTGCCTTTTTCTCCCCTGACGACCAAATTTCTTTAACTAGTCCATCTGGGTACCATGAGAAAAATATTTGTTTAGCCTGAGAATCTTTAAGCGATTCAAGCTGGCCATTTTTATAAGTAAAGCCAACAAAGTAACCAGACTTATCGGCGATCTTAACCATCTGGCCTTCATTATTAAAGAAATCCTGTCTGCCATCAGTATGGTCACGACGGTAGCCTTCTTTCATAACATTTAATGTCTGTGGCCCTAGATCATGCGAATAGAGAACAGTCCCCGGAGCTACCGTTGCCTGAATTCCAAAATTCATTGCATACGTGTGTCTCAACTCGGCATTACCTGCAAGTTTTTTGATTAGTTCGCTAGCAGCCTTTTCAGAAAGAGCTGTTTTCTTTTTCATCTCATTGACGATTTTCGTAGAGGTCACAACGGGATCAATGGCAGTCTTAGGCACGAAGCGAGTTTTAGCTCCTGTTCCATGTTCATGAATAACAACAGAGCCGTCAGCTGAAGCTTCTAGTCTTGTTTCAAATTCACTTCCCCATCCAAATCCAAACCATCCAACTTCAGTCGCTTTGGAATTGTAAGTTCTTGTGATCTCAAGTTTCTTACCGCCTCCGGGAACGACAATGTCTGTATAAGAAATATAAAAATTTCCATTCTTTAAATTAACACCGGCAAGAGCAAAAGAGCTCATTAACAGAGTTACAATTCCTAGGGATAATAATCTTAAAAACTTCATAGTCACACCTTCTTACAGAGAGTTAAATCCATCTATTTTATCGGTCATCGCCATATCAAACTTTAATATCAATTATCTTTAAAATTATGAACATTCCGAGTGCTACCATGCCGCAAATGACTAATAATGCGACAATTCCTAGAACTGTTCCAAATAGCAGTGGGAAGTAGTCAGGATCGCCACTTCCAAACATAACGATCATGGCAAAGGGCATGCACCCAATGATATAGGCCTGAATTTTTCCTGAGGCTACATAAGTATCGATTTTTAGTTGAAGCCTCACTCGCTCTCGAATAACCAAGGTAATAGTGTCAAAAACTTCAGCAAGATTACCCCCGGTTTCGCGCAAAATGTTTACACTCGTAACAAACATTTCATTATCTTCGGTGTAAACGCGCTTTTTAAGGTTTTCCAGGGCTTCATCCAGAGGAACACCAATTTTCGCCTGTTGAAGAACAAGATTAAATTCCTGGCTCACCGGGGCCGGCAATTCATCGACCACCATACCAATCGCCTGCGGCATTGTTAGTCCCGCCCGGATACCATTTGCCAAAAGATTTAAGGCATCAACCATTTGTAACTGATATTTCTTTTTTCTCTTCTCTTCAAAAAAATCAACTGCTGGACGTGGAATTTTCCAGCCAATAATTGTAGCAGCAATTCCCGCAACGACACCAAGTGCTGTTTTTCCGATAATAGCTAGTACGCAGAAGAAAAAGACACCAGAGCCAAGTGAAATAATGAGCAAGGCCCATGTCACTTTTTGCGGATCAACTTCAACATGTAATATTTCAAATTTATTAAGAATGTACTCTCTGGTCCCTGAAGTCTGTTCATCAACCCAGGAAAATATCTTAATACTGTTAACATAACAAAATATAAAAAAACCAAGACCGATAACTATCAGAACACCAGTTTTCCCAAGGACATCGAGCATGAAATTAACATCACGCTTTTGCTTCACGTCCTGAGCAAGTAGCGGGGAAGACAATAAAAACAATAAATAATAATAGAATTTATTCATTATTAACCATTGTTAAAGAGCCCTCTTGGAACTTTGTATCCTTTTGCTTCCAATTTTTCGATAAACTTAGGAATAAAACCACTGGCCATGAATTTCCCAATAATTTTTCCGTCCTTACCCATACCTTCCTGTTTGAAGGTAAAAATATCCTGCAAAGTAACCACTTCACCCTGCATACCACCGATCTCGGTAATATACAGAACCTTACGAGATCCATCATCAATACGAGATTGTTGAATAATCATATGAACAGCAGAAGCGATCATTTCTTTAATGGCTTTCTGAGGAAGTCCAACTCCGGAATACTGAACCAGAGTCTCTAGACGAGAAATCGCATCCCTTGGAGTATTTGAGTGAACCGTAGTCATTGAACCATCGTGACCTGTGTTCATGGCCTGTAACATATCAAGTGTTTCTCCACCTCGACACTCACCCACCACAATTCGGTCGGGTCTCATTCGAAGTGTTTGTTTAACCAGACATCGAATATCAATCTCACCATCACCCTCTAAAGAGGGGGGACGAGTTTCCAGACGAACCACGTGATCCTGAGGAAAGTTCAATTCTGCAGAATCCTCGCAGGTAATAATTCGTTCGTTGGCCTGAATAAATCCACCCAACATATTGATGAGTGTAGTTTTACCTGAGCCTGTACCACCCGAGACAACCATATTTCTGTGGGCCTCAACTGAAATGCGCAAGAAGTCAGCCATTCCCTCAGTCATAGAGCCAAACTTTACGAGGTCTTTGTAATCAAGCCGCTTATCTGGAAATTTTCGAATCGTGATAACGCAGCCATCGATAGCACAGGGAGGAATAATAGCATGCACACGCGATCCATCGGCCAATCGTGCATCCACGTAGGGAGTTTTCTCATCAATTCTTCGGCCAATCGGTGCCACAATACGTTCAATAACGTTCATCACCTGCCGATCGTTGGTGAATGTAACCTCAGATTTGCGGACTTTACCTTTCTGTTCATAGTAAATTTTCTTGGGGCCTACAACCATGATTTCCGAAATCGATTTATCGGCAAGCATATCCTCTAAGGGCCCAAGTCCAAGGGCTTCATCCAGAATTTCTTTTACAATTTTATTCATGTCTTCGCGGGTAGCGAGGATCGTTTTGGTTTCTTCTTTTCCTAAAAGCTCCACCACCATCTTTTTCGTTTGCTCACGCAAGATGATTTTGGCCTTAGGATCATTCTCATCCTGTTTTTTTAAATCCATTTCTTCGACAAGTGACTTATGGATGCGACTTTTAAGATCAGTCCACATATCCTTCTTTTTATCATCTGAAGGACCCTCTTTAGGTGCACCGGCATTGGCACCAATATCTTGAGGTTTAGCAATTTTTTCCAATGTCTTTAGAACGTTTTTCTGGATGAGTTTTCGTACACAGTCGGTAACTCCGGCAGAGAATGGTCCCTTACCACCGACCATAGCAGGAATTGAGCGTGATAATGAGGCAATACAATTTGCATCATCACGAGGAATTGCATGAAAGACAGGTTTACCTATTTGTTTTCCAATAACGTCAGGAGAGACAGGGTGACCATTCACGGCTTGGTTTACCAATATCTGGATCATGTCTTTAGGGAAAAGCATTGTGACGAGGTCTGTATACATTCTCTTTGACTGATTAACCGCCAAGAGATCCGGTGAGACAACAATAAAGATCAGCGTTGAAAATTCCAGCGCCTTCAATGTGAGGGGTGTGAGTTCACTCCCGCCATCAATGATAACTACTGGGTAAAGGTTGGTCATCGCCTTGAGGGCTTTGCCTAAGCCTTCTTCATTAATTTGGCCGGCAGCAATGGGCTCAGTTGGCATACCAATGAAAGAGACACCTGACTTATGATCAGCTGTAAACAATTGGATTGATCTGGGATCAAGTGCTCCAGAAAACTCTGAAAGCTCTTTTAAATTCTTTTTGGATTTGAGTCCGGTGATGATGTTTTGATCACCACAAGCCTTTTGATCAAAATCAAGCAGCAGTGTTTTGGCCTTTATCTCTGTAGCATAAGCAAAGGCGAGATTCGCCGCCACTTGCGACTTACCGACCCCACCCTTACCACCGATAATTGTAATTATATTTCCGGCCATATTATTCTCTTCTCCTGAACTTCTTCCTGATTTCCTCTGTTCCAACGGAAGCAGATTCAATAATTTCGGGAGTTACAAACATTACATATTGGCTTTTAGTCGTTGAATAATTCTTCGATCTCAAAAGTCTGAATAAGGGAGTGGCAACTGATCCACCAGCGGCAGCATTTGAAGGAGCGGGGTCAGTTTTATCGTATTCTGTACTCGATTGATTCTGAACGATACCACCAATAGCTGCTGAATCTTTCGACTTAATAACAAGATTTGTGCTTATAGCGTTATCAGTAGTAATTTGAGCATCGTTTCCGACCGTAAGATTCACAGAGAGGTTAAGCGCCAGCTCGATTTTCTCCTGCTCCAAAATTTTCGGCTCCACATCCATCGTTAAACCTACGTTAGAGGATGTAGCCTTTTGAAAATCACCTGTACCTACAGCAAATGGAGTATTGGTTGTCTTTTTAATGGTGGCTTTTTTTGTATCCCTGGTGATCACCATCCCGGATTGTATGACTCGTGCATATCCAGCACTCTTTGCTGCATTAAGCTTCGGAAAAAGATTGGAAATTGTGGCACTCAAGGTGCCCGAAGAAGATGATGTCACGTTCCCCGCAGCCGTTTGACCGAAGCTAATTTTACTTTCATCTTCGCCCATCAATGGCGCCCATTTGAAAGCAAATACCTTTCCGTAATTTTTAGCTAATTCCACAAACTGGGCAGTGACCTTCACCATTTTCGGTGCAGGTTGCGGCTCTTTCTTCTCATTAACGGCAATAAAATCAATAATGGCCGGTTGTTCCGCTGATGCAAAACGTTTGTCACCAGAAGAGAGTGAAGCAATTTGTGGCGGAAGATAAGCGGTTGCAATGTTCATCGCGAGCTTTTTCTTCCCATCAGAACTAACAACTCCCTCAAGCCAGTACGTCTTATTTACAATACGAACACTCACGTCTTTTAAATTATTTCGGGCAAGTTCATCACTCATTTTTCGAGCAATGATTCTTTGAGTTTGGGGACTGAGTTCAATGATAGATAGTACTTCGGGATAACTTGCCAAAACTTTTGAAACCCGGCCAATGTCATCGGGAACAACAATTTCACCACCCACGTATACTTTTCCACCTTTAATACCGATATCGAGACCTTCAACATCTCCAATAAGTTCACGTAACTCTGCCACTACGTTTGATTTTCCCGTAGCCGTTATGACAACAGTGTATCGAAGACGAACGTCGCCTAAATTATCTCGGATTGTTACCGTTGTTCTACCAGGCTTGAGGCCCTTGAAAATGATTTCTCTCTTTTGTGGGACAAGATACAATTTGAGTAGGTTGTCAGCACCGATTATCATCTTGTTATTGTAGTCAAAATCAACTTTTTCAATGGCATCGATTCCCATTGCAACTTCAAGTTCTTTTTCAACAATGGGAGCTGACGGCGTCGCAGCCGTGTCCTGGGCATAAGACATGCCAGAGATAAGAAAACTTAGTAATAAAAAAGTGAGAAGTCTAACGACCACCACCGGCTCCTTTACGATCAGTTTGCGCCGCTTGCTCGGCAAAATATGTTTTTGCTTCAGCGGCATCTTCACCAAGGACATCAAAAAGTCTTGTAGCCTTTATCCGTTCAATGTTTTTATCATCGTTATTTCGAAGAGACAGATAGATCCCGTTACCGGCCGACATCATGAACACCATGTTCTGAACTTCAAAAGGAGTTAGCTCAAGTGTGATGGTATTAAAATTGGTGTAACTGTTGAGTTTAATCTGACGTGAATCATTTTGACCCTGCACATTCACCAGAGGGATTGAATTCGTCACATAAAGACCTGTGGAAAGAATCAAAACGTCTTGAAGAACTGTTTTCACTTTTAATTTTTCTTTCTTACCAGCGGCATAATCGACAAGGGCCAGTACATCCACCCGGTCCCCTGGCTTCAATAGACGACTCACTGACTGGCCTTCAGTCACTTGAATTGAAAGGGCTCTTTTCCCAATGGAAATTTGACGAGACAATCCTGACTGCGCCCCCGGATAAGTCACTCGTGGAGCTGTGATCTGTTCTCCTGCCTTAATGGGTACAGCAGCGATAGTATTATAAAGTTCTTCAACACTTTTAAAGTGGCCCGGCATTTGGAAAGATTTAGGAATGTTTTTTAACTGCACTTTACGGTCATCGATAACTTCAAGTTCTTTGATATCTTCTTTTGCAACAACAACTGGCGTTGAGTCTCCGTACTCACTGATGAGTTCGGTTTCACGGCTTGAGATATAGGACAGTACCATCATCACTGCTAATGCAGCGAGGATAAGACTGGTTGTAAATGCCTTAGTATTCATAGTTCTTCCTAAACTTTGAACGAAGTTTCGATAACTTAATTATAACAGAAATTTCAATGCAAAGAGTAGAAAAGGAGAATTTACCTACTGTGTAATGATGCAACCTTCACGGCCAATGAGTGAGGCGAAATCTCCACCGGAAAAGTCGGGTACTGGCTGAACAAAAGCATCATGCCTTTCATAAGTCGCGCCACAGATTCCATAAGCTGTCTGCACACGAATATACTGGGTGGTAGTCGCAGTATATTTTGTTTCGCATTTATCATCAGAATTTGCGGCCAGAGGAACGGTTAAGCGGTAACAAGGGGCTACTGGTCGGCCACTTTCTCCATCCCCTGTTTCAAAGAAGTCTTTCCAGCCAATAAAAAACATCCCGAAGTTTTTCCAATTGGCGTAAGTTCTGTCTTTATCCGGCTTAGGAATAGTTGAGTTGTTTTGAATTCTATAATAAAAATACCCGCGCGTGACTTTTTGCTGATTAATGGAACCATTAATGGCGTTGGCAAAACCTGAGATCATGGAATAAAACATGAACATCAAGGGGAGAAAAATAATCAATTCAATCAGGGCCTGCCCTTTCTGGTTATTTTTTCTCATTAGCAACCATCATCATACAAAGTAATATCTAAAGACGGGTCACAAGTTGGGCTATCTGTCATCGCTTTACAGACTCGACTGGCACAAACTCCCCTCGCTGGTTCTCTTCCCAAAAATGATTCTGAAATTAGATCCAGTTTTGTTTGACCAGTAATCTGCCCCACAATATCCATCTTTCTCGAAAATTTAGCATACGCTCCCACCATCAAATACTCTCCAGCGGAAACGTTTGGCTCATCATTTATTTCAAGGTCTGTTTTAATCCCAAAGACATCTAATTTAAATGCCCCAAAAGCAGCTTGGGCCTTAGTGGCAGCACCACCTCTGTCGCCCGCGTCCCAGCCGTTATCGTTTGAATCCTGGGTCATAAAAACCCGGCTCGCCATATAAGTTGCATAATGGGTCACGTAGCCAGAGGCATAATTGAGAGATGTATTAAAAACCAGTAGGATTAAGCTCACAGCAAAAATGAAACTAAAAATAAATTCAATGGTCGACTGACCGGCCTGATTATTTTTCATTTGTAGGGATCACTTGGACCAAAAAAATGGGTCTCACTTTTGAGTGCATTATAATAGGAAGCGTGGTCTTCGGCGGAAGCTTTGGGCTCATTTGTTTCGGTTACTCTTCCAGTCATCGAAGCATGACGATAGCCCCACTCAGAATCAAGCTTGTAAAGTTTTCCTAACTCTCCTTGCGTCCCGAACATTCTTTGGAAAGTAGCACTCCTATAGAATGTAACTATCAACGACATCGCCACAGCCAGCAGCAAAATGTACTCAACTACTGTTTGTCCTTGCTGATTTTTCACTTCCAAAACTCAACTCCTAACAGTATCCACGCAAGTAATATGACCGGAGCAAAACTAAAACTCGATCTGATGCAAAGTGAGCATCATGAGTCCGACAACAAGAGTCGTATATAGAACTTTTTCAAACATCGCAGAATGCTGCTCCAGAGGAATCAGCAGAAAAAGGGAGGCCAGAAATTTACTATCACCTGCTCCCATAATTCCTACCAGAAACAGGAGAAAACCCACCACAATCCAGCCAGCAGGGAAAAGCAGACTCGCCCACTCCCATGGATAAAGGTCAGGGTAAATAAAACGCAGACCAATACTTAAAAGTAAGTTGATGATAGGCCAGAGATTTGAAATTTTTTTGACTTTGATATCCAACCAGGACACCACTGATAACTCAACCAAGGTCATGACATAGATCCAAGCGATCATGGACCCTCGTAACCGTTCACGTAGCCCGCAAAGAAGCATTCATGAGCGCACACACCGACCGTGACGTTAGTTGATAAAACGTGGCCCACATTCCCCATGGAATCGCGGAAAAAACCAGTAAATAGACTAGTGATCTTGACACCAAGAAATAAAATGAACGCGAGGATAAAAATATATTCTACAGTCGCTTGTCCACGACGAGATGACTTCATCCAAAGATGTTAACACGAACTACAGAGTAGGCAAGGGAATGAATCCCTGCCTACTATTGCAATAGATCGCTTTGGATATTTTTAGAAACGCCACCCATCACGTCACCAAGGATACCGCCTGTACCATCATCACCCATGAGTTGTTTGGTAATTGCGCCCTTGAACTTGATAACGATTGCTGCGGCAACGGCTACGAGCAGAATATACTCGGTAGAAGTCTGTCCGCTTTCATCTTTTAAGTAAGCAATAAATTTTTGCTTCATAAACTCCCCTTTAAAGGTACCTAAGTCTTATCGTCCGTATCCGCAGAAAACTTTAGGATCCTTCAACTTTTTATATTTCTCATTATAACACGACGCGTACTAAATACTCGTTTTTTGCTCTTGCGTTTATAACTATATGAATTCTCAAGGCACATTAATGTAAGAGGTGCCAACTTTTGTTGAATGTTGCCTATAACCACCGGCCGTAAAATGCGATATAATAATTATGGGTCCGGGGTGTAAGACATTAAGTTTCGCCCCTACGATTTTTTATTCGGGAGCGGTCCCTGGTCACGGTGTGCAAGCTTGCCTGTCTTAGTATTAAGTCAGAATGTGAGAAGCCTAAAGTGATTACTAATTGCGCCCACCTAGTTATCTAGGGGGACGAAACCGTTTAAAGCCTTCACCCGGACCTCTTTTCGCAATTCTTCTCTTGACGTTGTAAGTCCAAAACCAAACAATTAAAATATGGAATTCATTAACGTAAATGATTATCAAAATGTTTCTTGGATTGAATCTTTGGCACTTGAAGAAGTGAACATGGAGGAGTCGGGAATCATCCGTTTTAATGATCACCTTAATACTCAGGCCTTACTCGAAGAGTCTTCTTTGAACTTTGTGAATAAACTGAAAGACCGTTTTGAGTTCTACACTTCTCTTTTTAATCAATACCGTAGCAACCGTGATGGAAATCGCGCGATTAAAGTCTTCCGTATTTCAAATACGGTAAACGACTTCATGCTATTCCGTAATTCATTGAAACTCATTATTGCACGTCGCTCACCTGACGTTATTAGCATCGGGTTTCTTTCCAACAATGGTGGTTTATTTGCTGCTCGATTAGCGAATGAAAATCAGTCCGTTCACGCCATTCATGAAATAAAAGCTCACGTAGGTCCTTTCAACAACATCACCTGGAGATTTCAAGGTGAGCCAGTTGAGATCGAGCCACTCGTTAAGTATTACCTCACTGAGTTTATTAAAAACTCATCACGCTAAACTCTCGCCATCCAAACGTTTCGCGGTCAACTGGATGGACTCATCTACTGATGGCATTTTAAGACCCAAAAATTCCTCGATATTGGCCGTGTCCATGCGAAAGCAATATGTGGTAGAAGCAGACTTGGCACCAATCTTTGATTTGCTTGATTCATTGGGAAAAGGGAGACTTGTCCGCTGGATAAGATTCTCATCCTTCTTAAATGCTTTCGCTATTTTTGAGGCAAACTCAAATCGAGTTAAGCAGTCTCGGGAAGAGATCTGAAAAAGACGATTGGTAACATTTGAACCAAGGATAGATTTGATAATTCTTCCCAAAATCACGATGTCTAAAAATCCAGTTACAACTGTATCGTCCGCCATCACTTGCCGATTTTGCGCCAAAGCTGCCTGAACAACCTCGAACCAATTAGGGTGTTTGGGTCCATAGCTTCTTCCATAAAGTGGAGAACAGCGAAGAATAAGATAATTTAAGCAAGAGCGCTGAATATAAAACTCCGAAGAAGAGAGGCTATTTCCATAGGCCGTACTAGGAAATGGTGTATCCCCTTCCTTGTACAATTGATCTTCTCCGCCCAAAACATATGAGGATGAAATATAGACGAACTTGGAATTGTATCTCTCAGAAGCAGTACAGACATTTACGGCACCGGTTGAATTGAGGGCGTCTGCCATCTTAGGATTCAGTTTACATTCAGTTAATGAACTAAGTCCGATAGCATAAATCGTAAAATCCGGTTTGATTAATCCGATTAAATTAGACACATATTCTTTTTTTAAAACGTCACAGGGATAACAAGTAATGCCGTCTATCGCGACGGAATTTTTGAAATACGTTCCAATCACTCTATATTCATCTTTTAAAGCAAGAGCGAGATTTGACCCTACGAAGGAGGATATACCAAAAATAAGGACGGTTTTCTTCATGGAATGATTTTATCACAGAAAGGAAAAGGAAAAATAAAAAACCTTCCCCCATTCAGGGGAAGGTAAGTGGGTGTGTAATTAGCCAATCAACTTAAGGGCAGCGTTTGCGTTTTGATTCGCTTGCGCTAGGACTGAAACACCTGCCTGGGTTAGAATGTTATTCTTCGCCATATCAGCTGTCTCGGCCGCAACATCAACATCGCGGATGCGGGAGTTGGCAGCGCTAAAGTTCTCTTCAGAGACAGCAATTGTGTTGCTGGCAGATTGAAGACGATTCTGTAGTGCCCCGAGGTTAGCACGGACTCCGTTGATCCGTACCAAAGCGTCATCAAGCTTTTGCAATGATAGCTGAGCGCCTTCCTTGTTGCTAATGGTCTCACCGATGAGGCCAATCGATTCAAGGGATGAATCAGTGTGAGTAGAGTCGTACTTAATCCTGTCTTGTGTGGGATCGTTGTGGATCCCGACTTGGATTTCGACCAGCCCGCCTGTTCCATCAAGAAGTTTTCTACCATTGAACTCTGAACCTTTTGAAATTCGTTGAATTTCGTCTTTAAGATTCTGAAACTCGATGTCAGAAAAATTCCTTTCAGTGTCGCCGACAGTATCAGAGGCTGCTTGAATGGCAAGCTCCCTGAGACGAATGATGATACTGGATACTTCGTTGAGGCCACCTTCAGCTGTCTGTACAAGCGATATACCGTCATCTGAGTTCCTCTTTGCTTGTCTGAGACCCCGGATGTGTGCTTTCAGTTTTTCACTGATTGCTAATCCAGCTGCGTCGTCAGCCGCGCGAGTTATCCGTTCACCGGTGGACAACTTTCTAAAGTTATTGTCCAAGTTATTCTTAGTAACACCTAGAGCACGTTGAGCCGCTAAGCTCGAAATGTTCGTATTTATTCTCATACCCATGTTTTAATCTCCTGTTAGCATTGTGAACCTCCATGTTCAGTTAGGGGACATCTTGTCGCCCTTGGTTGTTTTGTGTTTTTTAATAAAAACACTGCTCGAAGCAAATCAACTCGTTAGTACACCCACTACAAGTTTTGCAGGATTCGTTTTACATCAGTGCTGACTCTTAAGGCCTACGCCTCAGGGGGATTACCCCTGAGAAGCGGCGTTAATAAGAGTAAGAGCATTCGTCGTAGACTGGTTCGCTTGAGCCAGTACCGATGTACCTGCTTGCATCAAGATGTTCGTTCTAGTCAATTCAGAAGTTGCTGAAGCGATATCAGTGTCACGAATACGTGAATTAGCTGCTGATAAGTT
Source organism: Halobacteriovorax sp. (assembly GCA_020048985.1). Lineage (GTDB taxonomy): Bacteria > Bdellovibrionota > Bacteriovoracia > Bacteriovoracales > Bacteriovoracaceae > Peredibacter. Next base: position 993 of record JAIFLR010000070.1, on the reverse strand, counting down.
TTCATTTGAGATCTGAATGTTATTAATCGTCGACTGTAGACGGTTCTGAAGAGCACCGAAGTCAGCTCTGATACCAGAAACGTTCTGAATCGCTTGGTCAATCGCTGCCAATGAGTTCTGGGCCGAGATTTTATCAGAAACAGAAGCTAAGTTAAGACCTAGGGCCGCAACGTTTACATCTGCTGAAGAAGCGTCAAAAGTTAATCGATCTGATAAAGGGTCATTTCGTGTACCGATCTGAATATCAAACACAGAACCTGTACCGTTAAGAAGTGGAACTCTGTTAAATTCAGTAGAGTTCGCAATACGATCTACTTCTGAAGTTAACTGTTCAAATTCAACGTTAAGGAATTTTCTTTCTGTTGGCCCGATAGTATCAGAAGCAGCTTGTACTGCTAGTTCCCGGAGACGGATCATAATGTTTCCGACTTCAGCCAAGGCACCTTCAGCGATCTGCACCAAAGACACACCGTCTTGAGCATTTCTTTCTGCCTGACCTAAACCACGAATTTGTGCTTTCAAGTTTTCTGAGATCGCGAGTCCTGCAGCATCATCGCCTGCACGGTTAATACGCTGACCAGATGACAACTGCTCCAAAACTTTGTTCTGAGACAGTTTAGTAGTACCTAAGTTTCTCTGCGCGTTTAGCGATGAAACGTTAGTGTTAATCCTCAAACCCATAAATCCTCCTTGATTGGGTTTCACTCGTTCTCAATCCTTGAGAGGAGCGATGAAATCCATAATTGGAATTCATGCTTAACATTTCGACAGAATGCAAAAGGACTTTAGTTTTTTGTACAAACTTTCTACACTTTCTTTTCACACCCGCCCAAGTCGCTGATTTTAATGGCTTTTTAAAGTCTCGGAAAATATTGCCGGGGCAAAAAGAATTAAAGCCAGCATAATGAATTATGAAAATAACCACCCTAAAAGCTGCTCCCCACCTTCTGAATTCGACTATCGCCCTAATAGAAAGGGCTTTTGCCTATAAAA
>JAIFLR010000067.1 GCA_020048985.1 Halobacteriovorax sp. | reverse complement strand
CAAAACTGTGTATCAAAAAAGATAATGTTATTAGTATGGGTCCTCAACACACTTTTATTCCGGCCAATTCACCTTTAATTAAAAATCATCACAAGAACTGGAGGCTATACAGTATTCAGAGGCTTGATAATTTTGATGTTGATAATGAGTTAATGTACACAGCTCCTATGTCTATCTCGGTAAAAGATTTTGCAAAGCTAAGAGATAATTTATTGAAAGTAATAGAAGACACCTTAAAATTAGTAGAGCCGTCTAAAGAAGAAATGGTGGCCTGTCTCAATATGGATCTTTTATATTTGAAATAAAAAAAGGCCCTCTTTCGAGGGCCTTCCATTTTTAGATTTTTAAATTCTAAAATTAAGCAGCAAATTTCTGAAGGATAAGGAATGCAATACCAAATCCGAAAAGAACTAGAGACTCGATTAGAGCAAGAGCTAGAATCATTGGAGTCTGAAGTTTATCAGCAGCAGCTGGGTTACGAGCGATACCTTCAAGAGCTACAGAAGCAGCTTTACCTTGAGCGTATGTTCCACCAATAACTGCAGCAGCAAAAGCGATAGCAGCTGAAAGAACTACCCATGAATTAACTGCCATTACACCTGTGTTTTCCATTTTATTTTCCTTTGTAGAAAAGTTAGATCTTAGTGGTGCGCCTCGTGCTCATCATGATCGTGATGAGCAGTCGCCATACCAATATAGATCATTGTTAAAAGAGTAAATACGAACGCTTGAAGGAAGCCTACAAAGATTCCCATTCCATAAAAAGGAATCGGAACTATGTAAGGCACTAGTTCAGAGAAGATTCCCAAGATCAAATGATCTCCATCCATGTTTCCACGTAAACGTAGAGCAAGTGAGAGAGGTCTTACTGAGATAGAAATTATTTCGATAGGGAAAATAAGTAGAGCAAGTGCTGGCATAGGCCCTGCAAAGTGCTTCATATAACTTACGAATCCAACTGCTCTGATCCCCTGGAAGTTAAAATAGAGAAATGTGAAAATACCAAGTGCGAGAGTTGTGTTCAAATTTTGGTTCGGAGACATTGAACCTGGAAGCACACCCATAACGTTAGTTACAAGGATGAAGCAGAAGCAAAAAATGACATATGGAAAATAACGTTTAGCACTTTCTTCACCCATAACTGATTTGGATGTAGTGTACATGGCCTGTCCAAGTGACTCAACGATATTTCTTAGTGAGATACCTTTGTCAGGAATGGTTGGGTTGCTTAGGCTTGAAACTTTTAAACGATATAAAAGACCAACCACTAAAAAAACAAGTGATCCAAAGATCAGAGCTAGGGTGTGCGCCGGTAACATTGGATTATGAAGAGCATGTTCAGCGTTGGTAAAGAAGTTATACCCACCGCTTGCCCAAACAGAACTTGTGAAAAGAAATGCAATTAACGCAAAGTATTTCATTGGAATCCTAGCAAAATTTAATAGTTGTTTTTAATACTAACGACCTGAATTATCAATTGGAAAATCATCAAAACCATGACTTTTGGAACCATCGCCTGATTATAAAAATAGGCCAATACCAGAATAGTTCCGAGGAGCATCATTTTAGCAAACATTAACCCTAAAACACGCTTTAATGAATGCTTTGCGTTAGCGTTTTCACTAGTCAATGAGGCGGCCAATTCAGAGATGATTTTAACCAGAATGGTGTGATTCATGACCAGCGCAATAAGGATCGCGACTAAAACTAAAGTGTCCATCACCACACCCCAGCCGAGGGCCAATGCTGTAATGAGGTTTAGGGCCGATAGGCTGTAAAACTTTTTTGTTACTTTTTTTTCCATGATACCTGAATCATTTTTATGAGTATGACTACCACCGATAGGATCAGAATAAATTGAGCCCAACCCTGAGATATAAGACCTGCCTTAACCACTTCCTGGAATCCTAAAAATATTCCAAGAATCGTTGAAGGAAGTCCAAGGGCCAATGCCAGGGCTTTTTGCCAACTATTCATAAGATGATGTCCGCTTAATATTAGCTATAAGATAGAGAAACTAGCGCTTTCTGGCAACACGACGGGCGAATAATGACTTGAGACGTGCTCTCAGGACCTCAGGGTTAGGATAACTTGGCAGGAGAGAATAATAGATATTGTACGCCTCTTTAAGCTTTTCATTAGATTCGTAGGCATTTGCGATAAGGAATTTTACTTTAACAATTTGGTCTTTTCTCTTTTCTCGTTTTAAGTATTCCATCCAATATTCGACCGCTTGATCCCAGTTCTTATTATAAAACTCAATCAAACCCATCTGATTGTACGCTTCCACATAATAGGGATTCGTAGGCTGGCTAATAATCTGGTTAAATATTTCTCGAGCTTTATTATATTTCCCCATTTCAAAGTACGATTCACCAACTCTAAGAAAATAATAATCAAAATTTTTCAGCCTCGGTTTGATATTCATCAAAATCTGATAGGCCCTGATAGCTTCTGGAAAGTTTTTCGAAAAACTAAAATTAATATCGGCCATTTTCTCAAGCGATTTTACCTGCCAAAGGGGATCATCAACGTTATCCACGATGAATTGATAATACTTTAGCGCCTTAACTTGTTCATCCAGATAGAGATAATAGATTTCAGCTAGCTGGTAGTTAATTTTGGTTTTGATGATTTTCGAAGGATTTTTCTTAAGGACACGCTCGTAGAGTTCAACTGCTTTCGCAAAGTTCTGCTTATCTACATATTCTTGGGCCGAGAGAATGTCTTGATTGAGCCCTGAGGTAAAGTCACATGAACCTAACCCCAGGAGCATCAAAACAATAAATAGTTTACTGAACAGGTGGTGTTTCAGAAGGTTCCCCCTCAGGAGTTTCTTCATCTGGATCAACAATTTTTTCAATTGCGATCACTTTCTCATCAGGTTTAACGTTGATGAGACGCACACCCTGAGTGTTACGGCCAAGGAGAGAGATTCCAGAAATTTTCGTTCTAATTACCTGGCCTTTATCCGTAATAATCATGAGATCGTCTTTATCAGTAACAGGTAGAATACACATGATATCACCGGTTTTTTCAGTGAGTTTCATTGCAAGAATACCTTTACCACCACGAGATTGTTTACGGTACTCTTCAGCTGCTGAACGCTTACCATAACCACGTGAAGTAACAGTTAGAATCTCAGATTTGTCATCGATAACTTCCATGCCGATAACGACTTCGTCATCTTCAAGGCTCATACCTTTCACACCCTGAGAAACACGCCCTTGAGGACGACAATCATCTTCAAAGAATCTGATCGATTTGCCGCCAGAAGAAGCAAGAAGAATGTCTTTCTTACCGTCCGTAATACGAACAGAAAGAACCGCATCTCCGTCCACAACCTTAATGGCCTTCAAACCATTTTGGCGCATATTTTTATATTCTGAAAGTTCAGATTTTTTCACAATACCGTGCTTAGTAGCAAAAATCAGGTAATGACCTTCGGCTTCTTTCGGCACTGTAATAATCTCTTGGACTTTTTCATCAGTAGGAACGTTGATGATATTTACAACGTTTCTACCCTTAGCTGTTCTTAGACCTTCAGGAATCTGGTAAACTTTAATCGAGAACACAGTTCCTTTGTCCGTGAAAATCATCAACGTATCGTGAGTGTCAGCAGTAAAAATTGATGTGTAGAAATCATCATCTAACTCTGCACCCTTAACGCCTTTACCACCACGTTTCTGTGAACGGAAAGTGTCCATCGCCATACGCTTCAAGTAACCTTTCTGCGTAATGGTCACGATAACTTCTTCGTTTTTAATCAAATCTTCCATCTGAATCTCATCGGCTTGAGCAATGATTTCAGTTCTACGAACGTCGCCGTAGTTTTCTCTAATTTCAGAAAATTCCCCGCGGATGATGCCTTTGATTTCTTCCTCCGAGCCCAAAATACTTTCTAAGCGGAAGATTTCTTTCATAATCGCTTCATAATCAGCGATGATTTTATCTCGCTCAAGACCAGTCAATCTTTGGAGACGCATATCCAATATAGCTTGGGCCTGGATCGGAGACAGAGTAAATCTCTGCATCAACTGATCTTTGGCCTGAGCAGGACCTTCAGCTTTTTTAACGAGTTCAACTATTTCGTCGATATTCTCAACGGCAATTTTTAAACCTTCTAAAATATGGGCACGCTCTTTAGCTTTTTTAAGTTCGAATGTAGTACGACGAATAACAATTTCGCGGCGGTGTTCAATGAAGCACTGAAGCTGCTCTTTCAGATCCATAACTTTCGGCTGACCGTTATAAATGGAAAGGAAAATGATACCGAAAGAGACCTGCATCTGAGTCTGTTTATACAAACGGTTTAAAAGAACAGAAGCAGATTCACCACGCTTAACATCGATAACAACACGGATACCTTCACGAGAAGATTCATCGCGAATATCTGAAATCCCTTCAATCGCTTTCTCACGGACGAGATCCGCAATTTTTTCAATCAAACGTGCCTTGTTCACTTGGTAAGGGATTTCAGTAATGACGATTTTTTCACGGTCATTTTTTCCAACTTCAATATCCGCTTTAGCGCGAATTTGAATTACACCACGGCCAGTATGGTAGGCCTGTTGAATTCCTGCAGTACCGTGAATCGCCCCATAAGTAGGAAAATCCGGGCCAGGAATGTGTTTAATTAAATCATGAACTGTAATTGATTCATCATCGATGAGTGCTAATAGACCATTCATCACTTCGTTTAAGTTGTGAGGAGGGATGTTGGTTGCCATACCTACGGCAATACCAGACGAACCGTTGATTAATAAATTTGGAATTTTTGTTGGAAGAACTGTTGGCTCTTGAAGTGACCCATCATAGTTATCCTGCCAATCGACCGTTTCTTTATCAATGTCACCCATCATATCATTGGTGAGTTTCATCATACGAACTTCAGTATATCGCATGGCCGCGGCACTATCTCCGTCAATCGAACCGAAGTTTCCTTGACCATCGATAATCGGGTATCTCATCGAGAATTCTTGGGCGAGACGAACCATCGCTCCGTACACAGCAGAGTCACCATGCGGGTGATACTTACCGATAACATCACCAACAACACGCGCCGACTTTAAATAAGGACGGTTGTGGTAGTTATTAAGCATATGCATGGCATATAAAACTCGTCTATGAACTGGCTTGAAACCATCACGAACGTCCGGAAGAGCACGACCAACGATTACTGACATAGCGTAATCGAGGTAACAGCTCTTCATCTCATCTTGAATGAGAAGTGGAGTTATATTTCCGTGATTGTGATTAGCATTATTGTTTTCTTCACTCATAAATCTGATCCTTCAAATTAAATATCGAGGTTTCTCACATTCAAGGCATTGGTTTCCACAAATTCTCTTCGTGGTTCAACCTGATCCCCCATTAGCACCGAGAACACCTGGTCAGCATCAATCGTATCTTCGATTTTTACCTGTAGAAGTGTGCGGTTTTTAGGATCCATCGTGGTTTCCCAAAGTTGCTCTGGGTTCATCTCTCCTAATCCTTTATAACGCTGGATATAGGCTCCCTGACGTCCATCTTCTGATACGAATTTTGCAAAAGCATGCAAACCTTCGTGAGAAGTGGAATTATTTTGATCTTTTAGTTTGAACGTAGATTTCTGATACTTCTGAATTCCTTCAAATTGATTCATCAGACTGGCAAATTCAGCTGAATCTGCGAACTGCATTCCAATTCGGAAGTTTTTCGTCTTAAGTGATGAAACAACCTGGGCACGAATCTGATAACCAAGATTTTTCAGATCTTCTTCTACTTTTAAATCATATTTTTTAAGTGAGACCTGACCGTTAAGATTCAGTTTTGCGCTGATCATCTTGATGTAAGTCTCAAGCTTAACTTTGTCTTTCATCATATCGGCTTTAAGGGTTCCATCTTCCACAAGAGTCTTCAAGAAAAGAGCGTCATAGTGACGATCATAAGAATCCAAAGACTCATTGTAATTTCTGAACTTATTCACAAGCGTCTTAACAGTTTCCACCTCAACGGCTGCTCCATCAATTTCTATAATGGTATCGTTAAGAGCTGAAGAAACGAGGTAGGCTTCTAGCTCACCACCGTCTTTGAGATATCTCTCGTTTTTACCTTTTTTATAACGGTAAAGTGGCGGCTGAGCGATGTACAAGTGCCCACGCTCAACAATCTCTGGCAAGTGGCGATAGAAAAGAGTCAGAAGCAGGGTACGAATGTGTGAACCATCCACATCTGCATCGGTCATGATTACGATTTTATAATAACGAAGTTTTGAAACATCGAAAGAATCTTTTCCTATGCTTGTTCCTAGGGCCTGAACCAGCATCTTGATCTCATCGTTAGATAACATTTTATCATAACGAGCTTTTTCAACGTTTAGAATTTTACCTTTCAAGGGTAGTACGGCTTGTGTGCGACGATCTCGTCCTTGCTTGGCTGATCCACCTGCTGAGTCACCCTCAACGATGTAGATTTCGCAAAACTCAGGATCTTTTTCCTGACAGTCGGCCATCTTTCCTGGCAAACCAGAAAAATCTAAGACTGACTTACGTCGAGTAAGTTCGCGTGCTTTACGTGCAGCTTCGCGAGCAGCAGCAGCATCGATTGATTTTTTAAGAATGGTTTTACCCACATTCGGATTTTCCTCTAAGAAAATCTTAAAGCGGTCACCAACAAGTGAATTCACGATACCTTCAACTTCCGAGTTACCAAGTTTTGACTTGGTTTGCCCTTCGAATTGAGGATTTGTGAGTTTAACTGAAATTATCGCAGTTAAACCTTCACGCATATCATCTCCAGTGAGGGAGATTTTGATATTTTTGAGGATGTTATTATCTTTCGCGTAGTTGTTTAGAACTCGCGTAAGGGCAGTTTTAAAACCAGAAACATGCACACCGCCTTCTGGGGTGTTGATGTTATTGGCATAAGAAGTAAGAGTTTCCGTATAACCATCAGTCCACTGAAGAGCAACTTCCACTTCGTAATTATCACGAGATTGGAAAAAATAAATTGGCTCTTTATGGATTGGAGTTTTAGCGCGGTTCAAGTATTGAACGAATTCGGCCAGACCACCCTCATAGTGGAAAGTCTCACCTTTTTCAGTTCGCTCATCAGTCAAAGAGATTTTAAGTCCCTTATTTAGAAAAGCCATTTCTCTGAAGCGGTTGGCAAGTGTATCGTAGTTATATTCGTGAACTTCAAAAATTTCGTTATCAGATTTGAATGTTACAGTTGTTCCAGATTCTTTTGGATCACAGTCACCAATTACTTTTAAAGGTTCTTTGGCGGCACCGTAAGCGAAATCCAGACGATGTAATTTTCCGTGTTTTTTAATATCAATGCGCACCCATTTAGAAAGGGCGTTAACCACCGATGCACCAACTCCGTGTAGACCGCCGGAAACTTTATAAGCTCCGCCATCTTCATTGAATTTTCCGCCTGCGTGAAGTTTAGTATAAACAATCTCAGCCGCTGATACTCCTTCACCTGGAACCATATCTACTGGAATTCCTCGACCGTTATCTACAACAGTCAGGGAGTTATCCACGTGAATAATTACATTGATGTCGGTACAATAGCCTGCAAGGGCCTCATCTACAGCGTTATCAACAATTTCATACACGCAGTGGTGAAAACCGCGAAAGCCGGTATCCCCAATGTACATACCAGGACGCTTTCTTACGGCCTCTAGGCCTTCAAGAATTCTGATCTTGTCTGCAGTGTATTCTGTGTTAACTTTCGAAATAGAATCAGGAGTTTGATTCATTCAGATGCTCCAATCCATGGTTTAAATGAGTTTTCCATGTTTAATAAAAAACTTCTTAGATTCCGGTATACGTTCAAGTTCTTCCCTAAAGCTTTCATTAGCGGTGGTGATCAAAACTTGGAATTTTTTGGTTTCCAAATATTGGATCAAATTTTTCCATCTCTGGCTATCCAATTCCCCAGAAACGTCGTCAATAAGTACGATAGGATAAGAGGTAAATTTATACCTAAAAAGCTCAATATAGGCAAATATAAGGCTTAGAAAGGCCATTTTTTGCTGACCTAAAGAACAGAATTCAAACGCGTTGAGTCCATCGAAGCTAAATATGAAGTCATCACGATGAATTCCCACCTGCGTAATTTGTGCTTTTATGTCGTTCATTTCCTGGTGACGATAAAAGTCAAATACCTTCTTCGCATCCCAGTGAACAAACATGCTATCCAAATCAAGCTGAAGGCGATGTTCTTCAGCAAATATGGCCCTAAAAGTTGGGGTGATATGCTGATTTAGTTCCTGCAAGAATTCAAATCGTTTTTGAGTCAATAAACTGGAGTATTCTGCAATTTGTTCATCAATCGCGCGTAACTGGGATGAGGTATTTTTTCCGCCCATTCCAAGCACTGAATTTCGAAACCTAATCGCTTTTTGAAACCTACCCAGTACTTGTTTAAATTCTTTATCGATCAGAGACAAATGAGAATCAAACCACTGCCTGCGAAAAGTTGAACTAGTATGAAATGAGTACGAATCAAATGGATTAATAAATACAGAAGTAGAAGGTGTTTTAGATTTTTCAAAGACATTATTAAAATAACGCTCTTCCAGTCCCTCTGACATTCTTATGGAATAAGAACTTTGATCATCGTCATTCTCAAACACTGACTGGATGATTAACTCTGGACTAGCGCCCTCAATGTTAATCATTTGTGAATAACCGGTATTTTTACGGAATGATTTTTTATTTGTGAGAAGATGAACGGCTTCTAATAGATTGGTTTTGCCATTTCCGTTCTGTCCAAAGATGCAATTGATTCCAGGTGAAAATTCAAAAACGTCTTTTCCAAGATTTCTGAAGTTTTGGGCCTGTAATTTTTTAACTTTCCAACAATTCATCCACTATTAGAGTTTTAAAAGCATAATTATCCCCAGGAAGTCTGGAAGATCATCTGCTTTTATCACTACAGGACTCAATTCATTGTTAAATTCAAAAGTCACATCACTCTCATTTAGAACTGAAAGGCTTTCAATGAGATATTTTGCGTTAAAACCAATTTCAGTTGCTTTCCCTTCATAAGCAATAGGAAGCGTTTCATTCGCTTGTCCTAGAGCTGGATGTTGAGTAGAAATTGTAAGTAAGCCAGGTGCAACGTTTAGCTTGATCCCGTTAGTTTTTTCATTAGATAGAATTTTAATGCGTTTAACAGCATTTAAAATGGCATTTCGGTCAATGTGAAAGCGATTTGTTGTTTTTGACGGAATCACTGTCTGGTACTTAGGGTATTCACGAGCAATAAGACGAATTGAGAGATAGTACTCATTTCGTGCATTAACAAACATGAAAGAATCATCAAGTGATATAGAAACATCATCTTCTGGGTATGTATCTGCGATTTTCTTAAGTTCGTTTATTCCTTTACGAGGAATGATCACTCCATCTACGAGAAATTTATTTTCGCCAATGAATTCGTGAGTATCAAGAAGTGCCAAACGGTGTCCATCAATGGCGACTGATCTAAGTTTTGAATCAGTTAACTGAAGATAGATACCATTAAGGTACAATCTCGTTTCATCAGTTGAAATTGCATGTTGAGTTTTATTAATGATGTGTGAGATCTGCTTAGTTTTGAGACGAAATTCTGAGCTTTGATTTTGGAAATTTAATTGAGGAAACTCATCTGCACTTGTAACGAGCAAAGAATAATTAATACTTTTACAATTCAAATTTAAAAGGTTGTTGGTATCAACATTTAAAAGTAATTCCTCATTGGGTAGCTCTCTCAAAATATCAGAAATGTTTTTGCTATTAATGCAAAAGCTTCCTTCTTTTTCAATTTTAGCATTCAAAATTATTTTAGCTGATACTTCTAGGTCCGTTGCAATCAATTCTAATTTTTGACCCTGAGATCTGATCAAGCAGTTAGTTAATATTGGGCGTGAGTTTTTTTTATCTACAACTGATAGAACTTTATTAATTGCATCTCGTAGCACGTTTGACTGTATCGACAGTTTCATTTTTAATCCTTAGAAGCGGTTTTATGGTTTTAACTTCTACAGGTCGTTTTATCAAGTGCCCCCATAGGACCATTTCCTTTCTCTTCTTCTTATAGTTTTTATATATATTCTTATAATATTAAGCGCGGACAATGTTTACAGATTTCGGGTCATTTAATAATTCAGAGGCTTTAGGTAGGTTTTTCTGCCAATTCATCCACGCCTGCCTCAATTAACTATTTTTTATCGTGCGTATATCTAGGTTTGGTCAGTGTGTAATTCGCCTTTCATCCACACATTTATTTAAATATATTTTAGTAGCGCCTTGAGTCAGTGTTTTTTGCGATCTTTTTATTTAAGCACTTAACGTTAACTCTCTTTTTACCCACATTTTGTTCAACAATGTGGATGGTTTTAGTGTTGGTTCAATTTTCCAAACATTTAATTGTTAATAGGGACTTTTTTGGGGCTAAAAATGCTGACTAGTCACCACCACCAGACTAATCCGGTGGTGATAAACGTATGTTGATGTTGTTTAAAATGTTGAAACTGAAAACTAGAGCTGTTTTTCTATATCCAGTACTTGCTGGGCCAGTTGTGAATCAAGCTTAATTCTATCACGGATGGTATTTATGGCATGAAGAACAGTAGAGTGGTCTCGACCACCGAAATACTGCCCATTGTCCTTTAAAGTAGGCTTTATGAGCTTATTAATGAGGTACATAGATACTTGGCGAGGCAAGGCCACTTCTTTGGTTTTAGACTTACCGCGAAGGTCACCAAGAGGAATTTTGAAGTAGTTACAAACGGTCTTAGTGATCGTCTCAATTGTTATGTGCTTTTGGTTCTCAAGCTCTTCATTTAGGTTCAAATGCTCTTTGGCCACCTCTAGATCGATATCAACCTTAAGGATTGAAGTCACTGCACCGAGCTTGATCAAGCAGCCTTCTAGTTCACGAATATTGCTCTTTACGCATTTAGCAATAAGATTAACTACGTCATCGCTTAGATAGATATCTTTTTCGATAGCTTTCTTTTTCAAAATAGCGATTCTTGTTTCAAGATCTGGCTGCTGAACTTCAACTGGAAGCGCAGAAGAAAGTCTGGTTCTGATTCTGTCTTCAATCCCATCAATTTCTTTAGGCGGTTTATCAGAGGTAAAAACAAGTTGTTTTCCTCTTTCCATGAGTTCGTTGAAAATATGGAAAAACTGATCTTGTGTTCCCGTTCTATTCTTCAATTCGTGGATATCATCAATAATTAAAACATCGGTTTTCTCGACGTACTTTTGTCTGAATTCAGTGAACTTTTGGCCTTGCATCGCCTGGATCATTTCATTCATGAATTTATTGGCAGACGTTATTGAAATACGTGAACTTGGTTTATTGTTTTGAATGCAGTTAGCAATTGCATGCACTAAATGAGTCTTTCCTAAGCCTGAGTTTCCGTAGACATACAGCGCGGGATAAGTTTTTCCCGGGTCTTTTGCCACTGCCATGGCCAAAGCATGGGCAATATTATTTGAAGGCCCAATGATGAAATTCTCAAAAGTTTTTTGGGTATCAATTTGCGAAGGAGCAGGGGACGACATGTGCTCAATTACTTGGGAGTCTACAGCTTTATAAAGATCATCTTTGGTATGAGTTAGATCCTGAATAAAAAATGAATTTACCTTGGGAGCATCAGTTTTCTTTTCCGGCTTAATAGAATTTAGGATGTTACCTTCGTTAGAGCTCATCGAAGCATTTGAACCCAATACCTGAATAACCAGCTGGTACTCTTTCCCTAGGATCTCCACCAGCGCTTGCTTGATAGTATCCTGGTAATGAGTCTCCACCATTTTTTTGATAAAGCTGGTGGTCACTACGAACTCAACAGCGTCCGGGCTAATCGCCGAAACTGTCAGGGTATTTGAAAAATAAGCATGAAACTTATTGGGATTAATCAGGCTTTTAATATGCTCAAGAACGGCTTCAGTAATAGTCTTTAATTCTTCTGAGGAAAATTCAGGGGCCAGTTTTGGCTGAGAAGTCGATATCGACTTCAGGGTTTGCTCTATTATAACGGGTGAAACAGGCATTTCAGTCTTTTGGAGAGCTGGCTGCACGTCGTTAAGGTTATCGAGCTTAAGAAAATGATCAAATGGAAACTTTTGTGTCATTGATCCTACAAATTTGATTGAGTTATATTTAAAAAGTTCGAATGAAGTAACACTCCCAAAAATGAATTTCAATCACTGGCCTCTTACAAGACCTTACTCTAACGCTTTGTTTTATAAATATTATTGACTCCATTACACTTTTACCGTAGATAATTGTTTCCCAAATCAAGCAAAGTACCTTTTCGAGGAAGAATATATGAGTATGCAAAAAAGAACGTGGCAACCTAAGAAAACTAAGAGACTTCGTGATCACGGGTTCCTTAAGAGAATGTCTTCGGTTGGCGGGAAGAAAGTAATTGGCCGTCGTCGTGCTAAAGGGCGTAAGAGCCTTACTGTTTCTACCGGCGTTAAGTAAGTAGTGATGGATGTCAGTTCCTGTAGAATTCGGCTTACCTAAATCTCTCAAACTGACCCAGAAAAAAGATTTCGAATACCTACGTGAGCAGAGCCAACGAGGCTTTGCTCATCCGTTGGTTTGTTTCTATAAACCGTCTAACATCCAAAGTCTGACGGCTCGTTTCGCCCTAAGTGTTTCCCGCAAAATTGGCAAATCTCATGAACGTAATCGCTATAAGCGGCTTTTGAAAGAGGCGTTCCGCCTCCATCCCCAAATCCGGCATAAGCCTTTGGACATGATGTTTGTGATTATTAAGACGCCGGATAGTGAAGAGCAGCTTCTTCATGCTTTTAATAAGGTTACGAACTATATCTGCAGTGCGAAATGAATTGGCTAGCGGTTCTCTTCATTCGCTTTTATAAGTATTTCATCTCCCCACTTCTTGGACCTCGTTGCCGCTTCTATCCTTCTTGCTCTCAATATTCACACGAATGCTTTAGAAAGTTTTCTTTCCCTAAAGCTTTGTGGTATTCATGCAAGCGAATTTGTAAGTGTCATCCGTATCATCCGGGAGGGGTAGATCCTGTGCCCTAATCCCTTGTCTTTATTGGAGTAAAAATGGGTTCTGATCAAAAAAACGCCTTTCTAGCAATCTCTTTATCTGCCCTCATTCTATTTGGGTGGCAGTACTTTTTTGCTCCACCAAAACCAACAACTGCCCCTATAGAGGCACCGATATCGACTCAGGCCGAGCGGGGCGGGAAAGTTGATACGACTCCGGCTTCTGGTCCTATAGAACCAGTGGTGGTGGCGGCTTCTAATTTCACCCTAAATCGTGGGGAAGTATCAGTCACTTTTGATAATTCTCTCAATATTAATGATTTTACTAATCCCCAGGCAGCTTTTGCGTTTAAAGAAACTGTTGGTTCAGAAAAACCTCTAAAAGTTGATTTCGATTTTGGTAAAGGTTTTGAAAGCGTGAACCTGGTTCAGTCAGCCGATAATACATTCTTCGATGCTGCCCATGAATTGACTGTTACAACGGTCCTGAATGAGAAAGGGGTAGCAACATTTAATGTCACTTCTCCAAAGCCATTTCGTTATCGTTTACAATTCGCTAGTGAAGCTAAAAAGCTAGAGAACGGTCAACAGCGTTTCTTTGACATCTATACTGATTCATTAGCTCATTTGGATATCAATGATGAGGATTCAAAAGATCAGGCGATCAAATGGGCGGGTATTGATTTTAATTATCACCTTTTCGGACTTTATTTCGAAAAAGAGACTAACCTCATTTACAAAAACACACTCAATTCGATTCTTTCAATTCATTCAAACAAGTCTGAAAATGCTGTGAGTTTTAACGTTGTTTACGTTAAAAAAGATTATGATTACCTGGCGAGCCTTGGGCATAAACTTCAAAACTCAGTAGATTTTGGTGTCTGGGGATTTTTTGCTGTCTGGATTTTGAAAGGTCTTCAGTACTTTTTCACATGGTTTCCGAACTACGGTATTTCAATTATCCTTCTCACGTTTCTCATCCGAATGATTACTTTTCCTCTTCAGTACAAGTCTATTAAATCGATGAAGAAGCTTCAGGAAGTTCAGCCGGAACTCACTAAGATCCGCGAGAAATTTAAAGACGATCCTCAGAGAATGCAAAAAGAAAGCATGGAACTTTTCAAGAAATCTGGGGCAAATCCAATCGGTGGATGTCTTCCGCTCATTCTTCAGATGCCAGTCTTTTTTGCCTTCTATAAAGTGCTGAATCACTCGGTTGAATTAGTAGGTGCTCCATTCATGCTTTGGATTGGAGATCTTTCTAATAAAGATCCTTACTATGTGCTTCCGGTTCTAATGACTGGAGCGATGTTTCTCCAGCAGAAACTCACACCAAATACAATTTCGGACCCTGTTCAGAAAAAAGTAATGATGTTTATGCCGCTAATATTCGGTTTCATCATGAAAGATCTCCCATCTGGACTCAGCTTATATATTTTTGTCTCAACTGTTCTTGGAATTCTTCAACAGGTTCTTGTTTTCAACGCTAAGAAAAGCTCAGACCCTGTTGTGGTATGAAGTTTCTTTATTCGGAAGAGCCGATCATTGCTTGCAGTACATGTAATCATGCTAACGCAGCTTTGGCGGTTCTCCGAATATCTGGTTTCAGGGACTTAGGGTCGTTTTCACCCTTTTTTAGTCATTCTGGTCCTATAGAACCACGTCGAGTTTATTACACCCAATTGAAGTCTTCTGATGAAGTCTTGGATGATGTTTGCCTCACATTTTTTGAGGGTCCAAAAAGTTATAATGGCGAAAATATTCTTGAACTTTCCATCCATGGAAACACTCTCAACACAGAACGAATCCTTAAATTTTTTATTGAGAATGCCAATTGTCGTCTGGCCTCACCTGGTGAGTTCACATACAGGGCCTTAAAAAATAAAAAACTCACTCTCTCACAAGTGGAAGGCCTCGACTTATTTCTTAACGCTAATTCAGGTTATGCTCTTGATCAGGGTCTCTCCCTTCTTAGTGGAAATTTGCAGGAAATTTATTCTGAACTTTATGACCTTTTTCTCAAACATAAATCAGCACTCGAGTTATCCATCGATTTTGGTGACGACGTAGGGGAAGAGACCGCTAAGAGTTATTTCGAATCTTCCCTTTTAGATTTTAAGAAAAAGTTTGATTCACTTCACCGACGTGTAATTCCTATGGATCATAACCTCCTTCAACCTGAGATTGTATTGGCCGGGCTTCCTAACTCTGGTAAAAGCTCCCTCTTTAACCACTTGCTTAGAGAGGAGCGTGCTATTGTTTCTGCAATTGCTGGAACTACCCGCGATTATCTTTCAGAGAGTGTTGTCATTGAGGGTGTTAAATATAAATTGATTGATACTGCGGGAATCCGTGAAGCGACTGACTTGATTGAAGCTGAGGGAATTAAGCGTACTAAGAAAAAGATGCAACATAGTTTTTTCTCTATTCTCTTAATTAATCCGTTCGAGATGCGTGAGGAGTTTTCGGAATTAGCGAAACTCCATTTTGATGCCGTTTTTTTTACTCATAAGGATCTTCCAGGATTTACTGAAGCCCACTCCCAGGTTTTGGAGCGCTACCCGCAATTTGGTCCTACAGGGGCAGTTGATTTATTGCATGAAGAAGCCGTCTTTGAAGAGGTTCTCAATCAGTCTATAAATATAAAATACTTAGACCTAACCAAAGATAAACCTATTTTGTTGGATCGACATAAATTATTGATATCTCAGATAAGTAAAGAACTCGATAATTACGTAAAATTAAGCACTTGCGAGACTGATGTTGCCATCATCTCCCATGAATTAAATACCTTAGCCGCTTTACTATCAGAACTCCTAGGTATAGTTTCCCCTGATCAAATCTTAAATTCTATTTTTTCAAACTTCTGTATTGGAAAATAGAATGTTCCACGTGGAACATTTTGATGAGGATCAAATGCAAACTTTTGACATTATCATTGTCGGTGGCGGACACGCTGGAATAGAGGCGGCCCATATCGCAGCCCAGTTTGGGTTGAATGTTTCAATCATTACCATGCCAGGCATCGGTCTCGGTTCAGCTCCCTGCAACCCCTCCGTTGGCGGAGTAGGGAAAGGACAAGTTGTTCGTGAGCTTGATGCTCTTGGCGGTTTAATGGGGATTCTCGCAGACAAGGCGGGTATTCAATTCCGTACACTGAACGACTCTAAAGGCTTCGCTGTCCAATCCAGTCGAGTCCAGATCGATAAAGATCTTTACTCTCAAAAAGCTGAAGAACTCATCGCCACGGTTGCTAATATTTCAGTCATTCGAGAGAAGGTCTTAGAGATCAAGCCGGGTGAAAGTTTCTTCGAGGTCATTACCACCGAGCGGTCCTATAGAACCAAAAAAATCATTATGACGGTAGGAACATTCCTTAATGGAAAGCTCCATACCGGATCTCATCAGGCCAGCGGCGGAAGAGTCGATTGTGAACCTTCTAACGGTTTAACCACACTCTTTAGCGACATTAAGACTAGACCTTATCGTTTTAAGACAGGAACTCCCCCGAGATTAGATAAAGCGACCATCGATTATTCTAAGCTCGAAGAGCAACCTTCAGATTCGACGGTGAGAAACTTTCACTGCTTGCATAGCCCTTACGAAAGATACTCAAGACAGGTTTCTTGTTTTCTAGCTAAAACCAACCCTGAAACCATGGAAATTATCCGCGCGAACAAAGAAAAAAGCCCGATGTTTAATGGGCAGATTAAAGGGGTGGGTGCTCGCTATTGTCCTTCCATTGAAGATAAGGCCTATCGCTATCCGGACAAAAATATTCACCACGTGTTTATTGAGCCGGAAGGTTTAGAGCTTGATACCATGTATCCTTCGGGAATTTCCTCTTCTTTGCCTAGAGAAGTGCAGGAAATGTATGTCCGCTCCATCGAGGGCTTAGAAAAAGCCGAGATTAAAGTCTTTGGCTACGCAGTTGAATACGATGTTATAGACACTACTGATTTAAAACTCACGCTAGAGCATATTCAGATCCCAAATCTATACTTTGCAGGCCAGGTCAATGGTACTTCCGGCTACGAAGAGGCGGCTGGACAGGGCTTTATTGCTGGCGCCAATGCCGCTTTAAACCTTTTAGGCCTTGATCCTCTGATAATGAGTAGGCACGAAAGTTATATCGGGGTCATGATAGAGGATTTAACCTCCAATACTCGAGACGAGCCATACCGTTTATTTACTGCACGCTCGGAGAATAGACTTTTCATTCGTGAGGATAACTCCCTTTTGCGGATGTTTCCTTATCGCGCCCAGTTTCTACTAAATACTCCACTGGATTCTTATCAGAGAAAGTTCTTGGAAAGTTATCAGGTGCTGACTGATTTCTGTGATGAAACTATGATTCCAGAATATTGTCCCTTGATGAGTGAATTTGCTGGAGTCGGAGAGCTTCAACAATTGAATCGCAGAATGAGTGTTACTGAAATTTTGAAGCAAGCCTGGTTAAATCCTATTTCTACGCTTGAGAGAGTGGTAGGTTACCATGGGTTGACTATCCAAAGCGACCTCGTGCGAACTGTGGCCATTTCCAAGAAATATGACGGATATATCAAGAGATCAGAGTCTCAGTATGAAAAATTAAAGAAAATGGATGGAATGCACATAGATTGGGAAAGTATTTACGCTTCCACCAATATTTCTTTTGAATGTCGTCAGCGAATCGCTCGCATCCGACCTGAAACGTTTGGACAACTAAAACTCATTGATGGGATTCGCCCTGCTACTTTAGCAGTCGTTGCGGCCAAGGCGCTTTAATATGTTAGATTTCTCGATTCGTTATTTAAATATACTCAAAACTGAACTGGCCGGACTTAATCTCACTAATATTCTGGATCAGGATGAGTTTTATCATAAACAGATCCTGGATTCGATTCTTCCCTATCAGGAATCTAAACTGTTTCAAGACCAAGTTAAGAAAACAGGAGTAGTAGTTGACGTAGGTTTTGGGGGAGGTTTTCCGATCTTGCCACTGGCGAAACTTCTTCCCGGCGTAAAGTTCGTAGGTGTTGAATCAAGAAGAAAAAAAGCAGAAGCCGTTACTCTTATTGCTAAAGAGCTCGGTTTAGATAATGTGACGCTTGTTCATTCAAGGCTCGAAGATTTCCTTTTTGATGAACCGGCTACGATAACATTTAAAGCGGTGGGCACGATTGGTGATTTTCTACCGATGATAAATGCGACTCAAAAAATGCATGTCTTTTTTTATAAAGGACCAAGCTTTCTTGAGCTTGAAGCTGCTCAGGTGAAAAAACTAGAAAAAACTTGGAAGTTGCTAGAAAATCAGGAAATTAAAGTGCCCGGAACTCAACAACGCTTCTTGGTTTCATTTTTATCGCAGAATGTTCCACGTGGAACAGCTAAATCGCTTGTCAAACTCTCGGAGTTTCTCTAAAACTAACACATCAAAATACTCGATAGTGAGGGGATAAATGGCTAAAATCATTGCGATTACAAACCAAAAAGGTGGCGTTGGAAAGACGACAACTTCGGTCAACTTAAGCGCATGCCTCGCCGCGGCAGAGAAAAGAACGCTTCTAATCGATCTTGATCCTCAGGGCAATGCCAGTTCTTGTTTAGGTATGGATAAAGAGTCCTTCACTAAGGCCAATATTTATCATGCCCTCATCAATGAAGAGAATTTTGAAAGCTGCATATATAAGACTGAGCTTCCGTCGCTTGATGTGTGCCCATCTAATAATGACTTGGTTGGTGCAGAGCTCGAGCTTGTCCATATGTTTGCTCGTGAGTCTAAACTTAAAGTGGCTTTAGAGGCGATCCAGCACAAATATGACTATATCATCATAGATTGCGCTCCTTCTTTGAATCTACTGACTGTGAATGCGTTCACTGCGGCTCACACTTACCTGGTTCCAATGCAGACTGAATACCTGGCAATGGAAGGTCTATCTCAGCTTTTAAATACAGTAAGACTTATTAGAGCTTCGCTAAATCCAAAACTGAGTTTGGAAGGCATTTTGCTCACGATGTATGATTCAAGAAATAATCTTTGTAAGTTGGTTGCCAACGATCTTATGGCCCATTTCAAAGACGATATTTTCAAATCAATTATTCCAAGGAATGTGAAACTTTCTGAGTGCACCAGCTTCGGCAAGCCAATAATTCTTTATGATATTACTTCAAAGGGAAGTGAAGCGTATCTATCACTGGCGAGAGAAATTATTCTCAAGTCAGAGAAAAAGCCTGAAACGATGCAGGCAAAGTTACCTATTACTAACCAAATTCCAAAATTTGAAGATTATCAAGTAAACCCTTAGGAGTAATTGTTATGCAAAAGAAACCAATCCAACTTGGCAAAGGTATGGCGGCTCTATTGGGGAATAACCCTGGTGGATACTCTGATCGTGAAACAGTTACTGCCCCTATAGAACCAAAGAAAATGAATATTGAAACTCAGCCAATGTTGGTTGATGTCGATAAAATAGTCGCTAATAAAGGCCAGCCAAGAAAGATCTTCAAAGAGAAAGACCTCCTTGAGCTGTCTGAATCAATCAAAGAAAATGGTGTTATCCAACCACTACTTGTTCATGAAAAAGATGGCGTCTTTGAGATTATTGCCGGTGAGAGACGCTACCGCGCTTCAAAACTCGCTGGTCTAACAAAAGTTCCAGTCATTGTTAAGCGAACGACTAAAAAAGAAGTATTGGTGATGTCTATCATCGAGAACGTTCAGCGGGCAGACCTTAACTGCGTTGAAGAGGCATTGGCCTACTTTCAGCTAATGAATGAATTTGAATTAACTCAGGAAGAAGTGGCCAAGAAAATTGGTAAAGAGCGCTCTACTATCGCTAACTTTCTTCGTGTTCTAAAACTTCCTAAGGACGTCATTGTTTCCCTCCAGAAAGAGCTTCTTTCTTTCGGTCACGCCAAAGTGTTAGTGAGCTTAAATGATGATGAACTCACTAAGCGCCTGGCCAATGAAGTGATTGCGAAAGGTCTTTCAGTGAGAGAACTTGAAGAACTTGCCAAGAATTCAAAGAAAAAGATTAAGCCGGCGACTGCTAATAAGTTTATAGCTGACCAGTACACACAACTTCGCAACAAACTTGAACAGAAGACGGGCTACCATTTTGCTGTGAAGGGCAAAAAGAACGGCGCTGGTGAACTGGTTATTAAATTTAACAACGAAGCCGAATTCAATGATATATTCAGTTATCTGATGAAATAGTACTGATGGAGTAGACTTGGCAAAAAAGAACGATATTTGCGCCATTATTGAAGAAGGCTGCAAATTTGAAGGTAACCTTTCATTTAGCGGAACTGTTCGTATTGCTGGATACGTGAACGGTAGTATTTTTTCTAATGATACCCTGGTCATCTCTGAGGGTGCCGTCATTAACGCAGATATCAACGCCAATATTGTGATCATTTCTGGTTCTGTGAAGGGAACTATCAAAGCATCGTCTCGAGTCGAAATACGACGCCCCGCAAGATTTGAGGGAACCGTTACATCCCCAAGTTTGATTGTTGAAGAAGGGGTCATTTTCCACGGCATTACAAAGATGAAAGATAAAAAATAAGTCCCCAATTTCCTTGACTGTATACCCCCCTGAGCTTAAAAAATTACTGCTTAAAATAAATTCAATCTTAAGGCCTGATCATGGAAATTTTCACTCAGCTGGGTGTCGACGATTCTTTACCTTATCAATTCGCCATCATTCTAATTGTGTTCATCATTGCTAATTTTCTATTCCTTGGAAAACTTCAAAACGTTTTAGAAGTAAGAGAAGAAAAAACAGTAAAACTTGAAAACTCTGCAGATGAAACACTTGAAAAAGTTACCTCTATGCAGAACGAATACAAGTCAAAGATGGATAATGCGAACAGAGCAGCCCTAAAAAACTCAACTGATAAAAAACAAGAGCTGAATCAGAAATATACTGCACAATACAAGCAGTCTGAAAAAGAAGTTAATACTTTCGTAGATCAATCACGAAATGATTTCGGTAAAGAAGTTGCTAGTAATAAAGACAAATATCTTGCTGAGTCAGATGCCCTTGCTCAGTCACTTGTTCAAAAGATTATTCAATAAGGATAAATATGCGTTTTTGGACCGCTTACGCTTTTATTGCTCTCGGAATTGCTACTAAGGCATGGAGTTCTTCAGAAGGAGGGCACCACGCATCTCTATCAGATCTCATCGCACCAGCATTCAACGTTGCTGTTCTTTTCGGTGTATTAATTTACGCTACCAAAGATAAACTTAAGAGCCACTTTGTTTCTTTCTCTGAAACAGTTTCAAATACTCTTGAGCGCGCAAATAATAAGTCTAAAGAAGCGGAACAAATGCTCGGAACCCAAAAGAGCAAAATGGCCAATTTAGATTCAGAAATTAAAAATCTGAATTTGGAAACTGAGGCTGAAGTAATGGCTTATGAGAAGAAGCTGGCCAAAGAAACTGAAGAAAAAATGGCAAAACTGAAAGTGGATGCAAATTCCAAAGTAGCTGCAGATAAAAAGCAAATGACTGATGCACTAAATGCTGAGCTTTTAGAGCAGGTTATTAAAAAAACGAAGTCAACAATCAAAGGTAACGAAAGTTACCAAAACAAAGTTTCTTCGAAGATGTTGGAAGGATTAAAATAATGAAAGAGCAGTCTGTTGCGAGAATTTACGCAAAATCTTTTCTAGAACTTGGTGACGATAAAAAAATCCAGATAGCTGATGAAATGATCAAGCTAACTGAAGTGATTAATAAGTCCAATGACCTTGAGAATGTACTTTTTCTTGATGTGTTCACACTAGAAGAAAAGAAAGGCATTTTTCTTGAAGTCGCAAAAAAACTAAACCTCTCTCAGCTCTCTACTGAAGGGATTAAATACCTTATTGATGAAAAGCGTATCGGGATTCTCCCCCTTATTATCAAAGAAATCGTAGTCATTGATGATGAGAGAAGAGGCTTCATCAAAGGAACAATTGAAGGCAATACAGAGCATGTTGATGAAGCTCTTAAAGCAAAAATTGTGTCATTTCTTAAAGCAAAAATTGGACGCGAGCCAACTTTGAATTACGTACAGAACAATAACATTAGTGCCGGTTATAAAGTGACAGTTGAAGATCTACAGTTAGATGCTTCACTAGATAATCAGCTTGAACAATTTAAACAATCAATTCTAAGTAAATAAATTACCCAAAAAGGGAAGGGACTTTAGATGAGTACATCAATTAGACCTGAGGAAATTACAGGAATCATCAAAGAGAGAATTGCAAATTTTGAATCTCGTCTTCAGATGAATGAAATCGGAACAGTTCTCACTATCGGTGATGGTGTGGCACGTGTTTTTGGACTTAAAAACGTTCTCGCAGGAGAGCTTGTTGAGTTCGAAGGTGGCGTTAAAGGTATGGTACTTAACCTTGAAACCAACAACGTTGGAATCGTGGTTTTGGGATCAGATGAAGCCATTAAAGAAGGTTCAACAGTTAAACGTACTGAAAAAATCGTTTCTGTTCCAGTTGGTAACGCTCTTCTTGGTCGCGTAGTTAACGCAATCGGCGAGCCTATTGATGGTGCCGGAGAAATCAACACTAAAGAATTCCGTAACGTTGAAATTAAAGCTCCAGGAATTATTGCTCGTAAATCAGTTCACGAGCCAATGCAGACTGGTATTAAAGCAATCGATGCCATGATTCCAATTGGCCGTGGTCAGCGTGAGCTTATCATTGGTGACCGTAAGACTGGTAAAACAGCTGTGGCCATCGACACCATCATCAACCAAAAAGGTAAAGATGTTGTGTGTGTTTACGTAGCTATTGGTCAGAAACAATCAACAGTACGTCAGGTTTACCAGAAACTTATGGAAGCCGGTGCTCTTGAGTACACAATCATCGTTTCAGCAACTGCTTCTCACTCGGCTCCACTTCAGTACCTTGCTCCGTACACTGGTTGTACAATGGGTGAGTACTACCGTGACCAAGGTAAGCATGCTCTTATCGTTTACGATGATTTAACAAAACAATCTCAAGCTTACCGTCAGCTCTCTCTCCTTCTTCGCCGTCCACCAGGACGTGAAGCATTCCCTGGAGACGTATTCTACATTCACTCACGTCTATTAGAGCGTGCTTGTAAAGTTAACGATTCATTGGGTGCGGGTTCATTAACTGCCCTTCCAATCATCGAAACTCAAGAGGGTGACGTTGCGGCTTATATTCCTACAAACGTTATTTCTATTACTGATGGTCAGATTTACCTTGAATCAGATCTATTCAACTCTGGTATCCGTCCTGCGGTTAACGTAGGTCTTTCGGTATCTCGAGTTGGTGGTGCAGCCCAAGTTAAAGCAATGAAAAAAGTTGCTGGTACTCTTCGTCTAGATCTAGCTCAGTACCGTGAACTTGCAGCTTTTGCACAGTTTGGTTCTGACCTTGATGAAGCGACTCAACGTCAGCTTAACCGTGGTGCTCGTCTAGTTGAACTTTTAAAACAAGCTCAATACTCACCAATGGATGTTATTGATCAGTCAGTTAGTATCTTTGCAGCTACTAAGGGTTACTTCGATTCAATTCCGGTTAACAAAATCCGTAATATTGAAGCCGATCTATTGGCTTCATTACACTCAAGAAATGCTGACCTTATGAAGACTATGAAAGCTGAGAATCAAATTTCTGCTGAAAGTGAGTCTAAGTTAATTGAAGCGATTAAAGCTTTTGTTAGCGGCTATAAGGTTTAATTTTTAAGGATTAAAAGACTATGGCAAATATTAAAGACCTCAAGAAAAAGATCAAAAGTACCAAAGGTACTTTTAAGATCACAAGGGCGATGAAGCTTGTTTCAGCTGCAAAGTTGAATAAAGCTCAAATCCGTATCTTGGGTCTTCGTCCATATTCAACAGAACTAGAGGGAACTGTTCGCACGGTTTCTGCTCTTGCTCAGGACTACACGAATGAGTATTTCTTACCCAAGAATAACAATAAAGCTGTAGTACTGGTGATTTCATCTGATAAAGGTCTTTGCGGTGGATACAATTCTACCTTGGCAAAGACTGTCAGGAAATTTTCTACTGAACATGTTGATGAAGAACTTAAGTATTTATGGATTGGTAAAAAAGTTAGAGATCTGATTTCAAAAGAAGTTAATTCTGGCAAAACATTTACTTTTGCAAAAGCTGACCCTACATACGAAGAAGTCAGAAAGATTGCAGAAGAAATTGGAAGCCTTTTTATGAATGGTGAAGTTGGAAAAGTGTACGTTGCGTATAACTCTTTCATCTCTGCGATTGCGTTTGAATCAACGATCAGACAATTACTTCCTATGCAGGTTTCAGAAAAAGTTAAGGAAGAAATTAAAACAACTTATCCATACGACTTTAAGTATGACCCTAGTGCAGAAGAAATTTTGGATACTTTAGTACCAGAAGTTTATCTTACTACGGTTTATACCTGTATTCTCGATGCTATTGCAGCGGAACACGGAAGCCGAATGAATGCGATGGAAAATGCTTCAAAAAACAGTAAAGAAGTTATTAAAAAGTTATCACTTAAAATGAATAAATTGAGACAGGCCCGTATTACAACTGAATTGATTGAAGTTGTATCTGGTGCTGAGTCTTTGAACAGTTAAGGAGCCTTTAAATGGAAAACACAGGTGTTATTCGTCAAGTGCTAGGACCTGTAATTGATGTCGAGTTTGCTCATGGTAAACTACCGGCACTTTACAACGCTCTTAAAATTACGAACAAGACATTATCTGGCGGAGAGGGGAACCTCACTGTTGAAGTAGCATCACACCTTGGTAACAACATGGTTAGATGTATCGCTATGGATGCAACTGAAGGTCTAGCTCGCGGTCAAATAGTGAAAGATACAGGCGCACAAATTCAGGCCCCAGTTGGTCGTGAATGTTTGGGTCGTATTATTAACGTTATTGGTGAGCCAGTTGATGAAGCAGGTCCTCTTAATAATAAGAAGAGTTACCCGATTCACAGAGCTGCTCCTAAGTTTGCTGATCAATCTACTAAAAAAGAGCCGTTCTTTACCGGTATTAAAGTAATCGATCTTCTTGCTCCTTATCTTAAGGGTGGAAAGATTGGTCTCTTCGGTGGAGCTGGAGTTGGTAAGACAGTTCTTATTATGGAACTTATTAACAACATCGCTACTCAACACGGTGGTTTCTCAGTATTCGCTGGTGTAGGAGAGCGTACTCGTGAGGGTAACGATCTTTGGCACGAAATGAAGGAATCTGGAGTTCTTGAAAAAACAGCTCTGTGCTACGGCCAGATGAATGAGCCGCCTGGTGCACGTGCGCGTGTTGCTTTGACTGGTCTTTCTCTTGCTGAATATTTCCGTGATGAAGAGAAACAAGACGTTCTTTTCTTCGTAGATAACATCTTCCGTTTTACACAAGCGGGATCTGAAGTTTCTGCTCTTCTTGGACGTATTCCATCAGCAGTGGGTTACCAGCCGACTCTAACTACTGAAATGGGTGCAATGCAAGAGCGTATTACTTCTACGAAAGATGGATCAATTACATCTATTCAAGCCGTATACGTACCTGCGGATGACTATACCGATCCAGCTCCAGCAACTACATTTGCTCACTTGGATGCAACAACTGAATTGTCTCGTCAAATTGCAGAGCTTGGAATTTACCCAGCGGTAGATCCTCTTTCTTCTTCTTCGACGATTCTTTCGCCAGATATTATGGGTGAAGAGCACTATGCAGTTGCTCGTCAAGTTCAGTCTGTTCTTCAAAAATATAAAGAACTTCAAGATATCATCGCCATTCTTGGTATGGATGAATTGTCTGAAGATGATAAAAAACTCGTTGGCCGTGCTCGTAAGATTCAAAAATTCTTATCTCAGCCGTTCTTCGTTGCTGAGCAGTTCACTGGTATCCCAGGTCAATTCGTTAAAATCGAAGATACCATCAAAGGATTCAAAGCAGTTCTTGCCGGTGAAGTTGATCATCTTCCTGAACAAGCTTTCTACCTTGTTGGTGGAATTGAAATGGTTTATGAAAAAGCTAAGAAGTTGTCTGAAGGGAAATAATTATGGCATCAGCCTTTAAACTCAACTTATTCACACCTAAAGGTGTTGTAATTAAAGATCTTGAGTGTAATGACATTGTTGTACCAACTGTTAGGGGAGAGATTAACATCCTCCCTGACCACACTCACATCTTAACGGAGTTGAGCACAGGTCTTATGACGGTTAAAACTCCCATGGGCCTTCGTCACTTTTCAGTGACTGCTGGTTTGTGCCGAGTTTTAAAAGATACTGTAACCATTCTTTCTTTCACTTCTGAAAAAGCTGAAGATATCGATATGGAGAGAGCTAAGTCAGCCAAGACTAAGGCTTCAGATCGTTTATCTGGCAAAGATTCACTTAGTGATGTGGACGTCATCAAGTTCCGCAGAAAGCTCGAACGAGCTGAGCTTCGCCTTAGACTGGCAAATTTGAAATAATCTGAGGGCCCGCCAAAAGCGGGCCTTTTTTTTGGTCCTATAGAACCAAAAATGTCCTGACTACTCATGAGTATCCACAAAAACCTCCTAAATTATTAAAATGATTAAGCAGAAAATGCACGCAACATGTAATCAAAGTGCGAGATAAAACATCTTTAGCGTAGAATAAACCTAATTATGTCGCTTACGCTTACACGGATGTTTGCTTATTTCACGCTAGTTTGTTACCTCATCGTAGGTAGTGTTGCCGTGCGATTTTGCCTGCCAGAATCCGTTTCAGTGAGCTTTTCCACCACATATTTAAGCCTTCTTTCTGATGCTCCTATGAGAGCTACTGAAGCAGTGGCAATTGCCGCTCCAGAAATGCATTTCGCTGAAATCAAAATTCCAGTTGAGAAGAAAGTGGCGCACAAACCTAAGCTGGTTAAAGCGGTAGTTGCCAAGACCCTAGCTGTACTTCCTGAAATTAAGATTCTTGCCAAGAATGAGCTTCCGTTCCAGGAAACAATTAAATTAGAAAAAATTGAAATGAATACTGAGCTATCCACAAACTTGGTGTCTCTGTATAAGGACTTCACTTTTGTTGAAACAATAGTGGCCGAAAAAGAAGCAGTAGTAGACGAGGTTTCAACTTCAATGGCGGCTGTTGAAGAAAGTGAGCCAGAGTTTTTTGAAATCGCTCCTGAGGACAAAAAAATAGAAGAAGTTAAAACAGTAGAAGTTAAAAATGAAAATGAAGCAGCTGTTAGTCCTGAAGTTGAAACTCAGGATGTAGCAGATATGATGGATGTGAAAACCGAGGAGCCGGCAGTTGCTGAGGCAGCGCAAGCCGAACCAGAGTTTTTTGACTATCCAGAACAAGTGAATAAGCCGGCCTCAGCGGAAGCTATGGTTGCTAAGAAGACAGAAGTTGTGAATTCCGGCACCGTGGCTTTTGACTACTCACCAGCTCCTCAAGGACCTATTACTAAGGTTGCTCCCACGGTTTCAAAAGTGACTACTCAGAAACCGCAAGGTATTCAGACTCAAGAAGCACTAAGAAAACCTGAGCCAACACCCGCTCCAGAAACTGAGCGAGAGCACGGTTTTATGGGACCAAGCTCATATCAGGCCAGTCTTTCTATCCATGCCATTAGTGTGGATTTGAAGAAAGGTCAAAATATTGAAGGTTTTGAAGTGAGATATCAGGACGATCTTTCGGAGATGTCAGAAGACTACGGTTCAGGTGAAGTAAAACTTGAAGTAGAAATGGCCCAACCTAAAATGACTCGCGCTGTGACCCTATTAAAGAGAGGGTACATACCGACAACAACAGAGCTAATACTTGAAGAAAGAAATAGTGAAGATGAAAGTGCCAGCGTTTCAATTCCACTTATAGAAGAAGAGGTTTTCAATAACCTTATGTCACCCCATGAAAGAAAAGGCATGGTTGGGGCCTTGTTGGTTGAGCTAGATGACGAAACTGATGTGGCAAAGTTGGATGTGCGGTTTGGTGAAGTCATCAAGCTAAACGGGGATTTCAAACGTACCGAAAATGAAGATTTCAGGTACCAGTTATTTGTAGGTGTTCAGGCCGGCAATGCGATGGTCTCTTACCACCGCAACAATGGCGAGATTGTATCTAAAATTATTCATATTCATGAAAATGAAATAACTTTTGATGCTAACTTTTATGAAGATGTAGTTAACGAGAAAGTAAGAGTTTATGAAGAAGAACTACTGTCAAAAGAAAGCTCGCCACTGATAGTTTCAGGAGAGCAAGTAAAAGTATTTGCTACGAACTCTACGGCTAAAAAAATCAATAATCATACGTACAAAATGCCATTTGGATCTTCTCATCTCGGTGGGCGCCGCTACCTTGAACTTAATCATCAGTCAGAGCCGGTATTTGTCGGGCTCAGAGATAATAACAGTGTCACTGTTCCGTCTGAAAATTTTATGAGATTTATACTCTCAAAAGTAGAAGGCGAAAAACTGGGAAGCCGCTGTCTCATTCAGGTAAACCTGAACAAGAAAATAGAAAAATTCGAAGTGGCTTCTGAATCAGTTGCCCAATCATTGATGACGACAACCCAGGTTCTTGACACTGACGGGAAATTCTATGACTCGGCTAGCGATAAAACTCGCAAGATTATTATTATTGGTGAGGGGCAAGGCACTGCTGAACTATCACCTGACGCTAAAATCAACATCAAAATTCAGTTTGAAGATGGCACTGTGCAATTCCTTAATTCTTATTGTTCTCCAAATACTTATTTGGTTGAGCAACTCTGATTTTCAAGAAATTTGATCCAGTCTTTTGGTTTCTTTTCCACCATCTGTTTAATGTTTAATTTATAGAACTTGGAACCGGGTAAAGATTCTTTACTCGTAACTATTGTGCCGCGAGGATAGGTCTTGGTGGGTTGAGTAATGTGATGGTTGTAGTAAAGGACATCATCGAGCTGGGTCTTATTAAGCGTCTTATCAGGCTTCAAAGAACATTTAAAAAGATAAAAAATTAGGTCATCATTAACATTGTAACGGTCATTTTTATGAATGTTTGAGAACAACTCTTCTTCATAGGCCAGAGCGTGGACCAAGGCGAGAAACTCACTGTAAAAATTCTTGGAAGCAAAGCCGAAATGCTGGGAGTCACTGTGTTTAATGACTGCTTCTAGGTTTACCTTTTTATCAGCCGAGGCAAGCTCACGTTTAGTCTTTAAAAGATGTTTAGTGCCAGAGTTATACGCGGTAACTGCCATGTCCCATGATTTCATTAACTGAAAATTTTCTTTCATTAATAGAGCTGCAGCAACTGAGATCACTCCTACGTTAGATCGATAGTCGAATTGTGGTGAGAGTGATTTTTTAGGAACATAGTAGCTCGCAATAAGAGGCATGAACTGCCAGGTACCTAAAGCTCCAACTTTGGATTCCGCCTTAGGGTTAAAGCTGGACTCCAGGAAGGGAACAGCGAGCAATTCTGAGGGTAGATTATGCTCTGAAAAATATTTACCAAGAAAGTTTTTGTAGGGAAGGGACCTGATGATCCCATCTTTGATAAAATTTCTTTGGCCTGTTTGGGTCCTGATGTTGTCCCTAAGTTTATTGAAAAAGGCCTGGCGTTCAAGTTTTTTTATAGGAAGATTAATCCCGGAATCTTTTAAATTACGATAAATGTTTTTGGAGTCCTGATCCAGACTGAATGGGTTCATAGAAAGAAATTTTAAATCTTTTTTAATTTTACTGATTCTTTCATCAGAAATTTTCTGCTGAAGAACATAAAGTATGTTTTTCGAAAGACCTTTGGCGTGAAGTGAAGAAAAATCCAGTACCTTGTAAATAAGGGACAAGTTTGTTTTATCATGAATAACCACGTGACTAGAATCAAACTGGGTATAAATCAAAAACCAGAAGTTAACAGTTGGGTAGTAGTACTTGGTTACAATGAATTTATCTGAAACTCGGTCATCTTCGTCTTCCAAGTATGATCTGAAAGAATCAGTAGACATCCACGCCAACTCTCTAACGTCATCTTTGTCTGCTTTAGGTACTCTTTGCCATGAAAGATCAGTTCCGAAATGCGGATCAGAGGAGGTGATAAACCATAAAAAGAAAATGGTAAAACCCAGATACTTTAAAATCATCTAGGGCTCAAAATCTGCATAGTTCGTTTATAGCCAGCTTCAACTGCATGAGCTGAAACCTTTGAGTTGAGTGAGAACGAATTTGCAAAAAATAATTTATAATCGTGATGGTCTGGAAAAATATCGATTAATTTAACTTTTGGATTGATGTTAAGTTTTCTCTCAAGAATCGCCATAAGTTCTCTTCGGTGAGTATTTCCGAACTTTTCTCTTTTCATGTAATCGTTCACCGTGTCCATGATGTCGATAGCTTTTGCTCTTTCAGCCCTGGCTGAAATAATTTTTTTCTGGATCATAAGATAGATGGACTGAATGGCTATTGGCTGCAGCCCGTAGTTTACTAATGACCCGACCTCATCATGAAAATGATAAGGGGTATGGGTCCAAGAGCTTATAATAACATCACACCCATTATCTTCAGCGACATGAGTAGAGAGAGTTTCTCTGATTTCACCATCAATATAATAATCAACACCCTTGGTAATGGGGTTTTTGATAGGATAAGGGCAATAAAAAGGGGGTACACTCATACTTGCAGCAGCAGCATGGGAAACATTGGTTCCCGTATAATATACTGACGTTGAGTCATGGCTTGGGTTTGGATAATTATATTTCGAAAAAATAACTTTTCTCGAGTGGTCCAATTGAGTTGCGACAATAAAAAGATCGGCAACGAAATCTTCAAATGTGTCTTTTTCAATAACATTTTCTAATAAATAGTTTCTCACACCTTCTGTCGAAAACAGACCCGGTAGAGAAATGAAGGGTTTAACCATGTTTTTGAGAAAGGGTGGAAACCCCTCAAGTGGATGATAGAGGTCACTTTTGGGGGCCTTAAGGTCCGGCCGTTTTATAGTGAACATGTCTTTGTAGTTTATTCCTCGGATCTTGGAGCCTTTGATTCCAAGGGTGGCCTGAATAATATCCTGGGGTGTATAGCCGCTGGCGAGGTAGACACAGATCATGGCCCCAGCGCTGGAGCCAACATACGTTCCAATTTCGAGGCTTCTTTGGTTCAATGTCTGAGTGGGAGATGAGTTTTTATTACTCTTGAGGTAAAACCCCAACTCTTCCAGAGCATGAGTCACTCCAAGGTGCCAAGCAGCTGCCTTAACCACGCCACCCGAAAGCACGAGGGCGATTTTTTTATTTTTTAAATCATTTAAATCAACTGACTTCATTGCTCAACTTTATATTAGATTTTGCACTTATTCATCGGATTATCTATCATTAAGCTTAATCCATAGGAGGATGAATGCATACCACGGATGGGGTTTGGTTATCCATTACTGACTATTCAACTTATAAAAAGGTGTCGATCTCAACTATTCGACGCCATATAAAGACGAATATCCTCAAACATAAAGAGGAAGACGGTAAGTATTATATTTATGTCGCAAGTGTAGACAGGGTTAAACTCAAAGAAGAAGAAGAGTTACTTCGTATAAAACTTGAACTTGAGCTTTATAAATCTCAGATTAGAGAATTGCGTGATGAAAATTCAGGACTGAGAATGCTGGTGGATCTCTACGAAAACAAACCATCGAATAATTTCACAACAACTGAGCCACCGGAACTTCCAGAATTTATATGAAATATATAGCACTACTGTTATTCGTATTTAGCCTTCAGGTATCTGCTCAGTCTTCAATGCGCAGATGCACTCTTCTTCCTGTAACTGACAGTGTAGGTGGAGCTATTGGCTTTAAAGTCTTCGAAGAGGTGGAAGAGGGATTAAAAAAGAGTAACTGGTGCACCTACGTTTCTAATTCAAGCCTGATTCACATATTCAGTCGTTACCGAGAAAATTTGCCACAATATTTAAAACAAAAAGAAGTGTTGAGAACCGTAGCAGAAAAACTACAAGTGGGATCGATCATCAGGGTTGCCCTTGTTAATGAGATCAATGGCGTTGAAATTCAATTAGAAGTTCACGGAGAAGACGGAGAAGATATATATTTTGGAGAGAAAACACTGGTCAATACCGATGAAATTGAAACAATTTCACAGACTATAAAAAACTGGCTGGACACTTATTCAAAAACGATTCCTTATGATGCAAAAATCAACGGAATTCTCGGTGATCAAATCACATTGGACGTCGGAAAAGGTTATCCTATTCAGGTTGGGCAAAGTTTCATTGTGAAAAGACCAGTTGTTAAGAAAAAACATCCTCTTCTTAAAAAAATCGTAGACTGGGAAACTGAGGTCTTGGCCGAAGGTAAAGTTTTTAATATTTCAGACAACCAAGCTTTAGGCATGGTCAAAGTTTATAAATCAGATAAAAAACTTTTGGCCGGCGACTGGGTAAGACTAGAGACATTTAAGTCAGATGCCTTTAGCGATGAAAAAATTGATGAGAAGAAAGAAGAAGAACCTGGAAAGCTTGGAATCGTTACAGTGGCACTGTTTGGTTCATCTTCAAGTGTAGACACCTCAACTCCAACTGGATCAAAAAGAGTAAGTGGTAATTTGTTTGGTTTTGACTTTCGAGGAGAGGGCTGGATTACAAGACAATATTTTGCCGCCCTTGAGGTCGCTCGCTCAATTGGAAAACTTTCGGAAGTATCAGGAAATCCAGAAAAGTCGTCAACTAACGCGCAATTTGGTGTGTTTAAATTAACTGGTGGGTATAAATATTTACCAATTGGATTCTTTTACGGGCCTCAAATTGATATTTATGGCGGATATGCCAACTATGTATTTGATTTGGATTATTCAGCTGCAGATGGTTTCGGAAAAGGCAATATTTCAGGCATCCTGTTGGGTGTCGCTGCTAATATCCCTGTCAACCGTGAATACCGGTTTATCGTGCAGGCGGATTTTCTTCCGTTTCCGAGTTTTGCTGATAGTGATGATATTTATGGTAGTGCCTCAAGTGTTTCCGCACTTGATTTAGAAATTGGTGTCAAATACCAATATACCCCAAGAATGACCCTGGATGGATCAATCGAGACCCTTGCTGCTAAGGCCAAATTTGATGGTGAGTATAAAGAAATTTCGTACCACGATAATATCAAATTAAAATTCGGTGCTTCCTTTAATTATTAAGTAGTGACGACTATAATGAGTCACCATGAAAGCAAATCGAATCCAGGAATTAGAAAGACTTATCCTCACTCATAAAGAGCTGTATTATCGCGGTAAAGCTGAAGTTTCAGATGAGGCTTATGATAAGTTAGAAGATGAGCTCAAAAAACTAGATCCTCAAAATCCCGTATTAAAACTTGTTGGGCATATGCAAATAGATAGCAACGTCAAAGTTGCTCATCAAAAAAAGATGCTTTCCCTTGATAAAACCTATGATGATAAAGAACTTTTCAAGTGGGTTGGCAAAGAGGATGTCATCAGTGTCTTTAAAATTGATGGCTCAAGCTGCTCACTAATTTATAAAGATGGTCACCTTAGCATGGCCAAAACTCGCGGTGATGGTCAGTATGGTGAAAATATTACCAAAAAAGCCATGTTTATCTCAGATATACCTAAGTGGATCCCGAATAAAGGTGAAGTAGAAATAAGAGGAGAAATCTTCTGTGTTGAAATTAACTTTTTCCACCTCTCTAAAGAAATGGAGAAAATGGGTCTTGAGAAGCCTTCGTCTCAAAGAAATATCGTCGCTGGTCTCCTTGGAAGAAAAGAAAATATTCAACTTGCTAGTTTTTTAAGCTTTAAGGCATTTGACCTCATCAGTGATGAAAAATACTCCAAAGAAAAAGATAAACTGGATGAATTGAAACGTCTGGGATTTGATCTGCCTGAAGTCGAGATTCATTCAAATAAAGAAAGTATTGAGAAGCGGATACAAGAAGCCAAAGAATTTATGGTTAAAGGGGACTACCTCGTTGATGGTCTCGTTTTTATCTATAATGATCTTAAGTTACATGCGGAACTTGGGGAAACCTCTCACCATCCTAAATACAAAATTGCTTTTAAATTTGCCGGTGATACAAAAGTAACGACCATTAATGAGATTGAGTGGGGAGTTTCCAGAAATGGGACCCTGACTCCTGTGGCGATCGTAGCGCCTGTTGAATTGTCAGGGGCTATGATCTCAAGGGTTACCTTGCACAACTTTGGTCTCGTTCAAAACTTCGAGCTTAAAGCTGGGGATAAAATAGAAATTATTCGCTCAGGCGAAGTGATTCCAAAGTTTTTGGGTATTGTTGAAAAAGCCCCTGGGCAATTTATCTACCCGACAAAGTGCCCGAGTTGTGAAAAGAAGCTGGTCGTACAGGATATCTGGCTTTATTGCGAAAATGAAAAATGTCCAACCAAGATTAAAGAAGAGATATTGAATTATATCCAAAAATCTGGAATTGATGACCTCTCGGACAAACGACTCGATGAAATGATGAGCAAGGGTCTTGTGGAAGAAATCCCTGATCTTTATAAATTGGGCATGAATGATCTTTTGACTCTTGAGAAAGTAAAAGAAAAACTAGCGACCAAAATATACGACAATATTCAAAAATCTAAAGAGCAGTCTCTTGCCAAGTTTATTTCTGCCATTGGGGTTGAGGGAGTTTCGATTACTAAGAGCGAGAAAATTATCGCTCAAGGGTACAACTCATTAGATAAAATACTCTCGCTCACAATGGACAAAATGCAAAACATAGAAGGTTTTGCAGAGAAGTCATCTCAGAGCTTCCTTGATTCT
This sequence comes from Halobacteriovorax sp., assembly GCA_020048985.1. Lineage (GTDB taxonomy): Bacteria > Bdellovibrionota > Bacteriovoracia > Bacteriovoracales > Bacteriovoracaceae > Peredibacter. The sequence continues at coordinate 34,281 of JAIFLR010000067.1, read as the reverse complement.
ATCAAGAAAAAAGAACCTCTGATCCATAAACTTCTCAAGCTTGGTGTTCATGTTAAAGCAGATGAGATCAGTTCTGGAGAGGGACCCTTAAAAGGCTATAAGTTTTGTATCACTGGCGAGCTCAGCATGGGCCGCACGGAATTTGAGAAGTTGATTAAGGGAAATGGCGGAGTGATGGTGACTTCGGTTTCAAAAAACACCAGCTACCTTATCACAAATGAAACAGATAGCTCTTCCAGCAAATTTGTAAAGGCCAAAGACCTCGGCATTCCGATAATAAGTGAAAATGAACTTTTAAAGATGATTGAGGGATAAATGGCCAAGATAAAAACAGTTTTTACATGTCAGGAATGTGGATACCAATCTGCCAAGTGGTTAGGAAAATGTCCGGATTGCAACCAGTGGAACTCATTTAGTGAAGAGGCTACGTTCAAAGAGAGTAAGGCCGCTCCCAAGTCTATTGCCGGCAGAGAAACTAAACCTAAAACCATTGGTGAAATTGAACATGAAAATGTTGAGCGCTATCACACTAAGATCGGAGAATTTGATCGGGTGATGGGTGGTGGTGTAACTCTTGGTTCTCTAACCCTCATTGGTGGTGAGCCTGGAATTGGTAAATCGACACTTTTAATGGAAGTTTGTGGAAAACTTTTATCAGAGTATGGAAAAGAGAGAATTTTATATGTGAGTGGAGAAGAATCAGAATCTCAAATTGCTGGGCGTTCAAAACGCCTGGGTGTGAATAACAACAATTTTTATATTTACAATGAAACAAATTGGCAAAAAATTCTCGAGCAAGTTAAGCAATTAAAACCAAAGTTTCTAGTCATAGATTCAATTCAAACCACTCATTCAAGCAATGTCGATTCGGCTGCGGGGACTCTGACACAGATCCGGGAAGTGACTTACGAGTTAATGAACTACGCTAAGTCCTATGATCTTACTTGCTTCATCATTGGCCACGTAACTAAAGATGGGCAGATTGCCGGACCTAAAGTTTTGGAACACATGGTTGATACAGTTATTTATTTTGAAGGTGATCAGTTAGGGCAATACCGCATGCTTCGAGTGATGAAAAACCGCTTTGGTAACACCAACGAAGTGGGCATATTTGAGATGCAGGAGAAGGGACTCTTAGAAATCAAGAATCCATCTCAGTATTTTTTAGAGCAATCCCTTCCTGGCTCATTTGGTAGATCAATCACTTGTATTCTAGAAGGCAGCAGGTCTTTATTTGTAGAGATTCAGGCATTGGTGGTGGAAAATAAATTTGCCGTCGGCCGGCGGACAACTCAGGGACTAGATTCCAATCGAGTCGCTCTTCTAGTAGCTGTCATTGATAAGTATATCGGTATTCCCCTTTCGTATAACGATATTTATGTCAACGTCGTTGGGGGCATGAAGCTTACAACCAGAGAAAATGATCTATCAGTGATTGCTTCGCTACTTAGTTCCTACTATGCCATTCCTATTGCTAACGATACTTTGTTTTTAGGAGAGGTTGGTTTAACGGGTGAAGTCCGTTCGGTGCCCATGATGGAGATGAGGTTAAAAGAAGTTGCACAGATGAATTATAAACGCGTGATCACGTCTAAAAGAGCAGCTGATGATCTAAAAGGGAAATATAAACTCGAGCTGGTAGGAATAACCAAGGCCAGTGAGCTTAAAAATCTGCTGTTTAAGTAATTACTTTCTTTTAATAATAGAGATTCTTTATTGAAGAATCCCACAGCGCTTTTTTGTTTGAATAGTAAGGATGAGATTCCTGCTTAAATTCATGCTGAAGTTTCCAGAAACTTGATAAATCATTTATCTCAATTTCTTTTCTCCCGACCATTGCCCCAACTGCCACGCCATAGGCAGTTGTATCAATTACCTCTGGTCTGAGAATACTTTTTTGAGAGAAGTTCGCCTGCATTTGCATCAAAAGATTGTTGGCAGCCGCACCACCATCGACTCGTATATCGTTGAGCTGGGAAAAATCTTTTTTGAAACTAGAAACCGAGTCGTTAACTGAAAGTGCAATCCCTTCAAGGCAAGCACGGGCAATGTGACTATTATCAATTCCTCTCGTCAGTCCAAGTATTGCCGCCTTAGCTTCTGAGTTCCAGTAGGGTGTTCCTATACCGGTAAAGAAGGGCATAAATAGCACATGTTCCATCTGGGACAGGTCTTTGACTTCATTGGCGAGAGCTTCAACATCTACCGATGACTTAATGCTTTTTAAATTATCGCGCAGCCATTGAACAGCCGCTCCTGCAATATAAGCCGCTCCTTCAAGGGCGTAAACTTTTTTACCTTGGTGGTAATAAGCGGCTGTTGTGAGAAGACCTGTTTGAGAATGGATAATTTTTTCGCCGGTGTTTAACAGTAAAAAAGCTCCCGTTCCATAAGTGCATTTAATATCACCAACGTTTACGCAGGCCTGCCCAAATAAAGCAGCCTGCTGATCACCAAGAATTGATAACACTGGAATACCGTCAGGAAGAAATGGGCATCCACTAGTTGAACCGAAATTTGTAAATGACTCTTTAATTTCAGGAAGAAAACTTTTTTTAATCCCAAAAAAATTTAAAAGATCAGGGTCCCAATTAAATGTTTCAAGATTCATAAGCATGGTGCGGGAGGCGTTCGAAGCCTCGGTCGCAAAGCTATTTCCGCTGGTTAGGCGATACAAAAGAAATGTATCAACAGTAGATAAGAGAAGGTTATCTTTTTCGGCTGCTGCTTGGACTGATGGGACATTGTCCAGAAACCAGCGCATTTTTGTGCCGGAAAAATAGGGGTCTAGTGGAAGGCCAGTTTTTTTCTGACAAACAACTTTGTATTCTTCCCGCCGCTTGTCACAGTACTGAGCCGTTCTGCGGTCTTGCCACACGATAGCATGATGAAGAGGTTTTCCCATTTTGTCATAAGCGCAGGTCGTCTCACGCTGATTGGTTATTCCAATTGCCAAAATTTTCTTGGGGCTAATATCTTGTCTTTTTAAGAGAACATTGATTGAAGTGCTAACTGACGTCCAAATATCTTCTAGGTCATGTTCCACCCAAGATGGATTTGGAAATATTTGGCGATAATCAACTTTTTCTTTATCTACAACACTGAAGGTTTTTGCGTCAATCAGTAGAGACGTTGTGCCAGTAGTTCCCTGGTCAATCGCCAATAAATAGTTCATGAATCATCCTTGTTTCAAAAATTATTCTATTTTAGCTTGTTTTGGTAAGTCAGGGTTTCCGTCATTAATCACCAGATTCACACAGTGCTCCCAATAGGCGCCTATGTTTTTGTTCATGATCGAAACAAATCCATAAGATAAAGAGGAGACCACGGCCAGCAGCAGAACAAATTCCACTAAAGTCTGTCCCTTCTGGTTCATCCAGCGACGACAGGCGAGCTTAATTAAAGGCAGTCTATTCCATGGCTTCATAAATCAAAAAAAGTGGGCTATACTTGGCCTTATTATGGTTAAAAGACCTATGAAAAAATATATCCCCGTCCTCCTGTTTATTATGGCATTTAGTGGCTTTCTTTCCACACAAATTCTATGGGATACGTTCCATCTTAACGCCGAACAAGTAGATCAGGATAAACAAAAGCACTCAGTTTATGAGGCAGCTTTCCAAGGCCTTAAATTAACTACAACTAATAATACGAGCATTGAGCTCAAGAATGTCAAAGAGCCCATCGTTCTGCTTAATTTCTGGGCATCTTGGTGTGTACCCTGCCTGAAGGAATTCCCGAGTCTGGTTAAGTTTCAAGAGAAATTCAAGGGCCAGGTTAAGGTCATTGGTCTTAACGGCGACGAAGAGAACCCGCTTGAAGTGGTTAAAAAAACTGAAGGCAAATACAAACTTAATTTTGAATCTGCTACCGATGCTGATAGCCGAATCGCCAATCAGTTTTTGGTCGCGACATATCCTGTTTCAATTGTTTTCCAAAAAGGAAAAGTGATCTTTGTGAGCAAAAAGATTCATAACTTTATGGATGAGAATTTCATTTCAACTATTGAATCTGCACTTAAGGCAGACTAATCGCAAAGTTTTTTCCCCAATTATAAGTAATCTGAGAAAGTGAATCTGCTTTGAATAACGAAAAGCGAGGCTTCATGCCAGGTATTAACACACCTTGATTTAACAGGCCTAATGAGTGGGCAGCATTGAGAGTTATGCCACACCATAATTCGGCTTGGTTAAGTTTCAACTGGGCCGCTGAAATTGAGGCAATCAAAAGCAGGTTATCGCAGTGGCAAGAGCCTGGATTGTAATCAGAAGCAATGGCGACCTTTACTCCAGCATCGAGCATCTTTCGCGCTGGTGCCAGTGGTTTACCTAGAAAGAAAGCTGTACCAGGAAGCAAGGTGCCGATGGTGGATGTATCAACCAGTGCCGCAATTCCTTTATCAGAGATCTTGAGTAAATGATCAGCACTCAAGGCATTGAATGAAGCTGCTAGCTCCGCACCGCCATTGGTATTCAGTTCGTCAGCGTGGATTTTGCGAGGAATGTTTAAAATTTGCGCCAATAAAAAGAGCTTTGTCGCATCTTCTTCAGTGAAGTAGTTTTTTTCGTGAAATATATCAACCGCATCAATAATATTTAAAGGGGCCAGCTCTTTAAGAAGAGGCAGAACAACCTGTTCAAGATATTCCGTGGATGATTTAAAATTTCTGGGAACATCATGAGCGGCGAGATAGGTATTAAAAATCTGAACTGTGGATGAAAATCGCTTTTTCAAGCGGTCTATGACTAGTGAAATTTCTTTTTCTTTTTCATAGTCTAATCCGTAACCAGATTTTATTTCAATGGTCCCAATACCGTAAGACTTTAAGCATTCAATTCTATGGCTGGCAGATTGGAATAACTCTTCAGCCGAAGAATTTTGCGTCTCTTTCATGGTGAAAAGAATGCCTCCGCCACGCTTGGCTATTTCTTCGTAAGGAGTCCCATTTAAGCGGTCAGCATATTCTTGCGACCGATCGCCGCCGAAAACAATATGGGTATGAGAATCAACCATTTCTGGAGTCAGAATATGTCCCTTGAGTGAATGGGAAGGAAGTGACTTATATTCTGCAGGAATTTCTTTTTTTCTACCTACCCAAATGATATGGCTATCGTCAAAGATGATTGCTCCATCTTTAATGGTACTTAAATCTTCTGGTTTAAGTTTTCTTCCATCTTTTAAGTGGGCACTCTGAAGAGTGATAATCTCATTCAGGTCGGTATAAATTTTCATGTAAGTGAAGGGAACTTTATCTTGGTTTCTGGTTTTTTAGCGATATCTATCGCTATGTCATAGCCAGCATCAGCATGTCGCACAATCCCCATTCCAGAATCTGAATTAAGGACACGAGAAAGCCTGATATCCATTTCTGGAGTTCCGTCACACACAATCACCATGCCCGAGTGTTGCGAATAACCCATACCAACACCACCACCGTGATGAAGAGAGATCCAGCTAGCGCCATTATTGATATTGATCATGGCGTTCAATAGTGGCCAGTCTGAAACGGCATCTGAGCCGTCTTTCATGCTTTCAGTTTCGCGGTTCGGGCTAGCTACTGAGCCGCAGTCAAGATGATCACGGCCAATAACAATAGGAGCCTTCACTTTTTTCTCGCGCACAAGCTTATTTAACAGAAGAGCAGCTTTTTCGCGGTCCCCGTACTTTAACCAACAGATACGTGCAGGAAGGCCCTGGAACTTGATCATTTTCTGAGCTTTATCCAGCCAGTTAAGCATTGATTTATTTTCAGGGAAGAGTTCTTTTAGGGCTTCGTCTGTGACTCTGATATCATCTGGATCACCTGAGAGGGCGACCCAGCGGAAAGGACCTGAGCCCTCGCAGAAAAGAGGTCTAATATAGGCGGGGACAAATCCAGGAAAACTAAATGCGTCTTTAACTCCTGCTAACTCAGCGCCAGCGCGAAGATTATTTCCGTAATCAAAAACATGAGAGCCCTTCTTTTTAAAGGCAATCATGATGCGCACGTGTTGGGCCATACTGGCATAAGAATATTCGGTGTATTTGGCAGGGTCAGATTTTCTTAAATCAAGAGCTTCAGCTAAAGTCATGCCCGCTGGAACATATCCATTAAGTGGATCATGGGCCGAAGTTTGGTCAGTCACTAAATCAGGAATGACTCCTTGATCTAGAACAAATTCAAAAAAATCAACAGCGTTACCAACGACACCAACAGTTAGGGCTTCGTTATTTTTTTTGGCTTCCTGAGCAAGATGAAGCGCCTCTGAAAAATCTTTTGCTAAGACATCGAGGTACTTTGTTTTAAGGCGCTTTTCAATACGAGTGAGGTCCACATCGCAGCAAAGACATACACCATCGGCCATTTTAACAGCGAGAGGCTGAGCTCCTCCCATGCCACCGATGCCGGCAGTCAGTACAAGCTTGCCTTTGAGTGTAGCGTTTTCGCCGTAGTGCTTGCGGGCAGCTGCCATGAATGTTTCATAGGTGCCCTGAATGATACCTTGGGAGCCAATATAGATCCATGAGCCGGCCGTCATCTGGCCATACATCATTAAACCTTCATCTTTCAATTTATTGAAGTGATCCCACGTCGCCCACTTAGGAACAAGGTTTGAATTGGCAATAAGGACCCTAGGTCCTTGTGGGTTACTTGGAAAAATAGCAACCGGCTTACCGGACTGAACAATCAGAGTTTCATTATTTTCTAGATTTTGAAGAGAAGTAATCAAATCATTTAGTGCTTTATGATTTCTCGCGGCTTGTCCATTTCCACCATAAACAATTAATTCATCACGGTCTTCAGCAACATCTGGATGGAGATTATTTAATAAACAACGAAGAGCTGCTTCTTGATGCCAGCCTTTACAGGTAAGTTTATCGCCGGTTGGAGGCAGAGGGATATTGCTCATTTTAATTCTCCAGTAATGGATTCAACTTCTTTAATTATTTCATCTGTTTTTACTAACCGAGTGAGGTTTTCAATATCTTTATGGAAAACACGATCATCCTCAATTGGTTGAACGTGTTTTCGAACCAAAGTATAAACCTTCTCAAGTGCAGGAGAGGTCTTCATCGGGCGAAGAAATTCAATTCCCTGAGTATTACAGAGAAGTTCAATTGCCAGACAGTGCTGAACGTTTGAGACAACTTCGTGCAGTTTTCGGCCCGACGTCACTCCCATTGAAACGTGATCCTCTTTGTCTGTGGAGGTCGGAATAGAGTCAACTGAAGCCGGATGACAGAGATATTTATTTTCTGAAGCCAGTGCCGCCATGGTTACATGGGCAATCATCAGGCCTGAGTTGAGACCAGAGTTTTTAGTTAAAAAAGCTGGAAGATCAGAAAAATGAGGGTTCATCATTTTTTCAACTCTTCGCTCGGCGATGTTGCAGATTTCGGCCAGACCCATCGCCAGGTAATCCATGGTTAAGGCCAGTGCTTCCCCGTGAAAGTTTCCTCCGGAGACAACGTCACCAGTCTCTATGAAGACAAGTGGGTTATCGGTCACAGAGTTTAATTCAATTGAGAGCACTTCTTCCGAGTGTCTGAGGGTTTGTCGGCAAGCCCCGTGAACTTGGGGAATACAGCGAAGGGAGTAGGGATCTTGAACTTTTCCATCATCTTTATGAGATAAATTGATTTCAGAGCCCGTAATAATTTTGAGTAAGTTATAAGATACATCCACTTGACCTGGCTGCGGCTTGAGTTGAGAGATTCTTGCATCAAAGGCAGTGGCGGTTCCACGTACGGCATCTAAAGTTAAGCAAGAAATAATATCGGCAAGCTTTACTAATTTTTTAGCTTCAAATAATGCCAAGGCACCCAAGGCCAGCATGACAGAAGTTCCGTTAATAAGTGCAAGACCATCTTTGGGGCCAAGAACGGCTGGCTTAAGACCGGCATCATGGATGGCGAAATCAGATTTAACAATTTTTCCCTCATACTCCACTTCACCTTCACCAATTAATGCGAGAGCAATATGAGACAAAGGGGCCAGGTCGCCAGAAGCTCCGACAGATCCTTTTTCAGGAATCACAGGGTTAATATTGTGATTAATGAATTCTAAAAGGAGCTCAATGGTCTCAGGAGTCACTCCTGAAAAACCCTGGATGAGGCAATTGGCGCGCGAGAGGATAATGGCGCGAGTCACTTCTCTGGAAAAGGGTTTACCCACTCCAGTGCAATGAGATCTGATAAGATTATATTGAAGCTGACCCAAATCTTCGTTTGCGATTTGTTTTGAGGCCAAAGCGCCAAAGCCGGTGTTGATTCCGTAAACAGGCTTGCCTTTTTTAACAATATCCAAAATCACTTGGCGCGATTTTCTCATTTTTATTAAAGAGTCAGGATGAATTTCAAGCTTCACTTCTCCCGGACGAGCGTTGGCGATTAAGGCCACATCTTCGAGGGTAATATTGGTGCCTGTGAGTTGATAAGTTTTAGTCATGTTTTTGGGCCTTAGCGAATTTTATTAATTCTTTGAGCGTAATCTTTATTGGGTTCAGAAAAAATATAAGATCCAGCCACCAGGTTATTGGCACCGGCCTGGATTAGATAACCTGCATTGGCATCACTGATCCCACCATCGACTTGAATTTGAAATTGAAGTTTATTTTCATGACGGATTTGATCCAGGGCGATTATTTTATCAATTGATTCTGGCATGAACTTTTGTCCACCGAACCCCGGCTCCACACTCATAATAAGAATGACGTCAATTTTACTTAAAATAGAAAGAGGGAGAACAGAAATGGGTGTATTGGGTTTAAGTGAAATTCCTGCAGACGGATAGGTCATTTTAATTTTAGCAATGAGTTCTTCATGTTGAGAAACTGCTTCCCAATGATAAGTAAAATTATGTAGACCCACTTTTTTAAAGCTCTCCACGTAGAATTCGGGATTGGTTACCATAAAATGAGCATCAAGTTTGTGCTTAGAGATCGTTTGAATTTTATTGAGAACTGGTTCTCCAAATGTGAGATTGGGAACAAAATGGCCATCCATCACATCTAGATGAAGCCAAAGATCATCAACGCTATTTAAACGCTCTAATTCAGTTTTGAGATCAAGAAAATCAACAGAAAGTAAACTTGGTGAAATGATAATCGACATAGGAATCCTTAGCGTTCGCTAATAATAATTTCAGTTTTAATTCCATTTAAAAGTTCTCTATCAGAGCAGGCTTTTTTTCCTTCGAGCTGGATTTCGCTGAGGCGCAAACTTCCGTTCAGGCAGCCTACAATAAGAGAGCCCATATCGTTTTTGGCCACTCCTGGTGCTACTTTGGAATGGTAGGCTTCGGCCAAGAGAACTTTCAAACGCTTACCATTTAAGAAGCAATAGGTTCCAGGCCAAGGATCGAGGGCACGTATGAGGTTTAAAATTTCATTCGTTGTTTTGGTTGAAAATTTAAGCAGTCCATCTTCTTTTTTTAATGTTGGTGCAAAAGAAACGTTAGATTCATCCTGAACGGTATAGGTAACTTGATTATTCAGAATTTTAACAATCAGGTCATTCATCGCAAGAGCGGCTTGGTATTTCAATCTCGTGTAGAGCTGACCACCATTTTCAGTTGGTGTAATAGAAACCGTTGCAAAATGAACCAGGTCACCTGCATCCATTTTTTTTACCATCTTCTGGATGGAGACACCGGTTTCTGTGTCACCATTTAGAAGTGCATATTGTATGGGAGCAGCTCCCCGATACTTAGGTAAAATGGAAGTATGAATGTTAAAACATCCCATTTTTCCTATATTAAGCATTTCTGTCCCGAGAAACTGGGCAAAAGCCAGAACCACAACAAAATCAAGTTCTTCAGATTTTAGTTTCTCTAAAAAGCCAGGTTCTTTATTAATATTTTCGGTTTGGAAATAATTGAGTTTTTTTGCTTTGGCGTACTCAATGACCTCAGGAGATTTAAGTTCCATTCCTCGACCGGCCGGGCGGTCAGGCATTGAAATAATATATCGCAAGTCGATATGAGGGTGATTGGCCAATAAGTCGAGAGTAGGAACGGCAAAATCAGGAGTGCCACAAAACGCGACCCTAAATTTTTTCATCGAACTTTCTCTTTTATCATTTTCTTCTTATAGAAATTCTTTTTGAGGTTACTTAAGCGATCAATGAAAACGATACCATCCAAGTGATCATTTTCGTGTTGGATACAAATAGCCAACATGTCACTCGCTTCTAGTTCATGGAAGTTACCATCGAGATCCTGAAACTTTACGTGCACAGATTGATGCCGTTTCACATCCTCATAAACTCCTGGCACTGAAAGGCATCCCTCTTCGTGAATGGATGTCCCTGATGTCCCAGTGATGATGGGATTAATAAAAACCATCGGATTGAAACCGGACCAGCGGTATTCTTCCTTCCCGGAAGCGGTTGTCACTTCTTCACGGTCAAAATCAACGTCTAGCACAAAAAGGCGGATGCTATGGCCAATTTGAGGCGCAGCGAGTCCAATCCCCGGGGCATGGTACATGCTAAAAAGCATATTCTTAACTAAGTGTTTAAGATCCTTATTAAAATCTGTAACGGGCTTGGCCACCTGTGAAAGTACAGCGTCCGGATAGGTGAATATTGAGAGAAGCTCACCTTCAAGCTTATATTTTTCTAAATTCATAAAGCTTTTATAGCACAAGGGTGAGTGAAATTAAATTGAGAGTTTTCGATTCCTGAAATAGGTCCAAACCACAAAACTAAAGAAGCAAAATGGGACTATTCCGGTCGCCAGCCACGGAGATACATCGCCCGCCTTTCCAAAAGCGACTGATGAGCTGTAAAGCACCCAGAAAACCACGGTAATCAGAAGGGTTTGTATTACATTCTTACCAAATGAACTCGATCTACGGTTGGGGTTAAAAATTGAAGAGACGGGAATAAGACCAAAAACAAGGCATATAAAACTTAGGAATACCTTATTTAACAGAATGATTTGGTATTCACTGACATTAATACCTGTCTTAGAAAGTCTTGAGACAAACTGATAGAGTTTTACGAAGGACAGGGTGGTTAAGTCTGCTTCAAATTCCCCAAAATCTTCAGGGACCTCTTTCAAGTGGATGACTAGATCGGGTTTAGAAATCTGAAGGGGGAAGGAGGGACTGTCGAGGAGCGTGATCTCCGTGGCATTTTTAAGAGTCCAATGCCCTGCTGGATTAAATAAAGCCGCCTCAGATTTAATGATCTTTTCACTTTTATGGACATCATTGAAATAAAAAACTTCGAAATCTTTTAACAGAGACTGCTTGCGATCAAAGTAGGTGAACGAAGCAAAATAGTTCTGACTCTTATACCAAAACTTACCGCCCTCAATCGAGCTTCTTGTCAAATAGCGCCCTTCGGAGATTCGACTCTTTTGGATCTCTTGGCGTTTAACAGAATTGGCAGCTGGCTCTAAAAATCCCAGGTTATAAAACTGAATCGCCATCACAACTGAGGCGCAGGTTCCAATCAGAATGTAAATTTTCTGATAAGAAAATCCGGCCGCAAGAATTGATATGAGCTCTGAGTGTGCCTTCAACTTGTTAAGCGAGAAAAGTGTAGCAACGAGACAACAAATGGGAAGCATTTTACCCATAAGGTCTGGCATTTTAAGAATATATTCAAGGAATACACGCTGAATTTCTTTACCTTGTAAAAAACCATTAATTAAATCTGCTGTTGTAATAAGGAGGAAAAGGACGACGACTGCGCCAATTAGGCTTTTAAACCATTCTTTAACAATCAAACCAGATAGGATCAACATTTTTTAATTATAACTGGAAGAAGAGTTTTTGAGAACAATAGTAGTGCTGGTTTAGTAAAGGATATCGTGAATTTTCGTAAAAAAAGATTCTTTTCACAGAAAGGAACTGCCCTGGAAGACCAGTTATAATAATGGCGAACGAGATCCTGGCCGAGGCTAAAGGTAAGAAGCCAGTCCTTGAATTTCCTGCAATCAGCTGTTACCTGATGCTCATTTCCAAAACAAAAAGTAACAATATAACATTTCTTAGATTGAACATAAATTTGCTGGTAAGAATTGCGAAACATATCAGGATTTTTAAAATTAGATCTTTTGAGTGTTTTTCTGACCATTTCAGAATTAACCACTTGGTAGGGTTGATTAGCAGTGAAATGAACAAATAAATTTAAACAGCTTTGAGCATCAGGATGAAATTTTGGAACAGCATCATAGAGGCGTGCCATTTCAAAGACAATGTGACTAATCATTAACATTTCGGTTAGATCTCTTTTGGGATCAAACATGTGAACTTTAAGTTCATAGATGTCTTTAACTTCTTTGATTTCCGCCATGATAAAAAGATATTCACGAAATGTTTTTAAGGCGTTGCCGTAGTCGCCAGCATCCAGGGATTCTTTGCCATACTTGGCAATAGTAATACGGTTCTCATACTTGTGTTTGAGTTTTATGATTCGTTCACGTTCTTCACGTGCTGCTTTACCGGAACCTGAGAATGTCGCCATATGCTCGCTTATCAAATTTTAAGTCATGTCTTAGAACTTAATGATAGCCGAGATTGAAGTATCTACCAGTGTTTCGTTGTGATAAATATAAGAATTATCACTAAACTGATCTGATAAACTTTGTGCAAATTCCACTCCAAGTCGAGGACCGATCCATCCAGCACCCCATCCAAAGCCCTTGGTTCCACGAATATTGTCGTAAAATTTTCCCGCCCTAAAGAAAAAATCATCAAAAAGCTGAAGCTGAAGAGCTCCACGCCATAGGTATTTATCCTTCACATCTTCTGTGTACTGGGTCCCAATATCTGCAATGAGAGTTAGTTTGTCGGCAAATGCGTATTGAAGCCCAGCAATTAGGCGCTCTTCGTTGGGAGTGGTACGAGTGGGGTCTACTAAAACTAAACCCACTACGGTTTTTTCATCTACAATTTGCAGCAGGCCAGCGGTGAGTTGATGGCTGCTTTGGTGGCGATTCGAAGAGCCCTTGGGAAGAATATCCTGAAGGTATCGATAGGAAAGTCCCATGCTCGTAGATTCCCCTATGGGTGCTGCGCCATGGGTAATAATATGTTCGCGTTCATAATTATTTTCGTCCTGCTTCAGATACGCCACGCCGCCCTTAACTGGACCGTCATGGTCGGCCATAAATAGACCCTGAGTGGTATTCTGACCTGGAAAGTCATCATTGGCTGTTTGACGTTCTTCGCTCTGGTTGCGTAAAGATGTTGTATATCGTTGATAGGAGAAGCTTGAGCCTTCAAAAAAAGTGGATGTTGCAGGATTCAATATCGCCGCTTCCGTGCTTAGCACACTGGCCACTCCCGCACCTGCGGTCGACACAAGACGAGAAGTTTGAAATTCACGGATTTGGGCCCATGATGACTGGCCCATTAAGAGCATCAACGCTAAAATATAAACTTTCTTCATACAAAAAATGTAGAGAAAAAAAGTCTTTAAAACAAGGGTTTTATGAAAATCAAAAAAGCCATCATTCCAATTGCCGGTAAAGGTACGCGCTTTCTCCCAGCAACGAAGGAGATAGCCAAAGAAATTATTCCGATCATCAATGTTCCGATGATTCATTATATTGTCCAGGAAGCTGTTGAAGCAGGAATAGAGCAAATTATTTTTGTAACTTCTTCCGGGAAATTCTCAGTAGAAGATTATTTTGACAGAAATTTAGAACTTGAAGCGTATCTTGAAAGAAATAATAAAATTAAGGAACTCGAACTGGTAAGAAAAATAGGCTCAATGGTTGAAATTACGGCGGTAAGACAGAAAGAGCAGTTGGGATTAGGTCACGCAGTTTTGATGGCGAAAAATATGGTTGAGGGTGAACCATTTGCAGTGTTGCTTGGAGACGATATCGTCATAAATCCTAAACCGGCGATCCAGCAATTGATGGAAGTTTCTGTTCAAAATGATGGGGCAAACGTCATTGGAGTGATGGAAGTGCCAAAAGCAGAAACTGCAAAATATGGGATTGTTAAAGGCGAAGTCATTAATGAGCGAACCTTGAGAATGACGGGGATGGTAGAAAAGCCTAAACCTGAAGATGCCCCAACTAATCTGGCAACTCCGGGCAGATATATCTTAACTCCCGAGATTTTTGGAATCTTAGAAAAAATCCCACGTGGAGCAGGAAACGAGTATCAATTAACTGATGCGATAAATATTCTATGTCAGAAAAAAAATGTTTTTGCCTACAAGTTTGAAGGCGAAAGATTTGATACCGGGAATATTCACGGCTATCTTGATGCCACTATCGATTTCGCATTAAAAGATCCTGCGATAAAAGAAAAATTCATTGAATCGCTGAAATACCGAATGAATAAATATGGAATAACGTTATGATGAAGTCCTTGGTTTTTTTGTTGTTAATGATCACTAGTGCTTATGCTTACGTGCCAACAGTTGAGTCATTGTTTCGGCATGGTTCAAACCCGGATGTTACTGCCAACGGAGTCAACCTGACGTTTGTTGTAAAAAAAATCGACTTAAGTACCAAAAAAGCTACCAAGGGTGAGACCTCTTTGCTGAATGAATCAAAGAGCGAAGATTTCTATAAAATGTTTTTCACTCGAATAAACAAAGATGTCTTTAAGGTTGCTCAAACCCGATACTCAAATTCAACTTTTAGTGAATCATCATTATTGGAAAAAATCTATTTCCCCAATTTCACGTCCTTTACAAATAAGAGTTCTGTCGAAGAAACTGAAAAAGGCATATTCCAAGGAATGCTCATTTCTATGATTTTTAATGAGGGGGCATTTTTAATTAATTATTTAAAATCATTACCGGTTCCTGTAAAATTGAATAGCGAGATCATCAATCGGCAAAAAGTAACGAGCCTGGCGAGTTATAAGCAGTATTTGATTGCAATCAACAAAGACCGCAGTTCGAAAAAAACCGAGATTAATCCACTTAAGCCTGAAGACCCAATTGCCAGAGAAAAAGTTGATGCTGTGATGAATGAACCTTTGTATGTTGATCAACATCAGGTGAAGCTATCCAGAGAAAATGGAGAGATGGCATGGCTCATAAGTGCTGGATCATTTGAAGCCGTTGTTTCCTATAAGGACCGTGAGATTCAAAGAATTAAATATAAGTCTCAACTCGGTGATTATGAAATTTCTTGTAAAGAGCATTGGCTCGCCAATGGTACTCATGCACTACCTAGGTACATAGTTATAAAAGACTATAAGGGTGAGATTTTTCAAGTTGAAATCCTGAACCTTCGCCACTATATCGAAAAAGAGTCTGAGCTAATAAACCGGCTCAAAAAATGGGACGGCTTACTTAAAGGGAAAGAATCTGTTGAACCTAAGCCGTCATTTGTTCTTTAATGAAAGTAGCCAGAGTCGCCGTCAATTATCCGCTTAAAAATGCCGGCCTTCTCTATCACTATGAGGGCGAGCTTCATCGGGGTCAGGTTGTAGAGGTTCCACTGGGCAAGAGGAAAGCTCTAGGCTGTGTCATATCAGTCGATGAATCTCATTCCCAGGAATATAAAAATACTCCACAAGACAAAATTAAAACGATTCTCCAATTGATTCCTGACTCAACTCTTGATGAAAATGAATTGCAACTTTTTGAATGGATGGCAAGCTACTATCACTATAGTCTCGGACAAGTGATTTTTGATTGTTTGCCCAACTCACTTAAAAGGCCTCGAGCACTTGAAAAAACTCAGGGTGAAGGAAAAGACCTGGAGTTTATTCCCAACACCAAACAAAATTATATAACGGAAGAAATTAGAAAAGGGTTAACGGGATTTAACAGGTACTTAGTTCATGGAGTGACTGGAAGTGGAAAGACTGCGGTCTATCTAGATCTGATCAAAAAGACCTTAGAGGGTGGCAAAAGTGTTCTATTTCTCTTACCAGAAATTAACCTTACTCCCCAGTTTACTTCAACTTTTTCCAGGTACTTAAAAGCATCGATACTTTCATATCACTCAGAGCTTTCGGATTCTCAAAAATATCAGATATGGCAAACCGCACGAACCAACAGCGAACCAACTCTCATTTTGGGAGTTCGAAGTTCGGTTTTTATCCCACTTAAAAACCTAGGTCTTATTGTCATCGATGAAGAACATGACACTTCTTTTAAGCAAGATGACCGATGTCCTTATAATGCACGGGACGTGGCGACGAAAAAAGCCCAGCTACTCAAGATCCCACTGGTGATGGGATCTGCTACACCTTCAATTGAAAGCTACTCCGCTTTTCATAGTGATGCCGGTAAGGCCAACCTTTTTGAATTAAGGGAAAGAGCAGGGAATGCATTTTTACCATCAGTCGAATTAATTGATGCTCGAGAAAAAGTGGATAAAGAACTCGATATCTGGCCTCTGACACCTAAATCAATGGCCGCCATTGGTGAAGCACTCGCAAGAAATGAGCAAGTTCTGGTTTTTGTAAATAGACTGGGGTTTGCAAATTATATGCAGTGTCGTGCATGTGGCCACCAATTTAACTGTCCTAATTGTTCTGTGACTTTGAGATATTATCGCCGCAAAAGTATTCTGGCCTGCAATCACTGTGAATACAAAGAGCCTCTACCAAATCAATGCCCTAAATGTTCTTGCCTGACACTTTCCCATAAAGGCTTTGGTACAGAAAAAATTCAAGACGTTCTGGTGAAACAATTTCCCCAAAAAGTTATTGAACGCTTTGACCGGGAAGAAATAAAAACCTTCAAGCAACTAGAGACAAGGTTAGATGATTTTCACCAAGGTAAAGTTGATCTCATGGTGGGAACTCAGATGCTTTCAAAAGGTCATAACTTTGAAAAAGTGAAACTAGTTTTGATCCTTGGAATTGACAGTCAGCTTAATTTT
Source organism: Halobacteriovorax sp. (assembly GCA_020048985.1). GTDB lineage: Bacteria > Bdellovibrionota > Bacteriovoracia > Bacteriovoracales > Bacteriovoracaceae > Peredibacter. The sequence continues at coordinate 17,483 of JAIFLR010000067.1, read as the reverse complement.
CCCGATTTTAGATCATCCGAAAGGGTTTATCAGACACTCACTCAAGTTTCTGGTCGCGCTGGTCGCTACTCTCAAGATGGCCGAGTCATGATTCAAACGCTGAATCCAGAAAATAAACTTTTTGAGATTATAAAAAATCACGATTTTGATCAATTTTATAAAGAGGAACTCAAAATTCGTGAACTTTGTGAATGCCCACCTTATAAACGTTTGGCGATGATTCATTTTTCATCTCGTTTTCAGGAAAGACTGATTCCACATGTAAGCGAACAAGTGGGGCCTATGCTCCGTTCATTGATTGCGACCAATTTTCCCGAGGTCACGATATTAGGACCTCGCCCGGCCCACATTGAAAAGAAATCAAACCAATTTAGTTGGTCAATTCTTCTTAAGTCAAAAGACCTGACTCAACTTCATAACCTTTTGAAAACATTCGAAATGAATTACAAGTCCCTAAGTTCAGTTAGCTACAAAATCGATGTCGATCCCTACAATATGCTCTAAATGCTTAAGTTCTCAGTGTTGATACCCGAATAGGAATTGGGTTAACTCAACTTTGAGGCGTTTATGAAAATGTTTGCTGTAGTCATGTTGTCCGTTCTCACTATCCCTAGCTATGCTCAAAGCGTACTTGGTACTCTTGAAAAATATCAAAGTGAGATTGTTCCTAAGCCTAATTCAACCCAGACCAGCTCAACTGAAGTCAAAGTTGAACCTGTGGTTAAAACAAAATCTTCTGGTGCTTGTACTGAAAAGGTACAGACCTCTCTTCCTTTAGCCTATATTACAGCTTTAATTTTAGAGAAAGATGGAAAACTCGAACTTCAACATGACCCTAGAAATGGCAAGTTAACTGTTAAGTCGGGAGATATGATAGGTAACTGTTCTTCTATGATTGAATGGGTACCAAATGTCCGAGTTGTAGATGAAAAAAGAATCTATTCAATCGAAGCCAGAATTAAAAGTGGAGAAGATTGCGTAGATGGATTGTGTAGTTACGATGTTGCTAAAGTAGAAAAAGGTCAATTTAAAGATTTTGAAAAAATTAAAATGGCTCCTACGATGCAAGGGTTTGAGTCTTGCCTTGAGAAGTCGGGGGTTGTGAAAGAGGGGAAGGTCGTTGCTGATGCTATCTATCCATCTGCTGTGAGTGAGAAGTTTGATGGATATAAAGAAAGTGGCGAATTGTTGTTCGTTTCTCATGGTCCTTCATCAAAACTGGTTAAACCTAAGTATGATAAAAACTTTGTTGAAATCGACAAGTGTGATCATTACGAGAAAATTTCTGCAGAGGGTTTAACGATTAAATCCCTGGCCCAAGAAGAAAATGAACGCATCCAAATTGAAAAAGAAAAAGTCAGTACTTGCGGAGATTATGAGCAGATCGCTCATTTTATCGAAAAATACCAAGGGTATTCAGAAGATCTAAACGCAATTAGAGACAATCTAATCATTGAGGCCGTAAAAAAAGCATCTAAAGCGATCACTGAAGGAAAATATACAGAAGATGATCTAAAAACGATCGCTGACTTTGAAAGATATGTTGTTCAACCTAAAATCGATCTCGCAAACATTCTTTATACTGAAGCCGAAGGTTTAGAAGGTGAAGAGAGGGCGGTTCGTATTGAGCAGATGAAAAAAGTATTAGCTGAGGTTTCCGCCTTCAATAAAGCGCCATTTATTTCTACTGCTCTTGTAAGAAAGCTTGAAAGTGATGGAAGATTCACTGAAGCAGCTCAAGCTCATAGTATTTACGCTCTGGTTGTTGCCCACGCAAGGCTTGGAGCTAAAGATGCAGGCGTTGTCATTACTCCTGAGGTCGCAAAATCTCGGGTGCAAAACTTTAAAGAAGCTTATGCTCTTGAACTAGAGTCGACGAAAGAAAAATTTGAAGTACGTACTGGTCAGACGACTGGACAGGCCCAGAATTATTCTGCGCTCGCTTCAAGAATGAGACAAAATATTCAGACGCGTTCGCAAAACTTTAGTCAGGAAATCCAGGAAGAGTATGCTCGCACTCAGCAGGGCGGCTATTGTTATAAGAACCCATTCAGAAATGTTCAACGTTGTATTCAGAACTCAATGGAGAGAATTCAGGAGCTTCAGGCACAGTTACAGCATTTTAATAAAGTAGATGCCGAGAGAGCTGTTGAGTTTGATCAAAAAGCAACTGAGTATGCAGCACTTGAAAAAGAAGGACGGCAGTACGTCGCCAGACAAAATGGTGAAGAAGTTAATGAGCCGACTCCACAGGTGGACAACACTGTTCCTGTTAAGAGAAATGAGCAGGAGTACGCCAATAATGGCCAGCAATCCTATACAAATCCCTATCAGCAACAAGGGATGTTTAATCAACAAACCAATCCTTATCAGCAGCAGCAACAACAACAATACAACCCTTACCAGCAACAAAACTTTATGGGTCAGCAAAACTATGGCGCTCAGTTCAATGTAGGTGCTAATTTTGGTGGAAATATGGGTGGCGGCCAGTATGGATACTATGGCCAGCAACAACAACAGCAGCAACAATACAACCCGTATCAGCAACAGGGTATGTTTGGTCAGCAGCAGTACTCGAATCCTTACCAGCAGCAAGGACAACAGTATCAACAAGGTCAACAAGGCCAAGGTTACTGGAACAATCCATACCAGGCCTATGGCGGCTATAATATGTATGGTGGTAATCGTTAATTAGTATCAAATAATAAATTTCCAAAGCCCTCATTTTGAGGGCTTTTTTTATAGCGAGCTAAAATGTTTAAAAATATTTTTATACTTTTGAATTTAATGTTCGTTTCTGTCGCGATTGCTCAAACTCTAACTTTCGAAGAAAGAATTAAAGCCATTGATCAATTCATCTCCGAGTCTGATCGAATACAAAACGAAATAAAGGAATTCAAGCAAGAACTTGAAATTTATTCAACTCCCAAAATGCTTAAAAAGGATACTGATGTTCTTTCATCGATTTTAAATGCGGTGGGAACAAGTGAAAAAGAAGTCTCTTTAGCTAACTACTTTGTTGAGACTTCAAGAATTAAAAAAGAGTTGGCCGAATTAAAAGAAGTTATTAATGAGCGTGAAACATATAAGAAAAATCAAAAAAAACTCAAAGAGCTTGAGTACCATCAAGCTTATTCCAAAAGATTAAATCGTTACATCGAGAGTGTTAAAGCGGGTAAGTATAATCAAGCCAAGGCGCTTTTGTTCACTCTTAATGATATGGAGAAAAGCATCGCTGAAGATTTTGAAAAAATGCACGACTATATTATCCGCGAAAAAAATATGCAACAGTCCCTGGACCAAGAAATAGTGGACACCAAAGCAAAAATTGAAAAATCACTCTTCTACCCAGAAGAATCAGTGGCAAAGATTAAAAAAAATGAATTGTTAATCAATGATCAAAAAATAATTTTCCAGCAGCTTAAAGATGAACATGCTCTCACTCAGTACGACTTTAAGTTTGAAACTTGGTCACTAGGTCTATTTAATTGTGAATCTAAGGCAGAGTACCACAGGCCTGTTAATTTTCCAGATATGCTTATGCTAAAAAACGCTGGCAGTCTGATGAGTGTCATTAGACTTGATCCTGCTACACCAAATAAGTTTGAAATTATTTATCATTGTAATAAAAAAGGACGTTTTGGTGGATGTCTGGATAACGAGAAAAAAGAGTTATGCCGGTTGGATCCATCATGTCTGGGCGCCCTGACAGAAATGGAGTCCGCCTATAAACGAGATGAATATTTTTTGAGCCTCAAATCTACTCTACCTGCTGCGGTCTTGAGTGAAAGATTAGAAATGTACCGGGACAAAGATAAGTTCAATTTTCTTAAAGCCATGGCAGAGTCTAATAAACTGGGATACTTCTCGCTAGAAGAACTCTATTCCATGATGGCACCAATTATAGAGTTCTCCAAAACATTGGTCGCAAAAAGCCCTGAGGAGTATTATAAAAAGATCAAAGTCGAAATTGAAAAACAAAAAAATAAAGTGATGGATTCGATTGTAAAGAAAGCATCACCAAAGCCATCAGCAGTAAAAATTGAAGAAACCAAGACTTCTGTTAACTACGTCTACACATCTATGATTACAGAACTTGAAGTCATTTTGAATGATGACTTCATTCAGGAGCGAACTTATCAGACCTGCCCATCAATGACGGCAAAACCGGAAGCCGTTTTGAAGGAAAGTTTCGGCCAGGAACCATCCAATCAAGGTTGCTCTGATATCGAAGTTTTTTGTAAGGCGGGAGCTGAATGGAGAAATAAGGTCAAAGTTTTCAAAGGAACGGAAGAGTTTCAAAATCTCGTGCCTGGTGAGTGTCCTCGAGGGGTTTTTAGATTCAAGTAAAAAAAAAGCCCTCTTGCGAGGGCTTTTCTGTTTTAGAATTCTTCGCTGGTGTTAGTGAAGGAATAGTAGTCTCCCACTTTCCAATAACCATAGTAGGCACTGATCGTTACATTTGGATTCCACTTATAGTCGAATCCAAAATCAAGCTCAAATCCTAGATCGTTGTCCTGGTCTTCGGTACTTTGGAATGAATAACTTTCTTCGTGGTGATAAGAACGTTTTCCAGCTTCAGCTGTTTCCAGCGCTGTTGCCATAATTAAAGCACCTTTCCACGTCCATTTATCAGATTTGTAATGCCCGTGAAATTTATAGAATCGAGTATTTGTGATAGAAGAATCAAAAACACTTCTTCCGCCCTCAGTAAAGGCTGCATAGTTGTATTTAAACATCAGGTCAGCAATCTGGTAGTTCGGATGAAGATAAGTCGCTTCAAATTTACCAGTATCACCTTTATCTCCACTGACTTGGCCACCAGTAAATCCGACATCCCATTTAGGATTAAGTTCGTACTTCGCATCAAGGATATAGGCATTCGCTGAAAGCTTAGATGAGCCAGTATTATCTTTGTAAACATCACCATATTCACCCGACTGGATCGAGGCTTCAAGAGCAACTTTTAGTTTATTCCACTTTTTCGAAATGAAAGGCTCAATGACTGTTACGGAAGTTTTGCCACGAAGAGATGTCGCAGTACTGTCCTCTGTGTCTGAATTATAAAGGTTGTTTTTACTTTCTGATGATCTCTTGGCGTAAAGAACACTGACCACCAGGTCCCTATTTTTGTTATCATATTTTGCTGTCACACCAAGTTCACGCACATCATAACTTCCAGATGGTTCAGCTTTAGAGTTGTCATTATTTAAACTTGAAATCTTAGCGTAATAAGGAACTAGGCTGAAATTAGCAATCTTCATTTCTGCTTCAATCCCATCATACATTGAAAAGAAACGATCCCAAGGATCATTACCGGCGTCATAAACAATACCAAGACCATACTGTTTGCTCATGCGACCAATTTTAACTAAGGCAGTATCAGCATAAAGTTCCATGTACATCTGATTGACGTTCAAGGCGCTGTTTTGGGCCGGAGTAGTAAAGAAATAGGCGTTATTTCCGGATTCGTCTTGGTTATTGGCCGAATTGTCGCCGGCAATACCACCACGGATATGGCCAGTTGAAAGTTCCCCTTTAAGAGTTACACCATCATTGACGATGATCTGGGGATTAAGTTTCATAATATAGGTTTGAAAATTGGCGTCGCAGTCACCTGTAATACCCTGAGTACCATTTCTATTAGTAGAGACCTTAACGACATCATCACTCGTGCGACAAGTATTGCTCAACATATGAGTGTCCACACCAAACACCCCGGTCCAGTCGATAGGTAGGGCAAAAGCAGAATTGATGCTGAGAGTAGAAATAAAAAGACTACTAATTAAACGAAACCTTTTAACGACCACTGGAGCTCCCTGATAGAGACAAAAAATATATAGTGAAACTCTATAGAATCCGTCGGGATGTGGAAAGCCCTGGGGCCGAAAAAAGCTGCTAAGAAAAAATGGATGACTTGCAAAAAAGGGTCGAATAATCTATATTCACTGGACGTTTAAAAGAACTTTGTTGGGGTGTCGACAAGTGGTAAGTCAGCAGATTTTGATTCTGCCATACGCAGGTTCGAACCCTGCCACCCCAACCACTCTTTTTCTTTAAGGAGTTTACAGTGAGACGAATTGTCTTAGTCTCTGGTACCTCGAATCCTACTCTTTCTAAGAAAATCTCAGAATTTTTAGACGTTCCTCTCGTTAATCCTCAAATTAGACGCTTCGCAAATGGGGAAATCTACTGCGAAATAGAAAAAAACGTCCGCGGTGCTGATGTTTTTGTCATCCAGTCTACTTGTGCTCCTGTGAATGAAAATCTGATGGAACTTTTGATCATTATTGATGCTCTCAAGCGCGCCTCTGCTCTTTCAATCACTTCTGTTGTTCCGCATTATGGTTATTCTCGTCAGGACCGCAAAAGTGCACCTAGAACTCCCATCACGGCCAAATTAGTGGCCGATATGATGACTGTTGCCGGTGCTTCTCGTGTGGTGACAATGGATCTTCATGCTGGTCAAATTCAGGGATTCTTTAATATTCCGTTTGATAACATTTTCGCTTCTCCTGTTCTTTTGGACTATATCCAGAAAAATCTTAATCGTGAGAACCTCATTACAGTGTCTCCTGATGCTGGTGGGGTCGAGCGTGTTCGTCATTTCGCTAAAAAACTTCAAGCAGATTTGGCATTAATTGATAAACGCCGTACTGGCCCCAATGTCGCTGAAGCTATGAACGTGATCGGAGATGTGAAAGGTAAAGACTGTATTATCATAGATGATATGATTGATACTGCTGGAACATTGGTTCAGGCAGCTCAGGCACTTAGAAAGAATGGCGCCAATAAAATATACGCCGCAGCTACTCACCCTGTTTTTTCCGATCCTGCAATTAAGCGCATTTTAGATTGCGAGGAACTGGAAGAAGTCATCGTAACTGACACCATTCCACTAAGTGATGAAGCTCGCAAAGTTTCAAAAATTAAAGTCGTCTCGACCGCTGATATTCTCTCAAAAGCCATACACCGAACATTTAATCATGATTCGGTAAGTTCGCTGTTCATTTAATCATGTTTCAACTTGTCGTAGGACTTGGTAATCCCGGCCCCGATTATGCCAATACCAGGCATAACATAGGCTGGATGCTATTAGATGAGTCCCCGGCCTTTCGCTCCAGTACCTGGAAATCAAAGTTCAAGGGCATTTATGCAGAAGGCGCACACAAGGGTCATAAGTTTTATGGTTTAAAACCTCAAACTTTCATGAATCTCTCTGGTGAGTCGGTCCAACCACTAGCTGCCTTTTTTAAAATAGAGCCATCTAAGATTCTCGTCATTCACGATGAATTGGATATTCCCTTTGGTCAGGTCCATTTTAAAATGGGTGGAGGCCTTGCTGGTCACAATGGTTTGAAATCAATGGCCGCTTGCCTTGGTACTGATCAATTTGCTCGTATGCGAATTGGAATTGGCCGTCCGGTCCATGGGAGCGTGGCGAATTGGGTACTTAGCCCATTTAGCAAGGAAGAACAGGTGCAATTGCCTCTGTTAATCGAAAAATTACATGACCCTATGCTTTCCTGTGTGGTAGATGGTTTAAACAAAGTCGGAATTTATAATAAGAAGAATCTATTATCTTAGGAGATATTTATGGGTATGAACTGTGGAATCGTGGGCTTACCAAACGTTGGCAAATCGACCATCTTTTCGGCCCTCACATCGGCTCCTGCTGAAGCAGCTAACTATCCATTCTGCACTATTGAACCAAACGTTGGTGTAGTTCATGTGCCTGATGAGCGTATGGAAAAAATTGGGAAAATTGTTGGCCCGGAAAAAATGATTCCAGCGATTACAGAATTCGTAGATATTGCTGGTCTGGTTAAAGGTGCTTCAAAAGGTGAAGGTCTTGGTAACCAATTTCTTGGGCATATTCGTCAGGTAGGAGCTATATGTCACGTGGTTCGTTGTTTTGAAGATAACGATATTATTCACGTTGCTGGTAAGGTTGACCCAGCTTCAGATATTGAAGTCATTAATATTGAGTTGGCGCTGGCCGATCTTGAATCAGTTATGAAGAGAATCCAGACCCTGGATAAATTTTTAAAGTCTCAAGATAAAAAAGTTCAAGATAAAGCAAAAATTTCTAAACCAATCTTAGAACGTGTTCAGAAAGCTCTTGAAGAAGGTCTTCCTGCTCGATCATTAAATCTTGATGCCGAAGAAATTGAAGCCATCTCTGATATTCACCTTATTACAATGAAGAAAATGCTCTACGTGTGTAACGTCGATGAAGCCAATATTTTGAAAGAAAATGAGCATGTAAAAAAAGTTCGTGAAATTGCTGCCAAAGAGGGAGCAAGTGTCATCACTATTTGTGGAAAAATTGAGTCTGAAATTGCTGCATTAGAATCAAAAGAAGAAAAAGCAGAATTTTTAAAAGATATTGGGATTGAAGAATCTGGTCTTTCTAAAATGATTAAGGCCGGTTATGACATGCTAGACATGTACACTTACTTTACTGCAGGTGTTAAAGAAGTTCGTGCTTGGACCTTCCCCAAGGGCGCCAAGGCCCCTCAGGCCGCTGGTGTGATTCACTCTGATTTTGAGCGTGGGTTCATTAAAGCGGAAGTTTACCACTGTAATGATCTCTTTGCCCTTGGCTCAGAAGCGAAAGTTAAAGAAGCAGGGAAGTTCAGAATGGAAGGAAAAGAGTACGAAGTGAAAGACGGTGATGTCATTCACTTTAAATTCAATGTTTAAAACCTAACTTAACGTCAAAAATTTTATTGGGCTCACTAGGATCGGTGAGCTCAGTTTTATCCAGCAACAATTTGTAGAAGAAAATATTTCTAAAAATCAGTTTTACATAATTTCTAGTCTCAAGAAACGGAATCGATTCAATATTTTTAAGAATGGTCACGTCTGAATCAAAAAGATTTCCCTTCCAACGCTCTACTCGTCCTTCACCGGCATTGTAAGCTGAGAGAACGTAAACTAAATTTCCATCGTAGCGCTTCACTAGCCCCTTAAAGTACTGAGTTCCTAGATCGATGTTTATCTTTGGATTCACCAAATGTTTGTCTCTAACTGACCGTCTAAACCGACGAGCTGTCGCCGGCATAAGCTGCATCAGGCCCCTTGCACCCACAGGAGATCTGGCAAGAGGGTTAAAGACTGATTCCTGGCGTATTAAGGCCAGGACCACAATTGGATCTAGTTGATCTTTTTTAAGGGCGAGTATCAAATCAGAAAGATATGGATTTGGATAAAGTATTTCGAGCAGGGCACGACTAAAGACCACTTCTTTAGCTTCTAGCGCTTCGTAAAGGTATTTAAAAGTTGAAAGAAAGTTTTTGGATTCAAGAATAATTCTGGCATTAATCAAATGTAGATCTGATCTAGCCTCTAATTGTTTTTCTGTGGGAAGACTAACAAGAAATTTTGGGATGCTATGGCGTTTAAGTCGTTTAACTTCAAGCTTAATGAGTCTTTGTGAATCAATCGTCGCCCATGCTTTAAGTCTTATTAATGACGAGTGAAAATCTGGGTCTAAAAGTTTTGGATCAAAAGAAACACCTGGAGCTTTTTTCGTTGAATTTGAACTATAGAAATTAACTGCTGAAGAATCCGGCTTAAGAACCTGTATTTTTTTAACTCCCATAATGGCGTAATAGCTCAAGGGATGATTAAGAACAATATCCTCATAATACTTTAAGGCTTCCTTGTGATCATCCAATTCTTCGTAAATGTAACCAATCCAGAACTTCAGGCGTGGATCAAAAATCTTTGTCTTACCACTAAGTAGATTGTAATTTTTAGCTAAGGCCAGTGCTTCTTTGTATTCGTTTTGCGAAAGATAAGTCCAGACGTAGAAAAACAGAGCGTCTTCAAGGATTTCTTTATTATCTTTCTTAACAATATATTTAAAAATATCTCGCGAAAGATCTGTGAAAGTCGCCCTGAAAACAGATTTGGCAAAATCATTGAGACGGGTCAAACAAAGACCAACAGGTAGATGATCCTGATTTAATTCCAGATAATTCTTTAGAAAAGTGTAATGCTCCTTGGCCTTATCATTAGATTTTGCCTCTAGAACTTTATAGCCCTGTTCTAATAATTTTCCGAATTCAGCATAAAAGACATTTTGGTTTTGTACCAAATTCATTCCTTTGTCTTGAATGAGCTTGGTAATTTGTTCATTGATAACAATATCTTTTAAAACTTCTTGAGACGGAACAATTCCATGAACTACGCTATAAGTGCTCACTTCTTGTGAGAGTTTTTTTAAAATATCAGGTTTCGAGGTTTGTGATTGAATAAAAAAAGCAAAGTTCTTTTTGTTTTTCTTTGTCAGGTAAAACTTTAAATTTTCTTGTATGAACTGCGTGGCTTCATCTGTAATTACTTTCTGAGCATCTATATCTCTTGAAATGGATTCAAGTGCTCTCTCCCGACAGTAATTACCACCAATTCTTGCCAGTACTCTCTCGAGGGGAAGCGTTTCTTTTTTGAGGGTGTACTGTCTGCAAAAACTGATGAGATCGCTGGCCTTGTTAAGCTTCGTTATACTTTGTATCGCCAAAAGCCAGGGCGTGAATGGCTGAAAATGGGGAGTCTTAGAACTCTCTTGAATGACCTTGTTTAGAATATCCTTATTAACGTAACCATTCTCGGCTAATTTAATTAAATTAACTAAATGCTCCCCGATAATATGATTCGCTCGAGTGAGTTTGAGAGTGTCTGACGTAACGAAATGCTCATGAGATTGAATGACTGCAGGGCTTTGGGCCCAGGCATTTAAAAAGAGTAGTGGATAAAAAATTAAGAAGAACTTCATGGCCCCAAATCTTGGACTCCTTCATGGAGCCTAGAAAGAAGTATACCAAAAATCAGATATTTTACACGGATTAAAGGTTTTCTTTATAGCGAGATTTTATATCGAGTAACCGACGGGATATCTCACTTAGAACAGGTTTCTTATCATCGGGGACAACTGGGGCCAAGTTATCAATGTAAAGGGCAACCTCATCCAGGTATTGAAAATCACTCTCTTGGTTCGCAGAAAGTGTCTCGAGAAATAAACTAACTTCCTCAGCTACATCATGGAAATGATCCCCATTTCTAAATGTTAAAGGGGTGATGGGTCCACCTTGTCTAATGTTAGCTAAATGATTTTTTAATTTATGCATTGGTCCAGCTATTTTGTGAGTCAAAAAGATGAACATGATAAAAACCATAGAAATGAAAATAAGCTGAATAACACCAAGAAAGATTATAAGATCTGTCTGTGCTAACTTCATGTTCTCCTGAATTGCAGGGAAGCGATTCATCAGCTCAGTTAAAAAATCCATTAGTATGATGGGATAGAGCAGACTGGAAATGAAGATAATAGAACATACGATCAAGCTAAAGCTTAACTGGAAACCTGGATTAACTAGAAAGATGGAACGTTTATAAAAAGCCAATGCTTTATTCCTATTCAAGGTTTTATAAACCATCATAAAATGTTCTTGGAATTTGTACCAGCTAGAAGTTGCTGGCATTTCTATACTAAACAATTACACTCAGACTTTTAAAGGAAACTCAATATGATCGATGAAATTAAAAAGCGACTTGGACAACTTATTAATCCAGCATCTGGAAAAACTTTTGAAGCCGAGAAGCGCTGGATTCATATAGCGATGAATGGTGATAAACTAGTTGCCGAATATAACAGAGATGGCATTTCACCTGCTGAAAAACGATTGATCGAAGGAGAGGTAGGAAAATCTCTTAGTGATTTGGTTGGTATTGATAACATCATGCTTAAAACCACCTCAAATCAATCCCAGGACGTTTTCAAAGCTCTAGATAAACAATCTGCGGCGAGTGCCCCTACTCCTGCAGCTACGCAGCCTGCTCAAATAAAAGCAGGCCACGGGACAATTGATAAAAAGAAACCCGTTCCTGGAGTTGAAAAGATAATTGCTATCGGTTCAGGCAAGGGTGGAGTTGGGAAATCAACCTTCACTGCAAATCTTGCATTAACTTTGGCCAAGCAAGGTAAAAAAGTTGGTGTCATTGATGCAGATATTTATGGCCCGTCACTGCCCATGATTTTTGGTAAGAGGGATGAAAAGCCAAGATCAAATTCAGAGAAAAAAATCATTCCCGTGGAAGCTTTCGGAATAAAATTCATGAGTTTTGGATTTTTTATCAACGAAGGGGATCCGGTAATTTGGAGAGGACCCATGTTAGGGGGCGTTCTAAATCAATTTCTTTTTGATGTAGATTGGACTGGAGTTGATTATCTTTTAATTGATCTCCCTCCTGGTACTGGGGATATTCAGCTTTCTATGATTCAAAACGCTCACGTTGATGCCGCAATCATCATCTCTACTCCGCAAGACATTGCTCTTTTAGATGCAAAAAAAGGTGCAGAGATGTTCAAAAAACTCAATCTTCCACTCATTGGAATGGTTGAAAATATGAGTTCGTTTATTTGTACTACTTGCGGTACCGAACATCATATTTTTGGAGAGGGTGGGGTTTCAAAGGCTGTTGAACAGCTAGAAATTCCATTTTTAGGGAAAATACCCCTAGAGATTGAACTTAGAACTGGTTCTGATAATGGTACACCTTATATGTCTCAGGAAAAGTTCAGTGAGCGTCCTGTTTGGAAAGCTTTTGAATCAGTTGGACAAAAGGTAAATGATTTTTTTCAACCACCAACAACAGAACAGGTAAAGAGTGGTTTCTTTTCAAAAATACTGGGATTGAATAAATAATGGATGCAGAACTTAAAATCTTGGGGACAATTGAGGAGCAGATTGCAGTCCAGTTCACCGGAAAGGTGAATGTGCTGTCTACTTTCAATCGACAGTATCTAGGCCACATACTTTTTAAGAGCGGTGAAATCTATCAAGTTGTGTTTCAAAATTTTAAAGGTCTAAAAGCTTTCTATCAGTTGATTATTCAAGAGTTTTCACTTCAGTCGTTCAACTATGTTGTTGAGCCCGAGGTCGTAGAAGATAAAGAACGGCAGATTCATTACCCCTACGCGGTGATGCGGAATAAAATGTCTGACGTGATCAAGCAGTACAGGGACTCTTTAAAATATAGACCTCCAGAAAACGTAAAAATCCTGGTGGATGCCGAGTTTTTAGAGGATACGCTGCCTGTAACACCTCAGGAGTTTGAAGTACTTGAAATTCTGACGGAATGGAGTTCACCTTATGACATCTATCAGCATTGTCAGCTGCTAGATCATGAAATCACGATGGCCCTGGTCAGTTTGCGTAAAAAAAGTGCATTAAAGATCATTGCCGGCCAGAACAAGGGTGATGACAGCCTCTAAAAAAGGGGTAAAATAGCTCAAAATTTATCCGGGGGCTCTATGAAATCTCAAAAGCAAAATCAAGGTGAGTTAAAAGAGATTAAAGTAAAAATCGAGGCGCAAGTCGCAGAGGATTTCGAGAAGATGGTGAAAAATACCAACATAACTCTAGATGACCTCGTCGTAATTGCAATGAAGCGCTTTCGGTCTTCTCACAACGATTATCTAAAAATTGTTCCAATGACTGAATAATGAAAGGCTCCTTAGGGAGCCTTTTTTTTTGACACTTGATCTTACTTTCACAATTTCGCCTTCAAAAATCTAGCTATTTAGGTGCCTTAATGTGGCCTTCGCTTTGCAAATTAAACCTTTGTCATGAAAAGAATTCTATTTTTAGCCTTAGTGGTCGCTGGAGTCATGTTTGAACCTTCTGTTGTAAGGTCGCAGACTTCTGTTCCACCAAAAGAAGAAGTTAAAATTCAGATGTGGCCTGATAAAATCTGGACTGATCTGTCGCGAGAACTGGACAGATCCGGAACTCAGTTGACCAACGTTATATTTGATCAGATTGATGATTTCACGCTTTTAACTCTCGGCTCAAATAACAATAAATTACAAGTCGCCGTAAAGCGTTCTGTGTTTGATAACCAGGACATCTTGAATACGTACACTGTTAACGATCAGCTTGCAGTCAATCTCGGAAGAAGTGCGACTGAATTTTCCATTCCACTTATACCCTCGGTAACAAACCCTTTAAATTTCAATTTAGGAGTTGGTGGTAAGCTGGTTGTAAATCACATCCGCCAGGTGTTTTCTACTAAATATCCTGAGCTACCCAAGGTTGATGACCTTAAGAAAGAATCAAATAAAGAGTCTGAAATCTATGAACAGGAAGAGAAAAAATGGTGGGATGTGGATTCATCTTGGAAACCAAGGCTTTCGAAGTTTTGGAACCCATTGGCAACCGTTTGGCGGATCCCTTGGACAAAGGAAGGTCTTGAAAAAATTAAGAACGGGGACCTCATTTCTTATACATCGAGTGGATATGTTTCAGTTGGCTTAGAAAGTGGATTTGTTCCAATGAGAGTTACCCCTGGAATTGATTTATCAGTGGGAATTGGAGTTCAAGTCTATGTTAAGGGTGAGTTCAGAATTACTCTTTTAAAAGAAAGTGAAAGATACGTTAGAGTAAAAGTCACAAAAATTAAATCCCTCGGGCAGGGTTTAACTGCGGGTGCACATACCAATGACATTAAGGTAATGGATGGTTTGTTATTATTTGAAGGAAAAAAGCTCGAATACCAAATCAAAGATCAGAACATCACCGTCATTCCCTTTAAAATAGGCATTGATCGTGAGAATAAAAATCAACTGGATGTCGGATACCGATTTGACCTAACAGATCCTATGGCCGAAGAAGCATTTGAAAAAGCCATGCGTGGTAACTTTAAATTTGCTGAAGATCTTTCCAAAACCAACCCCTCTGTTACTCATCTTTTAACTCGAGATGCGCTTGAAAAGCGCCGTAGCGTTTCCTACCAGCTAGGACTTAAATGGATCTATAATTTTGGCAGAAGCCGTGAAAAGAAGGATTTATGGGCCACTATCGAGAGACCAGATGGCACAAAAGAAATTTTTAAAAGTTCATTACAGATGGCGAAGGGATGGACAACTCTTTGGGGAAGTGGTGAAAAACAAAACTTTCTTTTTACAACTCTTTTTGATCAAACTGCTTATGAGAAGAAGGATGAAAATAGTTTTCAGCTTGTCTCAGAGGCCCTCTACGAAGATGTTAATACTTCCGGTAAAGAAATGAGACGATATATTCATGATATTCAATCAGTACTAGGGGGACGTCAGGTTCTTCCAGAACTTCCTTTGATGGTTCCTAAGGAAAACTCAAATGAATTGAAACAAGCCAGTTACAAGAGATCTTCATTTTATTTTGGTCAGTATTTTACCCAGAAGCAGGTTATGAAGTTTTTGATGACTGATCCAGAAAAAGCCTGGGTTATTTCTAATCGCAGTTTTGATTACCTTCCAAGCGGTGATCAAAAATCTGGAAGAGTGAAGCGATTCTACAACCACTGGATGAAACTTCAAAAAAAATTCAAGCAAGATCTATCGAGCGAAGAAATGATTGAGGCCCTACAGGATTTACGTTTATTATTTAGGTTCCAGACCCGTGCGATCCATGCCATGAGGGCCCTTGTCCTCGGTCTGGATGGTGAGGAAGTCGATTTTTTTATCACTGGAACAAATCGCTCATTTGGTAGAATCCAATTTAGAGGTCGAGTCCAAACAAATGCTGAAAAACTCCTTCAGATTGCAGATGAAACGGTGGACTTTGAAAATAGGGTTGGCCTTTTTAGACCGGATCTTTCGGCCAAGATAAATGACCTCAAAGTAGAACAACGACCAGATCTACAAATCAAGGTCTCTTTTATTCTGCCCAAGGGAATTAAGTATCTCTACTTCAAGCTCCTTAGATCGTCGGGATGGAAAAAAATTAAAACTGCCAGGGACCTCATTTATGTTAATAAAGACCGATTTAAGGAAGGACTGAATGAATGGGTCATTGGCCCTGATTCTAAAGACCCCTTGGATCAGGCCATGTGGACTGCCCTGACTAAGGAAGAGTATTACACCCTCCAAATGAGTGGCTCTTTTGAAGCTCAATCCTGGGGGCGTGTAGAGTCGTTTAGATTCAAATTTGAAATGGATAAAGTACTGGACCCTGTCACGAAGTAAGCCTCACATAAGTGTCTAAAACTTAGACACCCCTATAAATTATCTTCACCCGCCAACCACCATTCAAAATGAATTCCAGCGTTTACGTCTTCTTCGAATTGGCACTGTGATTGCTTTATCTAAGGAAAATGTATTCATGGGGTAATTTATGAAATCAAGATCTAATTCAAGACAAATCATTGCCGGACTGGCCTTCGGCTTTTTTGTTGTGACTGGAACTTATAATGCTATTGTCATTAATTCCGAATCAGCGATATCCGGAGATAGCATCCGATTTATTAAACGTCTTGATGAAGCCTATGGTGTAGTTGCTTCAAAACGAGAAGTTGCGAACTCTATGCCTTGGCAAAAGTTATCCGTTAAACAAGCTGCAATATTTAAATCTAAAATACAAAACAATGACCAACTTTTCCAACAAGGTTCAGCATCGGATCAGGCACCAGAGGTGGCGGCACAAGCAGCCGTTCAAGAAGATCTTAACTTGAGTCTGACGGGAGTGATAAATCCTAAAAAATGGCAGCAAGGACTCAACGCAACCCAGTTCAATGGTAGCCTTTCCACCAATCAGGGAGTCATTGAGAGTCTAAGTGTTTCTCTCCCTAATGATGAAGGACTTTCAGTTTCATTTTCTGAAATGACAGGAAACGTATTTGAATATGATTTTAATGGAGAACTCTACAGCGGAATGATGTACCAAGAAAATCAGAATTCATATGTTGTGACTCTAACGAATGGTCCTCTTGAAGGAACTCGTCTTACATTTACTGGAGAAGCCTCAGCAGAAAATGTAGCTCAGCAAGAAGAAGCACAACGAACTCTCGCTGAAAGCAGTGAAAGTGATGCGGGTATGCAACAGGAGCAAGAAATTGCCCAGCCGGATACAGCGGCATTAGAAAATTCACAGATCAATGATGCTTATGCACAGGAGCAAGGACAAATAGAACAGGCCCAAGGTTTTAATTTTGATCAAACTCAAGCGTCTATGTAGTAGAAGTTTTTCTTAGAAGGAAAAAATAAGTTCCGATTAGGATAAAAATACTTAAAAGACCAATAATGGAGGAGAAAATTATCTCCTCTTTTAATTTTATCGAACCATTGCGTCCAATAGTCTCTAGCCTTTTTAAAATGGTCAGATCTATTTCGTTGAGTTTTTTTATGTACAGTGAACTCGCCTCAAAATAATCCCTTCCAAGATCAATACCACCACGAATCACGGGGTCCTTCTGATCGAATTGGGCCCGTTGAGCTGTCAGGGCCGTACGCTCCGGTGAGGCGTAGAGCATCGTTAATTGAGTTTTAATCTCTCGATCAATAGTTTGATCAAGTTTTTGTTCATATGAAAAGTGATCTACGATCATTTGCCTAATGATCAGGGTTTCTCCCAGAGGGATATTTTTAGATATTGTCCCTAAAGTGGTGCAGGTTATCTGCCCCTACCGTCAGAACGTTTGTTTGTAATACCCAGATTATT
>JAIFLR010000034.1 GCA_020048985.1 Halobacteriovorax sp. | reverse complement strand
GATATTGTCCCTAAAGTGGTGCAGGTTATCTGCCCCTACCGTCAGAACGTTTGTTTGTAATACCCAGATTATTGACCGGAACTTGATGGCCTCATAGGGGCCGTGAACGAATGACATTGGGGTGTCGAAAGAATTGACAGCAGTTTTTGAAGTAGCATGGGCCAAGTGGTTAAATTAATGAATACCACTCCATAAAACCTAACAAAAAGGTGACCATGCTTACCAAAAATTTTGCCCTCAACATCACTGCTTGTCTATCCGGTCTGTCGTTTTCTTTTGATGAACTTATTCTTGAGACCAAGACCCTCTTTGAAAAAGAAGGTGTCTTGGGTTTTTTAAGAGTTCTTATCGCCGTGATTGATTCCTTTGTTGTTGATCACTGGATTGGTCGCACTGATTTGAACTGCTGCCCATCGGCTTCATTGGTCAGGTCTGGAAAGCGCTCTAAAATGATGTATACCTCTCTTGGGCAAGTTGATCTTGAGTGGACAAGGCTCCGCTGTAAAAGCTGCGGTAAGCTTCATCACCCACTGAAAGAGTTCTTCGGGCTTGATCGCTATCAAACAAAAAGTTCTGAGCTAGAAAAAATGTGCCTTGAAGTCGTGTCTGAGGATTCATATAGAAAGAGTGTGGGGAAAATTACGAATCTAACCCCGATTAGTTTTAACCACCGCACTCTTCACGGTTGGGTAATGAAAACCCAAGGGGCGGAAATAAAAGTAAAGCATAGTGACTTGGAAGTACTTCTTGCTGATGGAACCAAGTTTAAAAAGTTCGTGAATGTTAAATCGGAAGAACGAAAGAAAACCCTCTGCGAACGACTTGGGCAAACATATAAAGTCCCCAGCAACCGAGGCGAAGTAAAGATCCTAATGGGAATCAATGAAGATAAAGAACTTGTTCCATTGGGAGCCTGGACTTCAGAATCCTGGAAGACGATTGGAAATGCTATTCATAAAGTGAATAATCCTGACAAGCGTCTGGCACCAGTTAAGCTAGCCAATATACTTGTGGCCGATGGTGAAATTGCGCTTGGCCTAGGACTTAAGAAACTTGTTCACAATAAGCAGCGATGCCTGTGGCATATTCCTCATGATCTACGGCCTCTGATGAAGTATCAAGATAAAGCAGAACAAGAAGACGTGAACTATGCCATGGATAAAGTGGCTGCCATCTTTCAAATAGAAATTCCGGAGAAAGATTTTGAAAAAGTAGAGACAGCGGACTTGGTCGAGATCAACGAAAAGATTCATGCATGCGAGGATATCATTCGGGATCTGTCGGTATTTTTATCCAATAAGGGTTACTCGCAGGCGGCAACCTATCTTGCCAATGCCAAAGACGATTTGTTCACTTATCTTCGCTACTGGATGAAGACTGGAGTCGTCACTCCAAAGGTAACATCTAAACTTGAAAGACTGATGAGAGAAATAAATCGACGAATAAAAAAGTTTGCTTTCAATATTGGTTGGAACGGATGAAGTTAAGCGGAAATATCAAGCTGACTTTTGGTGGAATCTCGTAGGGGCGTGTACCAGTTTGTGGACAATATCTATTTTTAAGTGAGAGGTGGTGGGAGATATAGGCGCTTTCTTTAGACAGGGCTTCTTTGAGATAGTCTGAATCTATTAAGGCCGTTATCAGGGCTGCAAATTCCGGATCATCTGTATAGGTGTACATTTTTTCAATAAAAGTTTCGAGTTTCTCAATAAAGTTGCTATAGGAATGAAAGTTTTCTGTAAACTTGAAATCCAGGTCTTCAATTTTTCCTCTGTTAGCAGCTAGGGTTGCCATTAATTTGGGAAGCTCAGAATTCGGTATTGTGAGTAATAAAATCTCAGTTGCTTTCAGTTGTCCTGAAAACTTATTCAAATCATTATCGGTTTTTATATATTGTTTGTACAAATTCGTACGGTCATCTCCGCTCTTATTTGGCAGATAGAGTGAGGATAAGCTTCTCTCCTTTTGGAGCTGCTCTATTGATGCATGCGTTGGTTGAGATAATTTTATTACCGACTGGAGAACTTTATAGGCTTGGTACTTTGCGGCTTTATCCCCGATCTCTTTGGCAAAGAAGATGGTCGTAGCGAAAATGAGAAAAATTAAAAGGTATAAAATTTTTTGTCGCAATTTTAATTTCCTTTTCAAATAAAAAAGCCGGTTTAAAACCGGCTTTTTTATTAAGAATTATTTCCCTAAAAGTTTTTTGAATTCTTCAGTCAAAATGGGAACGATGGTGAAAAGGTCACCAACTATACCATAATCAGCTTTTGTGAAAATCGGAGCGTCTGGATCAGTGTTGATTGCAACAATAACCTTAGAAGTTCTCATTCCCGCCAAATGTTGAATAGCACCCGATACACCGCAAGCAATATACAAAGAGGGAGCAACAGTTTTACCTGTTTGACCAACTTGCATAGCGTGTGGGGCAAATCCTGAATCTACTGCAGCTCTCGAAGCTCCAACTGTTGCTCCGATAACGTCGGCCATATCATTGAGGATTTTAAAGTTTTCTGCGTTCTTCATAGCACGACCACCAGTAACGATGATGTTTGCTTCAGTTAAATCTACTTTTGTTGAAGCGGCTTTGATGATTTCTTTGATTGCTGCACGAATTTCACCAGCATTACCTGCTACATCATGAGCAGCACCCGCACCAGCAGCTGGACTTGGATTCATACCAAGAGCATTAGGGCGAATGGAGACAAAGTGTGGTTTAGGACCAGTGAGCTCTACTTTGGCCAGACATTTACCAGCAAAGAGAGGTCTTGTTCCAGCAAAGACTCCGCCATCCATTGTGAAGTTAACAACGTCTGAAGCAAGGCCAGCGTCGAACTTAGTGGCTAAACGAGGAAGAAGATCTTTCCCCATAGAGGTAGCACCGGCAAAGACGTAGTCGTAATTTTTGGATTTAATAAATTCACCTAAAGCGTTTGAAAAACCCTCAGGAGAATACTTGTCGAGGTTTGCACCTTTAATTTTGTGTACGTTTTGAGCACCTGTTTTTGCAAGAATCGCAATTTGCTCAGCAGAGATATCACCAATCACCGCCACGTCAGCAGTTTGGCCAGTTAACTTGCCGAGAATTTCCAAAGTTACCGGCTTAACATGACCATCATGAAGCTCAGTAAAAACCAATACGTTTGCCATATAATTATCCTTTTCTATCTTAAATTAAATAACTTTCGCTTCAGTACGCAAAAGACCAACAACTTGAGAAACAACTTCTTTTTGTTTTGCTGCATCAGTAGCGTCAAATTTCTTACCAGCTGGTTTTTCAGGAGGAAGTTTGAAGCCGGAATATTTAACTCTGCGATCAGCATCAGAAACACCAACATCTGCTAGTGAGTGCTGGGCCAGTGGTTTTTTCTTCGCTTTCATAATGCCCGGGAGAGAAGCATATCTTGGAGTATTGAGACCTTTATTGCAAGCAAGCACAACTGGAGTTGAAAGCTCATAAACCTCAAGGGCCCCACCTTCAACTTCGCGCTTAACTTTAACTGTGTTTCCGTTCATTTCGAAACCAACGATAACTGACACTGAAGGCAAATTAAACATTTGAGCTAGGATCTGAGGAACTTGTAAGCAGTCATCATCAATGGCCTGTTTCCCAGCAAGAATCATGTCTGGAGTTTTTCCAGTTTTTTCAATTGCTCCCTTGAGAGCTTTTGCAATTGAATATGAATCAAGATTATCAGTCGCTTCAACCAAAGAAGCATCATCGGCACCCATCGCCATAGCAGTACGAAGAGCTTCAGTGTCTTTAACTGAACCCACGCGAACCACTGTCACGTTTGCAGCTGGATTTGCTGTTTTAATTAGAAGGGCTTGCTCAACAGCATATTCATCGTACGGATTCATGATCCATTTAATCGAAGCTGTTTCAATGAAACTACCATCACTTGTTGGAGTGATTTTTGTTTCCGTATCAGGAACTTGCTTTACGCACACAAAAATATTCATAGTATCTCCTTTAGATCTATTATTTATTTTAAAAGTTCACGGGCCATAACCAGACGTTGAATCTGGGAAGTCCCTTCATAAATCTGGATAAGCTTTGCATCTCTCATGAGTTTTTCAACTGGGTACTCTTTTGAGTAACCGTAGCCACCATAAATTTGTACTGCATCTGTTGTAATTTGCATACAAGAGTCAGAGGCAAAGGCTTTTGCATAAGAAGCAATTTCAGTATTTTTTAAACCCTGGTCACACATCCAGGCAGCTTTATGAACCAAAAGTCTTGAGGCTTCGATTTTCATCCCCATTTCAGCAATCATAAACTGGACTGCTTGGTGCTTTGATATAGGTACACCAAACTGAACTCTCTCTTTGGAATACTGGATGCTTAAATCAAGCGCTCTTTGCGCTCCGCCCAGAGCAGAGGATGCAACAAGTGGCCGTGAATGGTCGAGCGTGCTCATTGCTATCGCCCAGCCGTCTCCAGGTTTACCCAGCATGTTTTCTTTGGGAACCTTGACGTTATTAAATCGAACGCCACGTGTATCAGACGATCGATGTCCCATCTTGTCTTCTTTTTTTCCTAGCTCTATCCCGGCCGTTTTAGGATCCACTACGACCGCGGAAATCCCTTTGTGCTTTAGTGCTGGATCGATCGTGCCATAGACAACAAATAAATTGGCGTGGCCTGCGTTGGTGATCCACATTTTTTCACCGTTTACTATCCAATGATCTCCACCATCTTTTATAGTCGTTTTGATCCCGCCGGCATCAGAACCATTACCTGGTTCAGTCAGACAGAATGAAGCAATTCTAAATTCTTCGGTAAATGGCGTGAGAAATTTTTTCTTTTGTTCATCACTCCCACCAATCACAATGGGGAGAAGTGCTAGGTCGTTGGCCATAAATGAAGTGTTCATTCCCATGCATCCATAGGCAAGGGATTCTCCAATAATGACACTATCGAGACTAGAAAAACCAGCGCCACCATACTCGGCCGGAATACAGGTATTAATTAACCCTAGCTCCCATGCTTTTTTGAAAATATCCGTTGGAAATATTCCTTTCTCATCAAATTCCTGAGAATGAGGGGTCATTTCGTTTCGAGCAAACTTAAGAGCAAGCTCGCGAATTTCACGTTGTTCCGTAGAAAGAGAAAAGTCCATTATCTTAATCCTTGATAAATGCTAGATTGGAAATGCTTCAACTTTGAATGACATGGGAATTGTAAAACACTTTTCAATAGTTTTAAAGAACGGCAACTCTTGAACAGGACGAATTACAAAACTTCGCTCCATCCAGCGCGGATGAGGAATTTTTACTAAATTGGTGTGATGCGTTTCCAGACCCCAGAAAACGATATCCATATCAATCGTACGGGGTCCTCGAGAGATATCTCTTACGCGGCCCATGGATTTTTCTGATTCAAGCAGCCAGGCCATGACTGCATCCGGTGTAAGGTTGGGGATTTTATATTCTAAAACTTGATTAAAAAAATCGGGCTGCGCCTCGTAATCAACTGCGGCAGATTTATAAATCCGGCTTTCGGCAATAAAGTCGAACTTTGAAGAAAGAAGCTCTCTTGCCTGTCTAAGATTTTCCAGGGGGTCATCAATATTGGAACCGATAGCAATAATTAAAGACATTATTTTCTTTTAATAGCTGAATCTTTAAGCGGCTGATCAACTTGAATGTCCGGATAATTTTCCAGCACTGAGGGGAGTTTCTGTGAGGCTGGGGCTTGGGGATTACCTTTCACTCCACAACTCGCAACGATAAAAAGGAGAAGCAGAGTTTTAAAATTCAATGGAAAACCCTATGTTAAGAACATCTGTACCTAGGTCAGCCTTGATAAACCATCCCGGTACTAACCTTCTTAGAATAGTCACTCCAAAAACGGGGCCCGATTTTTTGAGTTCATCAATTACTGTGAGTTCTTCTTCATTTTGAACAGGGTCAGTTCCTTTGCCAGCATCCGGACTAGATACGGTATAACTCTGGAATCCTAAATAAGGCATAAAGTAAGTATAGGCTGGGCCTTTAAAATTATATTTTAGTCGACCGACGACGTGATTGACTAAAGTCTGGCTACCGTCTGCTGGATAGTTATCAAAGAGTGATCTTCCATAAAGACCCTCTACAAAATAATTATCGGTGAATTGATAAGCCCAAGAAATTCCGAACATAGGAGCTTTAATCGTCCCGCCTCGTGATTCAATTTCATTGGCGGAAAGATAGGCGCCCGAAATAGAAACAATATTGTCGGGCTTAATGTGACGATTTTTATTCTCATCTAAAACACCCAGATCATCATCGGCTACAACATCACCAGTATAGAGGTCATCCTCTGATTTAATTTTTCCTATACCTGATTCGTCAATTTTCACTTCAGGCTTTTTGCCGAAAGCAGAATCATCACCTTTGACAATTTGAACTTCTAAATCTCGCCGAAGTTTTGACCATTGGGAGACGGAGTAAATTTTGAGAATTTTTATCCCAACCTGACCCTGGTGGGTTTTAGCTACGACGGCCCGGGCAGCCAGCTTATCATCAAGGGCCAAAGAGATAAAATCCCCTGGTCCAAGCTGTTGGTTATTATTTGTAAGAATAAATATTTTTTTTGATCCGGAAATAATTTTTATTGTTTCAGCAAATGTCCCACCACTCCCGTCAGCTGCCATCGACAAATTAGCATCATCAACCAGCGATTGGGCCCAAATGGCATTGGATAATCCAAGACATAGAAGGAGGTAAATAATTTTAAATTGTAGTATTTTCATTCTTTAAAATATTCTAAGTAAATAACGCAACAACTTCAATGTACTAGAGAAAAATAAAAAATTGATCAATTGAGTCAAGCTTTGTGGCATCATTCATACTAACCTTTTACCATGCAAATTCAGGAGACTCTCATGTCAGATATGGCCTATCAGCGCTTAACTAGCGTATCGAACCCTATGTTCGTGGTCGTTGCCGGAAATATTGGTAGCGGGAAAACAACCCTCACTAAAAAACTTTCGGAGCGCCTTGGTTGGAAACCCCATTTTGAGTCAGTTTCGGACAACCCGTACCTCGCCGATTTTTACAAGGATATGAGCCGCTGGTCATTTCCTCTTCAGGTATATTTTCTTACGCACAGATTCAACACACATAAAGTGATCGAGAATTCTCCAGCTTCCAGTGTACAAGATCGCTCAATCTATGAGGATGCGAACATATTTGCTCGTGCCCTTTATGAGCAGGGTAACCTTGACCAGCGTGACTACCAGAATTACCGAACCCTTTATGAGTCTATGATTCAATACTTGAGTCCACCGACTCTTATGATTTTTCTACGCCGATCGGTTCCAAAGCTTCAAGAGCGTATTAAGCAACGCGGAAGGGACTATGAGCAGGCGATACCCGTCGATTACTTAACAAGTCTCAATAACTACTATGATGACTGGTATGCCAATTACAATATGGGTAAATCCCTGATCGTAGATACAGACGAGTTAGACTTTCTGGACAATGAAGAGCATTTCAACCGTTTGGTTAAACGGATCTGGGATTCAATTGACCAAAAAGATATGTTTTTTTATTTCTAGGTACTTAGCAAATTTTTCCACTCTCGTTTGATTTTGCAGATATAATACAATCTATCTGTGTGTCATTATCAGGGAGTGAAAATGAAGCTAATACCATGGTTGGTTGTCTTAAGCATGAGCCTCGTAGGTTGTTCTGGATCAAAGTCTGCTCAGCCAGTCAGTCAGGAAACACCTCAAATAGAACTGTCAGATGCTGATGAGTTCATTGAAAATCCAAATGAAGAGCCGGTCGTTACGGAAGAAGCTGTAACTCCTACTGAAGAGCCAGTAGTGGCCGATTCTCCTGTAATAGAAGAAAATTCTCCGGAAGTGACTGAGATGGATGAGCCAGTTGTTGTTGATAATTCAACTGCTGGGTCAGAAAAAACTTATCAAGTTCAAAAAAATGAAACTTTGATGATGATTGCGTTCAAGCTCTATGGTGATTACGGAAAATGGAAAGAACTAGCTAATTATAATCGTGACGCCCTAAAGGGAAGCACTGTTGTTAATGCTGGAATGAACCTCAAGTACATCGCCCCAGCTGAAGAGTTTGTTTGGAGTCCAGATGGTCTTCCTTACCTTATCAGAACGGGGGACACTCTCGGGATCATCTCGAAGAGCGTCTATCAGACACCAAAAAAATGGAAATTTATCTGGGACAACAACCGTCCTTTGATTAAAGACCCAAATAAAATTTTCGCCGGCTTTACACTCTATTACCTAGAAAGTGGTCGTGACGTCGCAGCTGAAATCTAATCAATATTCGCTTCTGTTTTATATGAAGCCCCTGCAATTTGCGGGGGTTTTCTGTTTTATTCTCCTTTATTTAACTTCATGCTCCAGTGTCGTTATCCCTTTTAAGTCGGCAAAAAAATCAAATCTTGGAAGTGGCTATAAGGCCATGACTACATCTGACTATGAAGATCATTTCGCTGCTTTGAAAACACCGTTCATTAATGGGCCTGGAATTAAAATTTTTCGTTCTAATGCCTACACCCAGAAATATATTGAAAATCTGCTAACTGACATTCTTGCTAATAATGAAATATTTTTTAAGAAATTAAAAAAAGGGACAATCACAATTATTGATAGTGAGTCTCCTCTCCATTTTTCTTTGCCCAAGGGCGAGATATTTTTATCACGTGGCCTCATTACCAAATACTTAAAAACTGAAAGTATGCTTGTCTGTGTGCTGACTTATGAGCTTGTGCGAAGTGAAAAGCTACTTTACCCGCGACAAACAATCATTCCTGTTGGATACCTTTCACTCGAAAAAATGATCAATTTGAATCGTTTATCGTTGGACGAAAACATGGACGTTCATAAATGGGCTCATCATCTTACAATACGAAGCGGATTTGATGGTGAATATTATTTATCATGGCTTCAGGCGCAGAACAGGAACACAGCGGATTTTATTCTTCAGGTAGGAGACGCCAATCAGATATCTAGAGAGGAATCGTTATTTAAAGCATTTCTGATCAAATCTACCAACGAAGAGCAGGTTATT
>JAIFLR010000017.1 GCA_020048985.1 Halobacteriovorax sp. | reverse complement strand
CTATCAGATACACCATATGACTTTTTGACGCCTGAAAGGAAGCTTGTAGTTTGTTCAATCGGAAAAATCCCCAGGCCCAGTGTGAGATTATTCCCTTATCTTTTCCGACTGGAGTGGCCATGATAAGTAGAGGTTCGCGAAGAATATTTCCGGAGCTTACAATTAAAACTTTACCCTCTTCAATTTTAAAGAGTCGTGACTGAAACTTATCAATTAATTTGTGATAATCTGAGATTGTAAAAGATTTATCATCTAAGTTGATTTTCTCAACAATTGGAGCTTTCTTATCAATTGTTTCAAGCTTGAAATACAAGAGCTCCCCGTAGATAGCAATATCTGACTGTGAACTTTGGGCCAGACTAGTTAGTTTATCAACGTAGGCGCCAAATATAGCTTCGATTTCCTTGGCCCTACTCGAGGTTAGGAGTTCTGCCGTGGTCTCTTCTCGGTCGGTTGAGATTTGCTGAAAAAGGTTGGCATTCTTCCAGGCAATAATGAGGGCAACTGACGCAACAAGGCCCGAAGTCAGAAACACTAACTTAAACACAATTGGCATCAAAACTTTTAACTTGAGTAGCCTCATAAGGGTTCTATCGGATTTCTGTAGTAGAAATGGAATAAATATTTATTTATTAACGGCCGACTAAGTTAAACTATTGGCATGAAACGAATACTTGCCGCCTTCCTGATCAGTATCGTCGGGATTACTGCTTCCTGGATCTTCTTGCGCCCAAAAGAATGGACCAATACTGGAATTAGTAACCGTAAGGCAGTCGCTCATGTTGTTGAGATCTTTAACGAGGTTACCCGGCAAAACGAGGGAAGACTTTTATGGAACCCACTGCGCGCAGGGGATCAGATCTACTTGGGTGATAAAATTAAAACCTCTGGCCTCTCATCCACCTCGCTTGAGCTTTTTGGTTCTTCTTCTAGGGTTGAAATCGAAGAGAATTCAACCATTAAAATGGAAGGAATTGGCGAAAAACTTAAAATGAACATGTTAGAGGGCCGGGTTTTCTTAAAGCAAGATCAAGTTGATGATGAAAACTCGGTTGCACTTTTTAGTGGTGGCAAAAAAGTTAATACAGAGGGTGACGTAATCGTTTCAATAAACCTCGATGGAACAAGTAAAGTTGAAAATCTAAAAAATCCTTCAGGAAATATTTTTCAAGATTTAACCCCCAATTACGGGCAGGAAGTTAAAACATTGGATAATACGATAGAACTAAAATGGCAGAGGGTTAACCGAGATGAAGAAGTTTTTGTTGAAATAGGGGAATCTTCTGGCCTTTTAAATAGAATTCTACAAAAAGGCTCAATAAAGGACGGTAAGATTAACGTTTCAATGAAACCGGGAATTAATTACTGGCGCCTGATAACAAAAGACGGATCCAAAGAAATCGCCTCATCTGTGATGCGAATTAATGTCTCCAAACCAATCCCGGCAAATCAAATTTACCCTGCAGAAGGGGAAGTTATAAATTTGAAGGATAAAGCATTTGATTTCAAATGGGCCCTTGGTAGTGCTGGGGATCAAATTATTCTAGAAGTTTCCCGTGAACCCAAATTTAAATCTTTCATTGATAAAATTGAAATCAATAATCAAACTTTTTACACAACTTCTAGGATATATGATCAGGGTGATTACTTCTGGAGGCTTAAAACTCAAATTGAGGGAACGGACGCTTGGATTGAATCAAAAACTCTTTCATTTAAAGTCGTTCATGGGTCAAATCTCCTTTCCCCACGGCCAGTTGCTCCAGCAAATGGATTCATATTTTATCGGGGATCTACTGGGCTTTCTAAAGTCATGCTAGAGTGGGCCCCACAGGAAGAGGCCATAAGTTATGAGCTAATAGTTAATGGACCTGGCCTTAATAAAAAAATTCAGCAAACTACCCAGAAGGCCCAGGTCAATATCTCTAGATCTGGTAAGTACACTTGGCAAGTAACTTCAGAGTCCAAAGATGGTAAGACTTCTTCTTTTCCTATTGAGAGAATTTTCGAAGTTAAAGATTTTCATACCATCCAATGGAAGACTCAAGGCCAGTTTCATCATTATCTCGATAGTTTCCCGATTGTAATCATGGACTGGACGCCAATACCTGGACAAGCCTATATTCTAAAGATATCTAGAAAGGCCGACATGAGTGATGGTGAAGTTTTCCAACTTGCCACGAGCAATTCCCCCTATCGTCCATCGAGAGACGGATTTCACTATGCCCAGGTCTCTAGTGTTGATGAGTCGGGCCATATTTCCGGTGAATCAGAAGTCTATGAATTCAAAGTTGAAAAGGCGCCTTTACCTCCAACGCCTCAATTCGCTGGAGACGATTCACTACTTGCTAGCTCCAGAGGAGAACTTGTCATGGATGTTAAAAATCATAAACAGAACTGGACAATTATTTCTCGCATCATTAACGCCAAGGGTATTCTTCTTGATGAGAGGAAATTTATGGAAAGTGAGATAAAATTTAGCGGTCTTCTCCCTGGTATCTATTCACTTCAAACTATTTTTGAAGATCAATACCAGCGTAAAAGTTCGGCCCCATCTATTAAAGAAATCATCGTTCCAGAAAAGAGTAAGGTTCTAGCACCAAAGATTAAAGGTATTAAAGTTAGATGAAGATTATTCTATTTACCATCCTCTTATTAGTTTCTTTGTCTGCCTTTACTCAAGACAACCGCTGGATTGACCTTGACTGGGAAGAAATTCCAGAAGCAAAAGAATATGAAGTCGAATTATTTCAAATTCAAGATGATCAAGTTTTTTCGAGAGGAAAATTTAAAACTTCAAATCCTAATTGGTCATATGCAGTTGCACCCGGAAAATATTCATTAAAAATAAGATCAATTGATGACCGTGGTGTGCCAGGGGAATGGAGTGAGGATATTGAGCTAAAGGTTAAGATTGTTAACCCAACAATGAATCGACCTGCAAAAGGTGAAAAAGTCATTGAGTCACTTGTTGGGTTTGAGTGGAGTGAGGTTCCCGATGCGATATCTTACCAAGTGATCGTTAGAGATGCTAACAAAGCAGTCTTGTACGACTCCTCAACTTCATTGAATAAGGAAAATGTTTATTTAAAAGAATTGGGAACCTATTCTTTCGCCGTTTTCGCTCATGGGGTCGGAGATGAAATGAGAAAAATTAATGAAATCCCAGAAAACATTTTTCGAAGTTTTGAGCGAGTGGGAGGGGAGCTTGATGCCCCTGAAGTCAAGGTCAACTTTTCTAAGCAAGTTGTTCTTGAATGGAAAAAAATAGACAACGCAGAAAAGTTCGATGTTGATGTCATTCAACCTCAAGGTGCAGAGTCAAAGAATCTTCGTTTTATCCTTCACGAAAACAACTACATTTTCCCTAAAGAAGATTTAAAAGATGGTATTACAACAATCATGATCAAAGCATTGGCACCTGGCTACCTAGATTCACCAAAGACCATCGTTAAAATTATAAAAAATGATGAATCCGTTTCTACTCTGGAGGTGATTTCAGGCAAATCGGCCACAATCAAAAAAACTCTGACTCAGCTCTTTTGGAGGCATCAGTTTTTTTATAGTCTCTCTTTTGCCCGCTTTTCCTATTTAAGTAAAAATCAACAAACTGATACCAGTCTCGAACAAAGTGACCTTAATGGAATTGGATTCAATATTGATTGGCTCTTTCAAAACAGACCTCAAAGCTTTGTCCACAAATTCGAAACTTCAGCCTTGCGCCTAACTTCTGGAGATCAGTCCGGTTTCCAGAGTCGATTCTCTTACAACTTCATTCTTCCATTTGTGACTGAATCAAAGAGCTGGGCCTTTGGTTTGGGTGCTTCCTATTTGGGACTTCCTTCATTTTTTGGCGACAGAACAGATGATTCTGTCACATCTGAGCAGTCTTCCAGTATAGGGCCCGAAGTCAGTTTGGGAATTATCGATCCACTAACTCCTTCTTGGCATCTCAATGCGAACCTTGCCTATGCCTACCATCCTATAATTTTATCCTCACCTAGCGGTAGCGCAGACCCTTTTGGATGGATCCGCGGGCAAGTACGATTACTGAAATACTCCACGGCCCTCAGAGCTTTTTATGTTGGCGCAGAATACCAGCGCTGGACTCAAAATTTCGGTGATAACGAATCATCTCTCAATGGGTGGTCGGGTGTTCTGGGAATCAAGCAAGGCTGGTAAATGACCTTGCTTGAAGTTCTAATTGGCCTAAGCAATAAGTTTTTCTTTTCTTTTTTTGAATTCATCTTCTGAAATTGCACCCTTCACCTTCAAATCATGAAGTTTTGAGAGCTGATCCAGGTTTTTTGATTCTTCTTCCGAGTGATCGATATATGCCGCGTTATATTTTAAATTAAATTCATTACTACTCATCGTTGCCAGCATAATAAATTCAATAAATGAGATCAAACCTGGAATAAGAGTAATTGCAAAAATACTATACAGTATTCCTTTTCCCGTATTTCCTAAATAGTAGTGGTGAGCTCCTATGCCCCCAAGAAAAAAGCAAAGAAGCGTGGTCGTTGACTTATTTTTCATAAATTATTTCCTCCGTTAATCTTTATTCGTGAAATTCTTGCCACAAGTTGAATAAAGAAATCTTTATTACCTAGACTCTACGTCTCGATCGATACTTGTTCGTAACAAATTAACTTAAAGGAGTATCTCATGGAAGCAGTTGCAATCCGCGCCCCTAAAATTAAACTTCAAAAAAATGACGTCGTTTTCGATGGTGGAGCAGGGGATTTCCTTGTCACTGGTATTCTCGCTTTTCTGGTAACAGTTTGCACTTTTGGAATCTGCTACCCATGGGCACTCGTCATGAAAGAGAGATGGGTTATTGAGCACACACTTATTGACGGAAAGAGACTTAAGTTTGAAGGATCAGCAGTGGGCCTTTTCGGCAACTGGATCAAGTGGTTCTTTTTTTGCTGCATCACTTTTGGAATCTATTCTTTCTGGGTTGTTCCAGCAATTCAAAAGTGGAAAGCGGAGAATACTTTTTTTGCTTAAGGTTAAAAGGTAAAAGAACGAGTTAGTCTACTTATAATTAGGAGCTTATATGAAAGTCTGTTTAATGATTCTTGCGATTTCTTTTGTTTCTTGTGCCTCAATGAAAGGTGATGTTAACGGTTATTCTGGAAGTGAAAGGATAAAAAAGCTCTCTTCTTTAGAGGGTAAATCTTTGCAGGAAGTAAAGGCCCTCCTTGGTGAGCCCGTTGCAGAAGGAATCTGCCGAGAATGTGGAGCCGAAGAAGTTATGCAGTTGGTTTATTTAAATAAAACAATTCCCCGTTACTCTTTTGCTCTAAGCATGGCAAACAAATCAGAACTTGGCTGTTTCATTATTGATCTACGAAAAAGAAATTCTGATGATTTCAAGTACCAGTCGTCATTTATGGACCAAATGGGATGCGCCGGAGAATATGGAACAATTAATAGAATAAGAAAATATGGCCTTAATTAAAATTCAAAATAAAGAAAGGAGTCTTTAATGAAATTTGTGTGTCTTTTTGCAGCGTCTTTAATTATGTCATCAGCGTTTGCGCAAACAAAGAACAATATTACTTTTGATGTTGGTGACATTGTCAATCAAGAGGGAAACTTTAATACCAATTTTGTCGTTGGTAGTTATAAAGATCATAGTGATAAAGAGGGGGATAATAAATCTCTTCTATTGAATTACTCAAGGGAAGTGGTATCTCAACTCCAGTTAAGATTCATTTTGGGCTACGCAGGCTCTGAAGAATTATTTGATACTACGAATGACTCCTATGAAGAAGTTGAGACGCTTACTTACGGGCTAGGTCTAATTTATAATTTTTCGGATGATTTAACGAATAGTTGGTTTGCAGGTGTTACGTATATTAATCAGAAAATTGATTATCTTAAAGAAGATACCCCGGCCCTCAATCAAGATATAGATGAGACAGGTAATGTTACTACCTTCATTCTTGAGGCAGGGAAGCGATATAAACTGGGATCGATTTCTAGCATGACATTCACATGGAGCCCATCAATCACTTATAGCATGACTAAATATGATGAAGAGATTGCTGGTTCATTTACTTCAATTGGGGCTGGCTCTCCTGATAAGGTTAACGATCTCAGAGTCAATCTACTTAAACTCGATGCTTTTTTCTAGATTATAGTCCCCCAGAGAACGAAAGACACCTTTGGGGGATTATTTATTAAAATTTTAATACTCTCGCTTTAAGAGGGTTCGATTCATTTTTTTAAAATATTTTTCAAAGGACCTCAAATGAAACTCTATCTCTTGCCTATAATCTTTATTTTGTCTTCTTGTGAAAACAGTAGTGATAAACTAGTCAGAGAACATCTAGATAAATCAATGAATATCCCAACGAGCAATCTGGAAGTTGTTAAAATCGAATTTGGTGATGAGGTCTTTTCAACGCCTGAACAGAAGAAAACTTTAATGCTTTTTGGTTTGAAAGATACCCATGGTTTTCCCATTACTGTCACCTTTAAGGCCAAAGAAAATTGCGTAGCTTTTGCAGAGGCAATAAAAAATGATGTCCTATCCAAAGAGAAGAAAGTTTCTTGTCGGTCCATAAAGCTTGGAGAGATACCTAACCTGAAGTATGTCCATAGTTATAAGAACATGGGATTCAAACAGATTCCAATGTATGAAAATGGAAAGCTAATTAAGGCAGGGGAAACTTTTTCAGCGAGGGGAGAGCTAGTCCACATGACAACTTTAAAAGATGAGAAGAAATCGGGTACCATGTTTTTGGCATTAAAATAGAACATTTTTTTAAATGAATCCATTTTAAAATCATAAGTAGTAAGACATCTACAAGAAAAATGCTTATGCCCTAATTGCATGCTTCCCTTGTAATGAAGGACTTACTGTATTTTCGGTTTCTATTCTTTTCGTTATCCAGAATGCGATCCAAAATACTGCTCATTGGCCGCATCCTCTCTGCAATTCGTAAATGCCCTTTCATAAAGAATTCTTTACTCACTATTTTAATCATTTCTTCGATAACAAACACGAGAGATTAAACATTGGAGTTTCGAATGAAAAATAGAAAAAGTATTTTAGCAATTTTAGCGATTTCAGTTGTTGTCATTGGTTGCAAGGGGGGAGGTGGTGGCGGCTCTTCATCTAATAGTGGTGGTGGAACAGGAACCATTTACGTTTCTCAAGGTGCTCACGTTGGAATAAGTTGCATGGGGTATGATCTAGACTCTACTAAGTGTCAAAATATCGCAGGTAGCTGGAACTCAGTCGCTGTACCGGATGTTTATGGATGTGTCGGGGCCACAAATGCTCGTGTTGGAACTTGCAATATTGGAAGTAAAAAATTTACTGCACTTACATCGACCCCATACACAGACGAGGCAGTCAGTGTATGTGAGATTTTTGGTGGATCTATTACCCCCACAACGTCTGGAACATGTTCTGCAGCTGGTGGGTCTTGGGAAATAGTGACCGCTGCTACAACTGCCTATTCTTGCAGCAGAACACCAAGTACGCAGTCTGATTGTGATGCAGCTGGTGGCGTCTATGGTGATATCGATCAGCTTGTCGGAAGGGTATCTCCTCAAGGTAATGCAGATCTTCCACTAGGATCAAATACCTTACAAACAGGACTTGATATGCTCAATAGCTATGATTTCAATCCTGGAACTCGCGTTGCTGCAATTACAGGTACAATAACTCTCGCTAATGTTTATGGCCCATCGACTGATTACTGGAGGACAGCAGCGAGTGTAAAGCGCAGTGGTGACTTTTTCAATAACCGATACGATAACACTCTAGATCTCAAGGTTTATTTTGGTGAGGCTTATGAATACGATGATTACAATAATGCCGCCTTTCTCGATCTTAATATCTACTACATCAAAGATTAATTTGCCGAAGGCCCTCACCCAGTGGGGGCCAAGGTGAAAACGAATTACGTCGAGGCTTTAATTAAAATCGATTCCTACAAGTAATAAGACATCGACAAGAAAAATGCATAGGCCCTCGTTGCATGCTGACCTTCTACTGAAGGACTTACTGTATTGGCAGTTTCAATCCTTTCTGTTTTCCCTGAACCAGACCCAAAATAATACTCATAGGCAGCGTCCACTCTGAAATTCGTAAATGCCTTTCCAAGTCCGGCATAAAAGTGCTGGTAATTTCCAGGTGCTGCGAACGTTGGACCAGCATAATCTTCATTGGTAACCGGCAAAGTAAGCGAATATCCGCCTCCAAAGATCCAAGACTCAATTGAAGTATTCGTCCAACCGAATTTAAAGTCGTGCATATCGTGCCAGTTGAGGTTCACGTCCGATACTGCGCTCGTTGTATTATCCACTGGGTTTGTTAGCTTTCCGTCGATAGCGAGTTTTTTATTATGCGAATACTCGGTCCAGGTATATTCAAAATGTGCCGTATTATTTTGAGTGACATTATGAAACCCAGAAATTGTCCAGGCCTCAGGAATTGAACTTGAAATCGTCGTTTGATTTCCCGTCATTTGGTTCACTTGTCCGGCGGTTGCACCTGAAACAGCAGCACCCGTTCCAGAATAGACAATCTCGCCAGATCCCTTGGTTTTCAAATCAAAATCAACCTGACTCCGGTAGGTGAGTGCTACGCCAGTTTTTTGATCATCTGAAATATACTTCGCTCCCAGAAAGTAGGAGCCAAGTGAATAACCTTTCAGGTCATCAAATTCACCCTTTGAAATCGCCAATACAGTCCCATCAGGGATACCCATTCCCCCTAGACCTTTCGCTTGACTGACTTGTAATTGAGAGAACCCACCGCTCGCGTAGTGCTGCCTCAGAGTTGCCCCGAGACTCAAGTTGCTATTTATTTTTCTAGCATAGCCTAGTCCCAATTCCAGCACACTTAATCGTCCAAAAACATCAGGTTTATAATTATTGAATTCTGCCCCTTGGGACGAGAGATCAACTTTATTAAAACCAACATCAAGGCCACCAATAGAATAGATCCCAATTCCTATGGATTGTTTCTCATCAAGCTTTTGAGCATACATCACCCCTAAAGGAGTTACGGGGCCACTGAAAGTTTTAACAGTTTTATTGTTTTCAACGATAGGTGATTCTGTGGTTCCTGAAGCAGCACTTATACCAAAATGAAACTCTTTTTTTTCTTCAGATATCAAAGCTGCGGGATTAAACAGCAGCGCCTCGGCTCCACTTACTGCCGATGCATACGCCCCGCCATGCTGTGCCGCTTTGGCAGACCATAAAACAGGTTTTTCAAACCCACCTGCTGCGTAACTAAGGATTGGAAAAAAAATAAGAATTAGGACAAGTGACATTCAATAAACCTAGGTGTTTTGCTTTCTAAACTAGACTTTGTTCTTTAAGTGCTAGCCCAACACCTTTTGATTTGACCATCAGGATGTCATATTCCCATTTGGGAAATTTATTTCTCAAGTTTGATAAATGAGTGTTGAGTGTCGTAGGTAAAACAATCTGATCAGGCCAAACTTCCTGATTGATTTCTTCTCTACTTGAAAGTTTTGGAAATTCTTTAATAAGAAACTTCATGACTTTTAGTTCTGTCAAAGTAAGCTCCATCTTCTCATTTGAAAAGTAGACCTTAAGTTCAGAAGTGTTCACTTTAACACTACCCAATTTAAAAACTTGTCGATTGTTTCGAAAAAAATCAATTTTATTATTGATCCTCGAAATCATCTCGTCTTTGCTCATCGTCCTCGTTAAAAAATCCTGGGCCCCAATATTTATTGCATTCAGTTTGGTCTCTTCACTACTTGATCCTGAAATAAAGATTATTGGACATCCATTATAATTAGGGTCTGCTTTGATTATTTCGTATAATTCTACTCCGCCCATAATTGGCATAATAACATCGACTAAAATAGCGCAGGCATCGTCTTGAAGGGCCTCTTTGAAATGATGTGGATTCTGTAGACATTTTACCAAGAAACTATCATCAAAGTTTTTGCTATAAAGCTTGAGATTTGACTCGTCGTCATCGAATAAAAAGACCTTGGGCAAAGTAATCATTCTCTTAGAGTATAAAGATTCATTTATTCTGTATAGAATATACAAGGCCAACAAAAGTATTAAGAAGAAATTAATAAGCTTGAGTTTGTCTTAAGGATAAGCCCTTAAGCTTCCTAACACCTAAAGGTAATCAAAAATGAGGTCTTATTCTCAATTGAAGATGCTTTTATTTTTCCCTCATGCGCTTCGACAATACTTTTTGAGAGCGCTAGACCCAGACCTTTATTAGTTCCACTTTTTTTTGTCGTAAAATGTGGTTCAAATATTTTCTCTAGGTCTTTGGGAGGTATGAAACTGTTCGTATTAGTAATAATCAGATGAAGATTCTGACCTACAGATTCCAGGTTAACACGAATCTCACTGGTCTCATCTTTTCTAAAACCTATTGCCTCAATGGCGTTTACTATATGATTTTTTAAAAGTTGGTACAAAAGTGATTTATTTCCATAAAATCTTCCTTTGAGACCAGAAAAATCGTACTTAATATTCATTGAATTAAGGTAGGAATTAAAATCAAGAGCTAGGCTTTCACTAATCTCACTCCAGTCAAAGCTGGTGAACGTCTTTGAAAGTGATTTTGGATCATTTATAAGAATATCGACACTATTCACTATTGCCGAAATCTTCTGGGAATCTCTCCTTATATCTTGAATAATGTCTTCAGTCAGTCCAGCTTCAGCATTGGCCACAACTCTACCCAGAGGGTTTTTTATTTCATGCATCAAAAAATAGCTTTGTTTTCCAATGATCGCAAACTTTTCATTTAGTTCATTAATAGTTGCTTGTTGTCGGGTTATTAAAAAATGAATCACAAAGGCCAAGGTCCAAAGAATAAACGACACGGTAAATGAGTGTGGTCTATAAGATTGTCCAACTGCCACAAAGGTAGGCTCTGGAGCATAATAATGACCTGCAATCAATCCAATTAACCCAAGCATGCTAACCAGGATGAAATTGCGTGAAGAAGTTTTAATTCCTATCGCCATGACCAAGAAGGCTTCAATAAACGAGAATGAGTAAGTCATATCTAGATAGGCCATGCCGTAAAATGAATATAAATAAAATAGCACCCCATAAGCAACTTGCTGCCAGTTTGCTTTCTGATAGTAGTGTGAATAAAACCCCATCAAAATGTATGAGCTTATAATAATGCCCTTGACCAGGATATAGTCCAGGGTGGTTGTGTCTACCTTGAGAGTGAAATGATCCCAAAATAACACAAGGATCATTAAACCTGCGGTGTACCAGCAAATCTTTGCAAAAGTTTTTGAGCTATTCATATCGAATTAATCTATACACGAAGCTTTAGTATGCAAAGTGCCTAATCCCTTAACGCATGATTGCATTTTATAATAACTGAAAGTAAAGATTTCTTTATCTTGGTTTCTACGCAATTTAAAAAGATATCTTGATTCAATTTCCTGAAGATTTAAGCCGATTCAATATAAACGGTCTATGGAAAATGAAATAACTGAGGAAAACATGAAGGCCCCTTTTTGGTTTTTGATAACACTTCTTATTACATCCTGTATGAATGTTACAATCCCCGATTTTAAATCGGACAAGAAAATCGAAAACAAAAAAAGTGGTGAAGTTGGCAATGAAAATGAAGATAATGTAGACGATGCGGACGTTGCCAACAATGAGAACTTGCCCAACGATACAACATATCCATTAATAATTTCTACCTCTATTCCGGGCGAAGTTTTGCCATATATTTCGCTTTTTGTTTTTTTTGGGAATATGTTTGGAAGGAGTTTAGACTATTCAAATCTTATTATTACTTTAGAAAACAATGTTGGAGGAGCATATGTCGGCCAATGTTCATCTATTAATAGCAATCAAAACAAGCTTATAAAAATCAATAATGATATGTGGCAAGGATTGAATAATACCTACCGAGAACAACTCATCTTTCACGAAGCCGCTCACTGTGTTTTAGGAAGACCTCATAAAGGCAATAACTTTTTAAATCCAGAGAGCATTTTAAATCCAAGCCTGTTCCCGGATTACATATATATCCAGCGGTACAATGAATTAATTTATGAGTTATTTGAGAGTCCAATTTCAGAACATGAGTTTGTTTTTGGCGAAATGAGGTCTCGTGAATAGTATGTTTAATTATTTTTTGATTTTTATTTTATTAATTATTACGTCTTGTAAGCCCAAAAGTGAAAGTGGAGTGTTTAAGCCCCCCGCTTATAATGTTCATACTGAACTTCAACCTTATGTTGAAACTTTTAAAGAAAAAATGCTCCTTGCGGGAGTTAGCAGATCCACAAAGCATTTACAGGCGAACTTTAGCGAAAGTCTTTTACCAGGAGAGGTCGGGAGATGCACTCTAACATCAAAAAATGGCGGGACAATTTCATCTATCTTGATTTCAAAGAGTATCTGGGAGCAAATGACCGTAGAAAATAGAGAAGAGGTTATTTATCATGAGCTTGCTCACTGTGTTTTAGAACGAAAGGTGCATATCACCGCAACAGAAAATGGGGTTCCTATTTCAATTATGTATCCTACGCATATTGGTGACATACTTTACCTTGATCATTACGGGGAATATATGGCGGAGTTGTTTTCTAATTCTTCTCCTGAAATGCTTACCCTTGAGTTTGACGATAGTACATATCAATAAAAACAGTACTCTCTCTCTTCTAAATTTATTATAATTGCTCCGTTAACTACCTAGAAACTATTTGTCCACCTCCCATTAGAGAATGCCTCTATAAACATTTTGAGGACCACATGCCAGTACATTACGATTTGAACCACACAATACTAGCTCTAAGGCACTCACTAAGAAAAGCCTGCGAGCTGTACTCAATAGAGCTATCAGAGTTCCATATTTTTAAAATGTCAGTGGTATTGAAAGATTGAAAAAAATTGATGAGTACTTATCTTCCCCAAGAGATGTCTCGTCCATTTTCCCCACGTCCAGAAAGGGAGGATTCATGGGATCCAGGCCCTGTGACGGCAAAGGAATTAATAGCCGCCGGTGAGATTAAAGCAATCATCTATCCTGCCGTTTTCAAAATATCTAGGAATGCTGGATAAGGTGCGTGAACTTAAGTTCTGAGAGGATTAGCATTGCCGGAGCAACTACTCGTAAAACCAAAAGCATATT
The DNA here is from genome assembly GCA_020048985.1 of Halobacteriovorax sp. Lineage (GTDB taxonomy): Bacteria > Bdellovibrionota > Bacteriovoracia > Bacteriovoracales > Bacteriovoracaceae > Peredibacter. The sequence continues at coordinate 10,649 of JAIFLR010000017.1, read as the reverse complement.
GAGATGCTATTTCAGATCGTTACTTTTCTGATTAAAAGCCTTCGCCTGATCTTTCTCAAGCAACACAAATGACTTTTTCTCTTCCGCACTCAGTGCGTAGAAATTGCTGCGTGCGAGATTCATGCCTGGGATGCCATTTTTGATTTCACTCACAAAATAGGATCTCACCCCTTGAGCTGAAATCAGCTTAAGAGTGTAGATGGGTGTCGCCATCGCCGTTTCCATGAACTCTTGTTGTGGGCCAGTCAGATTGCTGAGAATAGAGAAACTTTTAAGCTCTTCAAGTTTATCAAAATATCTTTTTACTTTTGTCCCATCAAGCGAGAGTCCGTTCTGATCCAGCCATTGGTCATCTTTTTTAAGAAGTTTGATCTCTAGGCCGGCGCTGGAATAAATCTCCAAGGAAACGAGAGATTCTGAATTCACAGCGAGAACTCTTGATTCCACTAATTGAGAAATGTCGTAGCTCTCAAGCGTAATTTCGATGGGGTCAATTTGATAAATTTGATTTTGAGAGGAAAGGCTGAGATAGGCAGAGTTATCAATAGGATTGATAAGACCCATTTTAATCTCAAAGGCTTTATCTTTGGTGGTCGTGAAATTCAGAGTTAAGGTTGGGTTATCCAGAGAGAAACTGGTTATGTTGATTGGCTCCAGGCGGTGAAAATTTCTCACTCTAATTACATTCAGAGCATCCAGAATCTTTTGAATTACATCATCTTTAACTTTGAGCGCTTGAGGCTCCACCATTTGCCACGGGCCCTGGGCGCTACCTTCAAGATGAGTGTTCTCTAAAAGAAAAGTCCCTTGTTTGTTGGTAATTCTTAAGGACTTGAGATGTTGGAGCTCTGCCACCGGAACCGGGTTCGCGTAAATTTGCGCTAAATCAACTTCGGGAGTTTGGGATTCAAAGACTTCGGCAAATAATCCCAGAAACACCAGGATCATCGCGAAGAGGATCACTAAAAAAGTTGAAAAAGTTGGTCTGAGGTAAGCCTTCATAAAGAATAGATTACACTGAAATTAGATTCCTAGGGAATCATCTTCAGCTTCTACCTTGCCCTTTTTTATCGGCTGGGGAATGTTTGGCTCAATCGACTTCAAAAAGCTGCGCAGAGTATCTCTTTCCGTTGGGATGGAAAAGCTGAACTTGCACTGAAGGCGGTAATCGGGCTTAGTGGAGGAAATGATCCGGCTCCTGAGAGCATAAAAGTGGCAGTAGGCGACAGTTGCAGACATCGTAAATGCCTGAGGAATTAAAAACTCCACAACCACTGATTGTCCCTGCAAAAATTTATCCTTATTGAAGCTCAGAATGTTTTCCATATTGATGTCTGAGAGTAGGGTAAATCCGTAAGAAATTTTATCTAAGTCCGGGGCCTGACGCTGGTAAGGGCGCTCAAGAATTGGATTCGGTTTTTTAGTCTCCATTCCTTGTTTGGTCTGCTCGGCCAGTATTTCTTCGGCCTGGTTGAAAGTTTTATTTTCAGCACCTTCGGTTGGAGCTTCTCCATCGATGGTAGCGGCCACTTCTTCGTTTAAAGATTCCATCAGGTTTGCCATGCTTTCTGCTTCATCGCTTTTGTTATGGAGCTGCAAGACATTACTTTGATCGGTAAGTGAGGTTTGAAGATTCATGTTATAAAAGCGTTTAATATCATCAATGAAAAGGGGAATGCCGGCGGCTTCACATTCTTTCATGCGTCTTCCAATGGCGGCTTCGATTTCATCTCGCAAGGTCCAGACACGAATTGAGATTTTTTTCACTTCAATAGGGTGGCCGCTTTTATTATAAATCATGTAGAAAATTCTCCTCTTTAGCATTGTCACTCAGTTGCGGAAAATTTGAAACTCTAGGCAAATATTGGCCGACTAATCCTGTTTAAATAACTGACTGCGTTAGCCATTTTTACCCCCGAGAGAAATCTTTAAGCTCGGCCTATGATTTAAAGATCACATCATTATTCAAGGCGAAGGATTCGCCGGATGCAGCTAGGAGAGCTAATGAAAAAATTGATCGGTCCCGTTTTCGTGAGTTTCAGTATGATGGCAGTGGCACACGCTCACTCTGTATCGACTGAAATCCCCTCTGTTCCGGGTGAGGTTGTCGTTAAAGTGAGAAAAGGCTTCATGGGTAAGTTCCTGGGCAAAAAATCGCTTTTAGGAGCTGATCTTAAACAAAACATGCTGCTCCTTTCAGGAGACTACGCGGTTTTGAAAACAACTTCAAAATCAACTCTCTCTCTGATTACTGAACTCAAGAGACTTCCTGAAGTGGTTTATGCTGAACCAAACTTCATCTATAAGGCCATCGATGCTGGTGCCGGGGCCGACCCACTTTTCACAAAGCTATGGGGTCTGACTAATACGGGTAATAACGAGCCGGACAGAAATGGCGGCAGTTCTGGTTCAGTGGGCGTAAGTGGTGCTGATATCAATGCTGAGAAAGCATGGGACATTACCAAAGGTTCAAAAAATGTTGTGATCGCTGTTATCGATACAGGGATTGATTATAACCATCCTGATTTGAAAGATAATATTTGGGTCAATACCAAAGAGATCGCAGGTAATAATAAAGATGATGATGGTAACGGTTACGTTGATGATATCCATGGTTGGAATGCCAATGCTAAAAACGGCAATCCAATGGATGGGAACTCTCACGGAACTCACTGTTCAGGTACTATTGGCGCTAAACACTCAAATGGTGTTGGTGTAGCTGGAGTTATGGATAGTGTTTCTCTAATGGCCGTTAAATTTCTCTCGGACGAGGGATCTGGCTCACTCGCTGATGCGATTGTGGCCATTGATTACGCGACAAAAATGAACGTGGATATCATGAGTAACTCTTGGGGCGGCGGTGGATTTTCACAAGCGCTTGAAGACTCTATTAAGGCAGCAAAAAATAAAGGGATTCTCTTTGTTGCAGCTGCTGGTAATGATGGGACAAACAATGACTCTGCTCCTCATTATCCATCTAACTACCAGGTAGATAACGTTGTGAGTGTTGCAGCTCATACCAATCAAGATACTATGGCAACTTTCAGCTGTTTTGGTAAACGCACAGTTCACGTTGCGGCCCCAGGACACAACATTCTTTCAACAACCCCGAATAATACTTATAAAGTATATTCAGGAACTTCTATGGCAACTCCGCACGTTTCAGGTGTGCTTGGACTCTTCATTGCTGAAGAAGGCAGACAAGATGTTAAAGTCGTGCGTGACCGTTTGATGGCCACAGCTGTCCCGGCCGGTGCTTACCGTAAAACAACCATTGCTGGCGGACGAGTTGATGCTTATAACTTTTTAACTGATACTCGTATTCCACGTCAGGGTCCTGATGAAGGTGCATGGAGAACTGAGTCTTTGGGTGAAATTTTTGAAACGGCCCACCCATATGCTAACAACGCAAAAATTTCTAAGACTTATACATTTCCTGGTGCGAAGTACGTGAAGGTTATTATTGAGAAATATGAGACTGAGGCCAATTATGATTTCGTGATTATTAAAGATGGCAAAGGTGCCGTGATTGAGAAGGTTTCTGGTGCAGGGACAAATTACGAATCAGACTACGCAGAAACAGAATCGATTACAGTTGAATTTACCTCTGATTCATCAGAGGCTCGCTTTGGAGCTGTAATCAAAAATGTAAAAGTAATTTACTAAGTTGTTCACGATAGGGGCCCGTTTGGGCCCCTCATTTCTCTTATGAAACCCTTTCTACTTCCTCAATATCAGCACCTGAAACGCAATCTTTAGAGTAAACTTCCACCATACATCCGTATTTCCTTTATGCTTTAGAGGAGACGGAGGGTTTGCCTATGAACAATGAAAGCTTTTATGTTTGGGATTGGAATCTACAAACCGGTGCCATCGCGCTTTCTCCCAACTGGTCAGAGTCCCTAGAAATGGAAAATGAGGAAAGTGGCCGCTCTGGCAAATGGCTGAGTTCCCGCATTCATCCAGAAGATTTACCGATTGTTCTTTATCAACTCGAAAGCCACCTTTCGGGTGTTCAAGAACAAGACACGTTTTTCTTTCGCTTAAAAAATAATGAATCGAAGTATCTAAGTTTTGAGAGTAAAGGCATCATCGTGATGCAGAATTTGGATGGAAACCCTGAGCATGTCATTTGGGCCAGTCAGTTGATCGAGTGTCGGGCCGGATAAAAATCAAACATAAATACAAATAAAAAGAGCCCCCATTCGGGGGCTCGTAAGCTTTTTATTGAAAAAATATACTACAATTATTTGTAGTATTTACGTAAGAATTTAGAAAGACCTAGTTTATCCAAAGTCTTGATTGTTGAAGTAGCAAGTTTAAGACGGATAGTCTGACCTGATTCAGGATCAAAAACTTTTTTCGTTTTAAGATTTGGTTGCTTGAAAACGCGTGTCTTGTTGTTAGCGTGAGACACTTTATGGTTTGCCTGACGGCTCTTACCAGTTAGATCACATTGACGTGCCATAAAAAATTCCCTTGTGGTGATAATCAAAATTAAGTTCCGAAACTTTATTGAATTTTAAGCACCTTGGCAAGACTAAAGTCTTATATTCTCTGGATTCTTGTGGATAAAGCGCACAATTAGTTTCATACTCTTTTCATTTATTTCTCCTCTCATAAAGGTGGTCTTCATGGCACTTAAACCCTTGAATATTAAATCAAAACTTTTGCCAGCACCTAGTTCGGCGCCTAAATATGCCGTAAGCATTAAAGACGCGAAGCAAAATGAAGTTAAGGTCGCTAATCCTAAGGCTACCCGTTCCCTGATCGCCTTAATGGATCTGGCGGCCGTCAACGGTGGGGCCGCTTGTCACTGGGGTGGACCATCTGCCATGACTGAGGCCTGGACTTCTTTGCACGCCATTATGTTTAAAGAGAAAAATTGGTTTGAGAATTTCAACTTCGTTAATGATATCGGCCATGCTGAAAACGGGATCTATGCTTTAAGAGCAGTTCTTGGTTACGGCGATTTAACTATGGATTCCCTTAAAGGCTTCCGTTCGATGAATTCTAAGCTGACGGGTCACGGTGAATCTCACCTGTACCCTGAAGGTGTATTGCTCTCTAACGGACCTCTTGGTTCAGCACTCCCTCAGGCCCAGGGTGTGGCCTTAGCAGACAAGCTTACCGGCAATAACAGAGTGACGGTGGTTTCGGTTTCTGATGGTGCGGCGATGGAAGGGGAAGCCAAAGAGGCTTTTGCCGCGATTCCTGGTTTGGCGCTTAAAGGAAAACTTAATCCTTTCGTGATGATGGTTTCAGATAATAATACCAAGCTTGGTGGTCGCATTGATAAAGATTCCTTTTCTATGCAGGGAAGTTTTGAGTCCTTTGCCCCAATGGGATGGAATGTAATTAAAGTAGAGAATGGGCATGATCTCAATGCCGTTTATAACCAAATTGAAGAAGCAATTGCGAAGGCCAAGGCCGATCCCACTAAGCCTGTTTGTCTTTGGCTTAAAACGATTAAAGGTTTCGGTGTGAAGGCGACTGCTGATAGCTCATCAGGTGGTCACGGTTTCCCACTTAAGGCCCATGATGAAGGCATTCATGCTTTCTTAAAAGAAATCTGGGGCAACGATGACGTACCGGCCGAGCTTCAAACTTGGGCCAAAGAGTTAACGGTTAAACCAGCAGCTAAAGAATCAACAGGTCCTAAAAAAGATAAAATTCAAGTTGGTGTTGCTAAAGCACTAATCAAAGCAGCCAAAGACGGATACCCGGTTTTCTCTGTGACTTCAGATCTAGGGGGGTCAACGGGTGTTAAGGCATTTCAAACAGAATTTCCTGATCAGTATCTTGATGTAGGTGTTGCTGAAGCGAACATGGTTTCAACAGCAGTGGGTTTATCAAAACTGGGGTACATTCCTTTTGTTGATACCTTCGCGGCTTTCGGTGTAACGAAGGGGAACCTTCCACTCATCATGGCCTCTCTATCTCAAGCTCCAGTGATGGCGATCTTTTCTCACACTGGTTTTCAAGATGCTGCCGATGGAGCAAGCCATCAGTCTTTGACTTACATGAGTGCCCTGGCCAGTATTCCTCATTTGAATATTGTGAACGTAGCTTCGGCCAAAGAAGCTGAAGAATATATTTATGGTGCGATTAAAAAGACCGCCCAAGAGCGTGAGGCCGGCAAAGATGGTGAGTCTTATATCTTCTTTGTAGGACGCGAGAATTTTGCTCTTGAAGTGAAAGAAAACCTAAACTATGACCTCCATAAACCTCAAAAACTAACTGAAGGCAAAAAAGCTGCCATCGTGGTTTCTGGTTCAATGGTGGCCCATGGTCTAAAAGCTGCCGAAGCCCTTGGTGACGTCACAGTCATCAATCATAGTTTTGTTAATCACTCGGACTTTGCGCAGATTGCAAAATGGGTTCAGGAGTCAGGTGCCAAGCTCGTGACAGTGGAAGATCACCAGCTTATTGGCGGGATGGGCGCACAGTTGATTCATCAACTCAAACTTTTGGGTAGCGAGTTCAAAGCGGTCAGCCTTGCTGTTAAAGGTGAGTTTGGTCAAAGTGCTTATAGCGCCGATGAATTGTATGCTAAGCACCATGTGGATTCATCTGCTATCATAAAAGCAGTTCAGTCACTTCTTAAATAAGGAATGGTTTTATGATGAATTTAGACAAAGAAGCACTTCTCGGAAAATGGAAAGAAGTCTCAGCATTAGCTCAGAAAACTTTTAATGAAAAAATTTCTGCGGCAGATCTTGAGAAAGTAAAGGGCAACGTCAACATGATGGTTAGCCTGGTTGAAGAGAAGTTGGGAGTTTCAAGAGAGGATGCTCAGAAAAAAGTTGAAGAACTTTTGGGCAAAATCAATCAACATGATCTTAAAGCAAAAGCCGAAGCCACTGCTGGAAAGGTTTTAGAAACTGCCAATGTTTTGTTTGATGTTGTTAAAGACAAAATGAAGAAAAAATAATTATGAAAATAGAATCTATCCTTGGCGCTATTGGTAATACTCCCCACGTTAGAGTGAATAAATTATTCTCTCATTTTCATGGTGAGATCTGGATGAAGCTTGAAAGGCAGAACCCAGGTGCCAGCATTAAGGATAGAATCGCTCTTTGCATGGTTGAAGAAGCCGAGAAAAGAGGCGACCTTAAAAAAGGCATGACGATTGTTGAGCCAACTTCTGGGAATACAGGAATTGGTTTGGCCTTGGTTTGTGCAGTTAAGGGATACAAACTTATTCTCGTGATGCCGGAATCCATGTCCATTGAGCGCCGAAAAATTATGGCCGCCTACGGGGCGAACCTGGAATTGACGGCTAAAGAAAAAGGCATGAAGGGCGCCATTGAAAAGGCCCGTGAACTAGTTGCGGCCAATTCTAACTCATGGATGCCGATGCAGTTTGATAATAAAGATAATCTCAAAGCTCACGCTGAAACGACGGCCCAGGAAATTATTAAAGATTTTCCTCAGGGACTTGATTACCTCATCACAGGTATTGGTACTGGTGGGCACCTCACTGCCGTGGGTAAAATTCTCAAAGAAAAATTTGGCACTAAAGTGATAGCAGTCGAGCCTTCGGATTCTCCAGTGTTGTCGGGAGGAAATCCTGGACCTCACGCGATTCAAGGAATTGGTGCTGGCTTCGTTCCAAGCATTGTGGACCGATCAATCATTGACGAAGTCGTAACGGTGACTAAGGCAGAGGCTTTTGAAATGGCCCAGCGGTCGGCCAAGGAAGAAGGAATTTTTATTGGAATTTCTTCTGGAGCGTCGCTAGCGGCAGTGAATAAGTATCTTTCAAAAGTTCCAGCGAACGCGAAAGTTTTGACGTTTTGTTATGACACTGGGGAGAGATATCTCTCAATTCCTGGATTGTTTGAGGCGCCTGAAGCTTAATTATTCACACACTTCCCGACTTTCAATACTCCACTGCCCACCTGAAAGCATTGCGGGTATAATTTTTTCTTTAATGATTCTGCGATTGCAATCTCTAAACCCGTAGAAGAAATTCTCATTTACTTTTTCTCTCTGACGGCAATAGCTCATGGCATCGTCTTTTGAAGGGGAAGTCGCACAACATGCTTGTTGTTCGGCGTAGCTCATCCCGGCCTGTTGGCATTGTTCAGTTGCGTGACCAAGATAAAGTGTGTGCCCGACTTCATGAATAAGTTCATCTACTACTCGAGCATCAGTTACCAGTTCAACTCGACCTCCATCAGGGAGACCCCAGGCAATTTCCATAGGGTTTTCAGTGACGGCCACTCGGCCGCTGGCAAAACCAAGAGCATCAAACTGTGCGCCTGTTATTACCACCAGTGCATCTAACTGATCCATATCGATTTCAGGAGTCGCTTTTGACTGTTGATAAACTTCGTTAAGGATATTGATTCCGACGTTGTCGTAATACCAAAGGCGCTGAAGACGCTCGAGTTCCGTCACATGTTCTTGACGATAGTCAGGGTAATTTTCAATTTTGTGTTTAAAAGGGATAACGGCCTTAACAACCGTATTGATACTTAAGGTTCCACCAGTGGCGGCAAAAAAACGTTTTTCAAATAGTTTTTGAACTCTTTCTAGGTCTGCTAATTTGTAATAGTCACCGTAATAAACAAGTCCAATATTTAAAATAGGTTGAGCGCGTTTTCTATAAAGTTTTGGCATCATTCCAGAGGCCAAACTGTCGTCCTGGGCCAGAGCTGAAAGAGATAGGAGAAATGAGAGAATGAGGAGTATTTTTTTCATTTCGGCATGATATCAAATTTAGTCGAGAGAACGGGGGAACCATGAAATTTTGCTTTCGGCCGTCTAGTTCTTAGACACTAGCTGCACCAGCCAGCAATGATAATGCGTTTTCCTTCCATAACCTGGTGGATTTTGTGTTCAAACCCATAGATTCCAGTCAAAAACAGGATAATGCCCCCAAAGGACGGGGTCGGTATTTGAACGAAGGCTTCTTCACCCCGGCGGCGAAGACCGAGCCTGCCTCCTTTGACTTCCCCTAAAGTCAGGGAGAGTGAGCAGGCAAAAACTCTTGATCCGTCATCGTGCCAAATCCCGTCTTCTTCCCATTCATTTGAGGCGTCCCTGATGCTGATGATGAATTCAATGTTTTCGAAATCATGATAGGCATTCAGAAACTGGTACAAGCGTCCATCTTTGGCGGTCAGTTTTTTGAACTCGTTATCCAGCTCCGTCCAGTTTTCAGTCTCTACTAGATGCTTTATTTCATCTGAGAGAGGAAAATGGGAGAGATGATAGCCTGATTGAAAAAGTTCGGGGCGCTTAAGCATGTTCTTCCATACAAAAATAGATCGCCGAATCCTGGACTCCGTATTTCAGGGCGAGCTCTTTGACAGTGTTCATCATCCACATGCGCATGGGATGGTTGTAGCGGACTTTATTATCAAAGCTTTTAATCATGGGAGTTGAGTGCAGAGGGGAGTCGGGGTAATTTCTTTCGACTTCACGGTAGACGTCTTTGGTAAAACGAACCACTCCCATAGAAAGATAGGAAAGGACATTGGTTAAACCGAGTTCTTGCATAGAGATCAGGAGTCCTTCGTATTGAGACTTAAATTGATCCTGATAAATAATGGGATCAAAATGGGCCGCAAGGGTGAAGCCTTTTTTATGCAGATCATCCATCGTCTTTAAGCGACTTTGGGTTGAAGGAGTTTTAAGATCGATGGTTTTTCCCATTTTTTGAGGGGAGAGAGAGAAACTCACAATAAAATTCTTAAGCGGCTTTAGCTGAATGAGTTCTTTAACGTTAACTGATTTTGTTCTGAGTTCAATGATCGCTCTGGGATTTTTTAGGCAGAACTCGTGGTAGAGTTCCAGTTCCCCGGTTAAATGAGTTAAGGCGAGTGAGTCGGAAAACTCACCGGCATGAAACCAGACTTTAGTGTCCGGATGATTATCCAGGGTCTTTTGCATCTCTTCGATAATTTCTTCATGATTCACAAATAACACAATATCAGGGGTGTTGAAGTAGCCTTGAAGATAGCAGTACTGACATTCATAGATGCAGTTATAGGCATGAATAAAATAATAGTGAGGCTCACCCGCTTGCCCGTAAGCATCGGGCGCAAGCTTTAAGAGTTGACCTTTTTTATGGGCCAGAAAAAGATTGAGGGAGTCTCGTTTGTGCAGATAAGGTTTTTTACTTTGTCCCCAGATCTCATCAAAGCTCTTAAGTGGGATGGCGTCTTTTTTTACTTTGGATAAGATGAAGGCCTCAGCTTGAGTTCGCTTAATGATTTTATTTTTTTGTGAAGTTCTTCATCGCTGGCCACGGTAAAACTGATTTTAACTTCTGGGCTCTCCCAGCTTTGATCAGTTTGGAGAGATATCCCATTTTTCTCGAAACTTTCTTTCCAGCTTGTAAGCGCTGCCTGAAGCTTCTCTTTCAGGGGATCAAGTCTTTGTTCTAAAACATCGAGCAATATTCTGGTTCTTTCTTTGGAGGTGATTTCTTCATTTCTCAACTGCTCTAGGGGTAATGAATTCAGAACTTCCTGTAGTGGAAGTTCATCCCGAAGACTTATTTTTTTAAGAAGCTGCTCGACCTTGTGGCGAGTGGTGAAAGTAAGATGGAATCCGGCCAGCTCAAAAATGGGGGTATCTTTTTCTTCTTGAACCAGAATGGATCTTAAATGCAGGGCAAGCATTTGGGACCATTC
>JAIFLR010000027.1 GCA_020048985.1 Halobacteriovorax sp. | reverse complement strand
CTTTCAGGAGGCCTGTCACTCGACCTCGGGTGCGGTCAAAGAAACGCTTCTTCATTACATTGGTGGCTGCCAGATTCAGAACAAACTCGACTCCCAGGACAAACTCACGATTCTTGAAGTGGGTTTTGGTTTGGGCATTGGTTTTCTCACAACTTTTGATGTGCTTAAAAATTCAAACAGGCCATGGTCTTTTATTTCCTTGGAAATTGATGAACAACTGCTGGAATGGTTTCGTCAGGAAAACATCACTCACCCGTTTTTAAAAGATCTTAGATGGAACGGGAAAATTCTAGAATGCCATAATGATCAAATTCATTTAACGATTCTTTGCGGGGACGCGAGAAAAACTCTCCCCGAATTTGTAAAAACTCATGCAGTAAAGTGGGACGCCGTTTATCAAGATGCTTTTTCTCCCAAACGAAATCCCATTCTATGGACCAAGCAGTGGTTTAGCTTTTTAAAAGACCACGCGACATCTGAGGTTTTGCTCTCCACCTATTCGGCCAGCTCCTCAATCCGTAAAAGTCTGCTTGAGGCAGGATGGTCTCTGCATAAGGGTGAAAAATTTGGGCCCAAGCGCACAAGCACCCGTGCCTCATTAAACGGCACCAGTGATCCGGATATTCTCCTGCAGCTCGATCGCTCTCCCGTTCCTGCACTTAGTGATGACAATATTGATTCATTTCTGTCAAAATAGATTCATGAAGACCATCACTACTTTGCTACCAATCAAATACCCTATTATCCAGGCCGGTATGGTCTGGGTCTCTGGCGGGAAACTTGCTGCAGCTTCGGCGAATGCGGGAATCTTAGGTGTAATCGGGGCCGGCTCCATGAAACCGGACTTGCTTGAACATCATATTCTTAAAGCAAAAAATCTCACTTCTCATCCCGAGCGCCTGGCGGTTAATGTTCCTCTATTATACGAAAAATCAAAAGAGCAGTTGGAAACTTCACTGGCTTTGGGAATTAAAATTTTTATCACTTCTGCTGGCTCACCTAAAACTTATACCAAATGGCTCAAAGACCAGGGCGCCACTGTTATACACGTCACCTCAAGTCCTGAACTGGCCAAAAAATGTGAAGCCGCTGGATGTGATGCTATCATTGCCGAAGGCTTCGAAGCTGGTGGCCATAACGGCCGGGATGAAATTACCACCATGGTACTCATCCCTCAGGTAGTGGATGCGGTAAAAATTCCAGTCATCGCTGCCGGTGGAATCGTTGATGGTCGAGGAATAGCTGCCGCCATGGCCTTAGGTGCTCAGGGTGTTCAACTAGGAACGCGATTTGTGGCGACAATCGAATCAAGTGCCCATGACAATTTCAAACAAGCTATCCTTCACTCAAATCCTGCCAGCACTATGCTCATGATGAAAAAGCATGTGCCCGTCAGACTTATGAAAAATGCTTTTTTCGATGAAATAAAAAAGCTCGAAGACATCGGGGCCTCTGAAGAAGAGATGGTTAAAGTCCTGGGCCACGGACGCGCTAAGGCCGGTATGCTTGAGGGTGATATGGTCAATGGAGAAATTGAAATTGGTCAGGGGTGTTCAATGATCCACGACTGCCCGAGTGTCGAGCAAGTCGTGAACCAACTTATATCAGATTACAATAAAACATTATCCTTAACGAGACCGCTCTAGAGCAGCGATACGATCATCAAGCGAAGGGTGAGTCGATAAAAAAGACATCAAACCTTTCTTAGAAGAAATTTTCATCGCCTTGAGCTGATCATTAGAATCATCAACCAGATCAATTTTCTGCTGAAGACGTCTAAGAGCAGAAATCATTTTATGTTTACCCGCAAATTGCGCCCCACCTTGATCGGCACGAAACTCACGAATCCTTGAGAAGTAGGCCACGACAAACATTCCTAAGAAAGAGAAGGCAATCTCAAAAACCATCACTGAAATATGGTAGGCAAAACCTGATGCCGCCGGACGGTCATCATCTCGGTCCCCAGAGAGAACGTTCTGAAGAGCAAAGGCCGCGATACGTGCGAAGAACATGACAAATGCGTTCACCACACCTTGAACCAAGGCCATCGTCACCATGTCACCGTTTGCCACGTGAGCAATTTCGTGGGCCAGAACACCTTCAACTTCATCAACTGTCATCTGCTGAAGCAAACCAGAAGACACGGCCACCAGTGAATTATTTCTTGAAGGGCCTGTCGCGAATGCATTGACTTCAGGAGACTGATAAACACCAACTTCAGGCATTTTTGTGAGACCAGAAGCACGCGCAAGGGCGTGAACTTTTCTCACGAGATCTGCATACTGCCCGCGCTCATCCACAATCTCCACACCCATCATTCGTTTGGCCATGAACTTTGAGAGCATGAGTGAAATACCCGAACCCACAAAACCCCAAACCAAACAGAAAATCATGAGAGAAGTATAATCAAGGCCTGCAGCCGTAACGTAGTGGTTTACACCGAGAACACTCAACACGATGGAGACGGTTACCATCACCAAAATGTTTGTAAGAACAAATAAGAAAATCCGCTTAAACATAGTTAAACTCCAAATTTATATGCAACATCAATAAGATAATATTGTTTTGGCCAACGTCAAGGTCAACAAAGCATAAAACTCAACTATATCAATGCTTTGACAAATTTTTTGCCTGTGTTTGAATGATTAAATGAAAATTTATTTATTGCTTTTACTCATTCCTGCAATTGCTTCGGCTTTTTCTCCGACTTCGCAGCAAAACTGCACGCCCATCGACCTGAGAAATGAAAGTTTGGGTGAAGTGAGAAACCAACAAGACGTTTCCTGGTGTTATGCCTTTACAGGTGCCGATATGCTGGGTCACGCCTTCAACGAGTCGGAAAAAATATCGGCAGCTGATATCGCTATTGGCTACAACGAAACACGAGTCGGTCTTTTTGTGCGCTGGCTAGATTTGAATCTTTTGAAAAGAAAAAATCCACTCACTCGCCTCATGCCTCATCAAAACGGCTTCAATAAAGTTTCCCTCATCAACGCCATGAAAGATGGTTTGTGCCCGGAGCGCATTTTTCCCTCCGAATCATGGACAAAAGTTACCCGAACTGAAAATGGCGAGACTCAAACACAAGTCCCTTTAGCACAGGCAATGTTAGAGATCTCTGCACTTCATGATATTAAAAACTCCCTCACATCAGAGAATATCCCTTTCTATTACAGCTTCAAGAACGTCGACGCTGCAGGCTTTGTGCAGCTGCTGCAAAATAAAAAGATTGAGAAATTTTACTCTTCACTTCGTAAGGCGGTCTGCCGTGATGATCGACGTCCATTTGAGTACAATTGGAAAGTAAGGATGGTTTTCAAGAATCCAAGAATTTTTTCGCGGATTTCTGAACAGCTTGAGGCAGGTCGTTTAGTGGGACTGGATTATGATTCCCGTATTCTCAAGGACGCCGCCAACCGGGGTTTTAAACTTTCAGAACTCCATACGTCACCCTTTGTCGGGCGCCGCTGGAACGACTCCGAGAAGAGTTGCGAGTACCTGGTAAGAAACAGCTACGGGAACGACTGCAGTGTCCGCTATGATCAAAGCTATGATTGCGAGGCGGGAAACATTTGGCTCAACGAGTCAAAGGTCTACACCAGTATGACTAGCATTGTTTACATGCAGAACTAAACTTTCCTTACACCCCTTGTCGAGCCATTCACTCAAATGTTACGCTTTGAGTCTCTAATAAATTCAAAAGGGATTAGCGCATGTTCAAACTGATGTCGCTGGCTTTCGTTGTAGGTTTAACTGGTTCAGTCTGGGCCACTTCTTCTTCGGTTGTTGAAGAAACTCTTTATCACGATTTTCAAAAAGTGATCCTTTCGCAAAATAAACTTAAAACAAAATCATTCGTTGGTTTTTCTTCTTTTGATCAGTCACTTTTCGTGGATGCTCTTTGGGATCTTGCCGACGAGAACTCTCCAGCGGCGCTAGATTTCTTGAATAATGAAATTCCACTTCACTATGACCTGGCCCAAAAACTTCGTCTGGGAATTTTAAGAATTAAATACAAGCGCGCGGCTTATCTTCCAAATGAATTAAACAATGAACTGACGACTGCTCTTCAGTCACCAGCAGTTGATTTAAAAATTATTTATTTGATCGCTGCCTATGAAGATGATCTTGCTCGCTCAGGCCACACTAACATCATTGACCTAGCGAAAACTCATCCCCAATATTTTGACGTTAAAGATGATCAAGAAACAATGAATGATCTAACTGAAGATATGGTGGCAGACCTTTATTATGAGACGCCAGATATTACGACCTATATGAACGGTGAGTACGTTAAGAGTGTGAAGATCTTTATGTTCTGCCGCTCAAACCGCCTCTACCCATGTCTTATGGTAATGAAGAACGTCCACGGTGAAGCTGTGAGATTGGAAGACGGAACTCTTTGGTCAAATCCTTCCCTTGCTTCTTCTGCTAAAGGTCTTCCAAGTTATTCTCGAAATGGAAATACTCCTCAGGGTATTCATACTATTGATTCAGTCATGCCTTCGGCCGATGCTCAAATGTCATTTGGGAAATTCCGTCGAATGATTTTGAATTTCATTCCAAAATCATCAAATGAAGTTTTAATGAAAAGCCTACTACCTGCCTCATCTCAGGAGAGTGACTGGTGGAGATCAGCTGTTGTTTCTCGTGACATGGGAAGAAACCTTCTGCGCATTCACGGAACTGGAAAAATCAACGTCGATAAACAGACTCCTTATTACCCATTCATGCGCACCAGCGGTTGTATAGCTCAGAGAGAAAACACCTACGAGGGCGTAACTTTTAAAGACCAAAGAAATCTTCTTGATTCAGTCATGAAGGCGATGGATCTGGCCGCGACTTATGAAAATGAAACTCAAGCTAAAGGGATTCTTTATTTGATGGAAATTGATGATAAGAACGCCCCAGTAACTCTTGAGGACTTAAGCCTCAGAGGAATTGAATAATGAAATGGTTTTTCTTGTTGTTAATCAGCTCTCCACTTATCGCCTCTGAAACTAAAGGCGTCCAGGTACAGGGAAGCTGCCAGATCAAAGTTGTTCCAGACCGTGGGACCGTGAGCTTTACAACAGAAAACCAATCCAAAGATCAAAAGGAAGCGGTTAAAAAAACTAATTCCCAGATGAATGATCTCAAAGAAAAAATCCAGAAACTCAAGCTTGCTGATAGTGAACTCAAAACAACTAATTACACGGTGTACCCGGTTCGTGAATACGAAAAAGACCACTACGTAGACAAGGGAACCAAAGCGAGCATGACGATTGAAGTAACAACGTCAGAGATTTCTCGATTGGGTGAGGCGATGGTAGAAGCTTCTAAAGTCGGCATTCAAAATGTTGGCTCAATGGTCACTTTTTTATCACTTGAAAAATCACAGGCCGAATATTTGAAATGTCTGGATATTGCCTCAAATGATGCCCGCAAAAAGGCAGATCAGCTGGCGCGAAAACTAGGCTTTAAAGTCGGCGAAGTTCAAAGCGTCATCGAGTCACCAATGCTTCAGCAGCAGCCAACTCCTTATCCTGAGCGTGCGATGTTCGCTAAGGGTGCCATGATGGATGCAGCACCGGTTGTTTCTATCGAGGCCGGGACTCAAAATTTTTCTACTAACATCCAAGTGACCTTCGAAATTAAATGATCACAAAACAACTCCCTCAATACGAACTTCTGGACTCAGGTCTGGGAAAAAAATTAGAAATCATCTGTGGCATCAAAGTCTCACGACCTGCTCCACAAGCGATCTGGAAGCCGCGCTTAAACGCCAATGAGTGGGCCCTAGCAAGCTCTCAGTGTATTCGCACTAAAGATGGCGGCGGAAAGTGGGAGCACCGAAAAGAGCCTTCTCCAACTCTGGCCCTTCCATTTGAATTAGATGGTAAAAAATTTCAGTTCCGTTTGAAGTTTACTTCTTTTGGTCACTGCGGAGTGTTCTTTGAACAAATCCCTGTCTGGATGTGGCTCTATAATGAAGTTAAATTTCTCAAAGAAAAATTAGGTCGCGCACCTAAAGTGATTAACCTTTTTGGTTACACCGGATGCGCTAGCCTCGTGATGGCAGCAGCAGGAGCTGAAGTCTTTCACGTGGACAGCTCTAAGGGTGTTCTGGACTGGGGTAAAGAATCTCTCGCCCTCAGTAAACTTCCGGCCGCAAGTGTGCGCTGGGTGCAAGAAGATGCTCAGGAGTTTCTTAAACATTCATTTAAAAAGAATTTTACCTATGATGGTATCCTCGCTGATCCACCAAGTTGGGGTCATGGGGCCAAGAAAGAAGTCTGGGATTTTGAAAAAAGTATTCACGTTCTAAGTGAGCTCATGCTCTCAGTCCTTAATAAAGATAACAGCTTTCTGTTTCTCACCAGTCACACGCATGGAGTCCAGCCCGAAGCCCTGAGAAACATGATCTACGACCGCCGCTGGAAAGAAGTTGTACCGGGAGAATTGGGCGTAAAGCATCAAAATGATGAGAGAATCCTCCCTGCGGGAATCTACGTGACGGCCAAAAGCTACTAAGCAAGACTAATCCGCTCAAGTTAATTCGCCCCAACTCCGATAAGCTCTCCATGCGAAGGTTACCCCTCTATCTATCACTATTGATGGCCGCCACTTATTCTTGGGCCAAGACTACTCCTGCGACCCACGAGTCGCTAGAAAATCTTATGGTGGATAGTCGTGATTCCTTTTTCCAGAGTCCTTCTCGAATCAAATATTTGCAGCACACACAAACTCAAATGCAACTCAAGCTGGCGCGGGAACTTAAAACCACTCCTGATCAACTGACCAGGGCCTTTGTCGAAGATCAAGGCCGCATGAATTTACTCTGGGCCCCCGGTTGGATTGAGCTCCAGACAGAGTTCTATACGACTCTTCACCAGGAAACTCTCCATCAGAGATGGTTGAGTAAAACCAAAAACAAAAAAGTATCTGCCTACGGAAAAAATCTTGCTGACTCCATGATCTATCATTTAGGAAAATATAGCGGTGTTAAAGAAGGCCGTCTCTACAATCGCTGGAATGATATTTCCTTAACCAAAGCGGGCAAAAAGCAAAATTTCCGAATCCCCTATTTTATTTTTGGAACCAACACAACTTCCCTTCTCGCGATGGATGCTCACACACCTTACGAGCAACTCTTTCCTAAAGAAGCTCAGGCCACACTGGGAAACCCCAGCCTTTCTACATTTCTTAAAAATGCGGGAGGAGAATCCAGGGAAGACAATCAACTGCTCGCTGAAAAGATACAACTGAATCACCGAATCTATATTCGTGCCGTGGCCAATGCTGCAAAGACCATTGCCAGCGTTCACTATCTGACTGGTGAGTTCTCCTTGACTCAAACAGAATCAAAAGTCGCCGCTTTTATCGAAGGATTTTGTGATGGCTGTGGACCTAAAGAAAAAAAAGATTACGTAGCTTCGGCCATCACTTACGTTAAAAAGACCAAAGGTACATTGTCTCAAGATTACTCGGGAAGTAAGCAAGTGGTGGAGAGTTTTTGTTATGGCCTGAAAAATAATCTCTATATTTTTGATGAGCCAATAAAAAAAGAACCAATCTATACAGGCTATAAAGAGGTCTACGTTGCCGTTCAGGATAATACGAGAGTAGACCAATCCCACATCCGTACTCA
>JAIFLR010000033.1 GCA_020048985.1 Halobacteriovorax sp. | reverse complement strand
ATTTGTAGTCTTAATATATCGCTCATTTTGGTCCTTATGGTTGAATTTGAGACGCATTTTAGCTCTATGAGCGGAGTCAGTCCAGTCTGAAAAATCCACAGCACTGGGTCAGCCTGCCGCAGGAAGGTTGAGGCCAATGCACTTGCGCTAGACAACTAAATCACCCCCCTTGATCATTAGGGAGGTTCAGAACGGAGGGATAATATGCAATCACTGCTGTTTATATTCTGCCTACTCATGCTTTCTGTTTCTACTTTTGCCCAAGTTGATGAAGAACCAATCGAAATTGCCCAAATATACAGTATCGATGATGACGATACTCCACCCCCATATGTGGATGTCTTTGAAGAGGCATTGCCGCTAAGTTTGTATCTTCAATTAAATCGGCAATTGGAAGATGTAAATGACACTGCGATTAGCGAAGCTCGAGCGAGTGAATTGTTTAACATGCTCAAGAGAGATCCAAGAGCACGCATGAAAAATCCGGGTGGTTTTTGTTCAACCAGAAGAGTTTATATAAAGAAGGTGTTGAGTGCTAAGAAAATAGAAAATGGAAGACTTTATATTTCTTGTCCGGAAAAGAACGGACGTTTGCGACTTCGTGATCAAGTGTCAGGCCGCTATTACACGTTTTCTAACTTTCACGATACGAACACGGTGGTTGTAAGCACGGGGGCCGGCAATTCTTATCGTGTCATGGATTTACAATTTGAAAGTGAACCTGTGACTCTGCCAAATTACCTTGCCCAAATTCAGGCTTACCAAAGGCTTCTTCCGGGAAAACGAGCAGATGATGCGGGGACTTGCTACTGGAGGCTGAGCTCCTCGGCCCTGATGTCCCAGGAGTTCCAAAAAATCCCGGAATAAACCTGAGTTGTAACTATTTGTAATATATTTTTTCCAATTTTTGGTTAAACTATATATACACATCTAGGAGGACTCATGAAGCCACTTCTGCAAAAGCTGCTACTCGACAAATCCACTAAAGTTAAACTTACAGAACGTTCCCAGAAAGATTCTCTGCTTTTTCTCAAAGAGCGCCTGCAGCAGCTCGTTTTGAATGGTCAGAAAGAGTCTAGAGAAGCCAAAAACATTAAAATGATTATCGAGAGGCAAATCGCTGCCTAAGTGAAGTACGAGAATTTATGACCGCTCCCGAACTCGATGCACTTGTAGAAAGTCATTTAAATCTTCAAGTGAAGATTTCCTATCCCGAACATCACGCTTTTCTCATTCGTCACCAATTGAATCAGTGCTCACTCGTTTTAGATGTTGGCTGCGGCAATGGAACATTCGCTGGCCGCTTAGCTCAGGATCACCCCAATATTCATTTTGTTGGCATCGATAAACGCAAGCCATGCGTGGATTCGTGCAAAAAACTGCTTTGTGAAAATTTTGAGGCCGTCCAGGTGGATATGTTCTCCCGCGATTCGACCTTCGACTTTTCCCGCTTTGACGGGGTGTTGATGAGGTATTTTTTACTGCATGTGGATAACTCGCAAAAGATTCTCGATCTTTTTAAAGCAAAATCCAAAAGACCGTCTCGCTTTTGGATTATTGATCTCGATTGGTCGCAGTTAACCTGTGAGCCACAGAGTGAAACTTTTGATAAGCTCACCAAGCTCGTGAAGGACTTTTGCTCCAAGATCTCGGTTGATTCCATGGGGGGACAAAAAGTCTTACCCATGCTTCAAAAATTAGATTACCAAAATATCGTTGTCGAAAATGTACCTTTTTCCACCCAGACTATTCCTATTGAGGAGATGGCGCTGTACCTAAAGCAAGAAGTACTGTGCTATTCAAGAATGAGCGGCAGGGCGGTTAATGATCCTGAAACGGCCGAGATCACTCGCTTTATTGATGAGGATTTTAGATCCGGCAAAGTTCAGATCTCTTACGGAATGATCTTGCTCTCTGCTGAGCTTAATTAGAAGTCTTACGCAGAGACAAGATAAGCTTGGTGGCAATGAGCGCAACAGTCATCATGATCCAGTACTCCTGAATCAAATTCTTTCCAATCTTGAGATAAACTTCCAGCTCTAGTCCTAAAAAATAGCAGGCCAAAATCCAAAGAATTTGTGTGGGGATCATGACGCTAAAAAAAACACGTCGGTTAAGTTCCCCCACACCGGCGAGCATCGCGACGATGGGGCCTGGGATAATAATTAAAATCAAAGTTGCACTCATGCGAAGCCAGCCGGTGATGACGTCAACTTTTCCCTTCGACACTAGCCCCTTAGTTTCACACCACTCAGTTGCCTTCGCTCCATGGCGGCGACCAAATTCGTAGCCGATGGTGCACTGAAAAATGGAGATGGCGATACCTGTGCAGACAAAGGTCAGTGCGGGCATCATTGTGGAGGCGAGAATCAGATGATGGAGGAAGGGACTTAAGATGATTAACGCCAGTGGTGAAAAGGTGAGTAGAGGGGGCATAAAGGCAAAGCCGACGGCGCGGGTAATGCAAATGAATATGAAGGCCAAAAATATTTTTGATTTCATGAGATTTTGTACTTTCTCTTTAAAACGGCAAGAGAGGCAAGGTAGTAAAAGAGCGGATCATAGGGGGCCCGCTCTTGATCATCCATCTTTTTGATCTTAGGAATAAGATTTTCGATATGTGAATGGTGAAAGAAGGGGATGTCTCTAAAGTCCTGGCCTTGGATTAAATCACAGACCATTGTGAAGAGGGGATTGTCATTGCCTAAGGTACTTGGTGGAGACACGAAGGGTTGCTTGAGTTTAGTTAATACTTCAGGGCAGACGTCACCTTGAGCAATGGTTCTCAATAAATACTTATTTAAATTATTTTTATACAGAAGCGAGGCGGGAAGTTTTTTTGTCACTTCAAATAATTCATGGTCGAGAAAGGGAAGTCTAAGTTCCACTGCGTGGGCCATGTCCAGTCTTTCTGCTGCCAGAACGTATTGGGGAAAATGGGACTTCATCCACAGATAGAGCACCACATGAAAGGGAGCGCGCCTAAGATTTTTATATATGGGAAACTGCCAGAGAAAGTCCTTGTAGGGATCACTGCTCAAGTGCCTCTGGATAAACTGAGGGTCTTGAAACTCCTGGAGATGTTCATAGCGCTCCATAAGGCTTGCTGCGAGCTCTGGGGGAAAGCCCAAGACTCGCGCGACCCAGAAGAGAGTAGGCGAGATGTTTTTAATTTTTAAGATTTCTGCCGTGGGAGTTTGAACTAGGCGCGAGAGAATTTTAAAAACACTCTTTCGCGATCCAGAGAGTGCGGCCTGGGAGAAATGGTATCCCGCAAATAATTCGTCGGCACCCTCACCCCCGAGGACAACCTTAAAGCCCTTTTTCTTCACTTCTCGGCTGAGAATAAAGCGCGCAGGTGCATGCCCGTTGTAAAATGGCATGTCTGATTTTTCTATCGCTTCAGAGAAGACATCGGCGAAGTCTTGATTCGTCACTTTGATTGGATGAAAGGGGCTTTGGGTGAAGCGGCACATGGTGGCGGCCAGGGCGCTTTCATCAAAATCTTCATGATCAAAGGCGATAGTGAAAGCGGGAATTTTTTTTCCGGTTAATCGATTGGCCATTCCAAGGACGGTGGATGAGTCGACACCGCCACTCAGATAACACGCAATGGGGACATCACTTCGAGTGCGTAGTTTGATCGCCTCTTCAAGTTTTGTCTTTACCTCACGAATCACATCCTCTTCTGAGGAAAAAGTTAATTCATTTTTTGTGGGGTAATCGGTGTCCCAATATTTTGTCAGGGTTTTTCCTGAAGGCTTGAGGTGCAGACAGTGGCCTGGTGGCACTTGGAAAACATTTTTATAAAGTGTGGATCCCTCTAGGCTTGCAAAGTGCATTGATTGGTAGACATTGTCTTCATCCCACTGAGCTGGCACACCGGCGGCAAACAAAGCTTTGATCTCAGAAGCGATGATGATTTGATCATGGTGATGAGCATAGAAGAGAGGCTTTATTCCAAAGCGGTCGCGAAAGGCAATCAGTTCATTTTTATGGATGTCATAGAGAATAAAGGCAAATTCTCCCCGGAGTTTCTTTATGCTTTCCAGGCCCTGACTTTCAAAAAGATGGACGGCGATTTCGCTGTCAGAGAGCGTTTTAAAACGATGACCCTCAGCTTGAAGTTCTTCTCGTATCCTTTCAAAGTCATAAAATTCTCCATTGGCCACAAGGACCAGGGAGCGATCTTCATTAAAAAGCGGTTGCTGACCGCCTTCGGTATCCATTATCGCCAGTCGCACATGGCCTAGACCAACTTTTTGCGAAGGACTGAAATAGCTCCCTCTTCCGTCAGGTCCTCGGTGCTCAATGGAATTAAGTGAGGCTTCCATCTGAGACGGAGTGACTTCTTTAGACTGCGAATAAATCCCTACAATACCGCACATATTTTTCCTAAATGACCGAAGTCTTAAAATTCTCACAAGTAAATTTGAGAAGAAGTTCTGGTTTTTGGTAATCGGGCGCAAAAGAGTCGATTCGCGTAAGTGCCTGCCAAACCTCGACTGCTGTTTTATTTTTTCTTTCTCGGCAATACATATCTGATAAGCGGCGCTTGATATCGACACGAACGTCTTCAATGTGCTCTGGAGCTACATACATCCAGGTAATGTCACTGATGTAAGACAAAATCAATGAGCCTCGCATACCAAGGGGGACGAGCTCGGAGCGAGAATAATTTTTTATATTCTCTCCCTCTTGCTCATGGATCGAAAACACTTGATGAAAATTTCGCT
This sequence comes from Halobacteriovorax sp., assembly GCA_020048985.1. GTDB lineage: Bacteria > Bdellovibrionota > Bacteriovoracia > Bacteriovoracales > Bacteriovoracaceae > Peredibacter. The sequence continues at coordinate 52,789 of JAIFLR010000033.1, read as the reverse complement.
CATCGATCCAGTCAAGTAGCCGGTAGCCTTGGGCAAGTCCTATGCTCCAAAGACCTGAATAGAAAAACGTCTGAATCTTCCCGCCCGTTTCAGCACTGGAGCTGCGGGCAGAGCGCCACTGGTTTTGCATTAAGGAGCAGCCCATTGAACCGGTAAGGAAAATCACTGTGAATAGTGCTATGGCCTTGGCCCATCGTTTTTGTGGATAGACTAGAGCTTGAGCTTCAGTAGGCACTCTTTTTTTCTTTAAAATAAGATCCATCAGTTCTTGATGGAAAAGAATAGGAGCGAGTATTAGGCAGCCGATATTGGCCATCGGGACATCGAGGGTAGCGATGATAAAGAGATGAAAGAAGGCAAGGGCGACTCCGAGAAATAATTTGAGCCTATTCCATGGTTTGAGAAAAATGATCATGGCAAATAGAGGCTCACACAACAGAGCAATGTAGTTGGCAAATTTGAGTAAGGCTTCATGATTTTCAAGATGAAATTGAGCAAACCATCCCATGGGAAGTTTGAGTACTGCAAGAAGAGCGACGCCCTCAAGCCACAGTGGGGAGGTAAATTTTGAGATGCCGGCTACAAAATAAATGAGAGCAATGTTATAGAGAAAGAGATTGAGCGTGAAGCCATCGGTTTTGGTCTTAAGCCATTGGGATTGAATTGATCGATCTTTAAGCCACGGCAATAACGTGAGTGTTTTTCCAGTGGGAAGCACGAAGCACCAAAAAAGCAGAAGATGCATAACCACGTCATCGACAAAAAAGACCAGAAAATGAAAGCGGTAGCTGCAGACAACGATGAGATACAGGAGAAACGCCATTAACCTAGTATGAAGACCGATGACAAGGAGAAGACTCATGACCATCGAAATGCCCAGAATCCCTTGAACAAACCCGCTACTCATCTCAGAGGAAAAAAGTGGCTGCCAGGTGTACCAGAAAATCTTTTGCACCATTTGGTGATTGATTAGACTCTCTTTACCCATAAAATAGGGCGCCTCAAAAAGTGAGCGCAAAAAATACACAAAGCTTAACAGACCCACGCCGATGCGAAACACATCCAATGGAATGTTATAGGTTGGAGAAGAGAGTCTTTTGAATAAATCCTGAGTGCGCATGATTGCTTTCGATCATAGCGCTAGCCGGCCAAACTTCAAAGGTAATCACCCGTGACACGCGTTGTTACTGGTGAAAGTATTTGATCTAGTGTCACATAAAAAGTAGATACATTCTTATGTGGAATAAACTCAATAAGTCCTTGATGGTGTGCCAATTGGCCTTTGGTCTTTCTTTTTACGGCGTCATGGTCATACTGACCCGCTTTTTTCTGGAAGACTTAAAATACAGCGAGGCCGACACCATGATGGTAGTGGGTGCTTTCTCGGCCATCGGTCCTTTGTTTGCCATTGCTGGTGGCTTCATTGCAGATAAATTCTTAGGCGCCTATCGCTCTTTAACTTTCGCCTACTTTTCTTTTGCTGCAGGATACGTCTTGTTATTTTTGGGCGCCAGTACCACCAATGTTGCGATTAGTTTATCGGGGATTGCCTTGGCCAGTTATGCCCGAGGTCTCATGGCCCCTAGCTATCCGAGCTTATTTAAGCGCACTTTTGATTCACAAGAAAAATTTGAAAACTGCTACCCAGTGAACTACTCCGTGAATAATGTGGGTGCTTTTCTTGGGCAGTATTTATTCCCTATGTTTGTGTTGGTGATCGGATTTAGAGGCGGGTTTCTGTTATCCTGTGGGATGGCAGTATTGGCCTTTGTGATTATGGTATCTTCCCGCAAATCATTTGCTGGTGTCGGTGTTAAAATTGACCAAGAGCCGGTCACTGAAAAGAAATGGGCCGCCTTTGGGATCTTGTCGCTCGCCATGATTGGTTTAGTATTCTTTATGTTTTCGAACATGGATATTGGTAAAAATATCGTCTACGGCATTAGTGCCGCCGCCATTCTTTATTTTATTAGTTTGATGTTCAAGGCGACTCGTTCTGAAGCTTTAAAAATGGGCACAATTTTAATTATGACGGTTTTGACCACTGCCTTTTTTGTCTACTACGGACAGATGATGACCTCAATGACCATGGTTACAATCAATACGATGCGTGGGGATTTATTTGGCTTCATTCCTATAGCTCCTGAAGCGGCCATGGCGATGAATCCATTGTGGTGTATGGTCGCGGGGCCCCTGATTGCCTGGAGCTTCTCAAAGCTTGAGAGACATAAAATCAATCTGACCACCGCCTCTAAAGTTTCCTTTTCATTCGTGTTGACGGCGATCGCCTTCGGCATTTTAACCTTAGCCGTTAAAAACATAGGCAGTGATGTTATCATTCGGCCCGAAGTCTTTTTAGTGATTCACTTCTTCCAGGCGTTTGCTGAAGTTATTGTGGGCTCCATGGTCGTGTCGTTTATCTTGTCTGTAGCTCCAAAACATATCGAGAACTTCTCAGTGAGCCTTTTCTCAGTTTCTCTTGCTCTCAGTGGAATCGTGGGCGCGGTATTCTCAACCTCTATTGCCATAGAGAAAGATCAAAAAATCACCCAAGAAATCGTTCAAAATGTTTATGGTGGCTACTTTGGGACACTGACTCTTTGGGCGGTGGTGATGGTTGGTGTGGCACTTCTGTCATCGGTGGTGATTCGGAAGATGATTGCGGCAGCTAATAAATCATAAAAATTTATTGTTTCATTTTTAAAATTTTGAATGATCTTTCATACCTATCCTTGATCCATTCACCTTAAGACCGTAGGTTCGTCCATTTCAAAAGAGGTGGAAATGAATATCACAGAGCTATCTAAAATTGAGAGCATGATCTATGTTGTGCGTGGGCAAAAGGTCATGCTTGATTCAGATCTTGCTGGCCTTTACGAAGTTGAGACAAAAGCACTAAACCAAGCAGTGAGACGTAACTTGGACCGATTTCCGAATGATTTTATGTTTCAGCTTACCCCCGAAGAGTATCAGCTTTTGAAGTCACAATTTGTGACTTCAAAAAGTGGGAGGGGTGGAAAACAAAAGCTCCCCCTCGTCTTTACTGAGAATGGACTGGCCATGTTGTCTGGCGTGCTTAATTCATCTCGAGCAGTTCAGGTCCATATTGCTATAATGAGAATCTTTACGCGTCTGAGAGGCTTTTTAGCGTTGGAGAATTCTCTCACCGATAGGATGACTAGGTTGGAAGATGGAACAAATAAGCTATTTAGGGTTGTCTTTGAGAGGCTTGATGCAGTCGAGGATGAGACGCCGATTTTAAAGCCAAATCGCAAAAAAATTGGACTAAAGACTAAAAATTAGAAGCTAACTTAGGGGGCTTGTATATTATTTGGTGGTGATTCGGAAGATGATTGCGGCGGCCAATTTGAATCACTCAAACACCTAATAAATTCAATTCCTTACGGCTTTGAAAACTATCCCCATCATGACGCTATGTCTTGAAAGATTCCCCCGTTTGTGGTCTATAGGTTTTTAAAAATGGGGAAGCAAACTGATGTTAAAACTAATTTATATAATGAGTCTTATATTTGCTTTTAAAATTTCTGCCCAGACTTGGCCGAGTACCAGCAGTGTAATTAAAAAAGATCCAGCGATTGAACAGCAAATTCAAGGTATCTTGAATACAATGAGCTTAGAAGAAAAAGTCGCTCAAATGATTCAAGCTGAAATTAAGTTTATAACTCCCGATGATTTAAAACAATTTCCGCTCGGTTCTATTTTAAATGGAGGCGGCTCGTTTCCTTATGATAACAAACTCGCCACAATTGCTGACTGGGTAAATCTTGCGGATACCTACTATAATGCTTCAATTGAAAGTGGTAAAAATATTCCTATCATCTGGGGAACAGATGCAGTTCATGGTCATAATAATGTAATCGGTGCGACTATTTTTCCGCATAATATCGGTCTCGGTGCCACCAATAATCCAAACTTAATTGAAAAAATAGGAAAAGCGACTGCCCTCGAAGTTTTAGCAACAGGCATCGATTGGGTTTTTGCCCCAACTGTTGCTGTCGTTCGAAATGATAAGTGGGGACGCGCTTATGAAGGATATTCTGAAGAGCCATCGATTGTTAAAAAGTATGCTGAAAGCATGATTAATGGTCTTCAAGGTAAAAATGATAATATTTTTAATCAGAATCACTTAATCGCTACAGCTAAGCATTTTATTGGTGATGGCGGTACACAAGATGGAATCGATCAAGGCAATAATACCTCAAATGAAGATGAACTTATCAGCATTCATGCTCAGGGATATGTAAGTGCAATAAATGCTGGCGCGCAAACTGTGATGGCGAGCTTTAATAGTTGGAAAGGAATTAAGCTTCATGGCCATAAATATCTTCTGACAGATGTACTTAAAGGGAAAATGAATTTCGACGGTTTTGTCATTGGAGACTGGAACGGTCATGGCCAGGTAACAGGATGTAGAAATGATTCCTGCCCTCAAGCAATTAATGCTGGTGTGGACATGTTCATGGCACCACAGGATTGGAAGAGTTTATTTAACAATACCATCAAGCAAGTTAAAAATGGCGAAATTCAATTGGCCCGCATTAATGATGCCGTCACTCGAATTCTTAGAGTTAAAATTCGTTATGGCATATATAACCTTGGAGAACCATCTACTCGTAAACATGCAGAAAACGAGAGTCTAGTCGGTTCTCAGTATCACCGCGAAGTTGCGACTCAAGCTGTTCGGGAATCTTTGGTTCTACTTAAGAATACCAATAATATTCTTCCCCTGAGTGCTGACTCAAATGTGCTTGTTGCCGGTTCTGGTGCAGACAACATTGGAAAACAAAGTGGTGGTTGGAGTATTACGTGGCAGGGGACTGGTAATACTAACTCAGACTTTCCAGGAGCGAGTTCTATATATAGTGGGATAAAAAAGGCAGTCACACTTGGTGGAGGACGAGCAACACTAAGTCATAACGGAGACTATATTTCAAAGCCAGATGTTGCTATTGTTGTTTTTGGCGAAGAGCCTTACGCCGAGGGGCAAGGTGATATCAAAAATCTCTACTATGGAAGTACTTACCCTCAGGATATTGCGCTTTTAAAAAAATTGAAATCTCAAGGTATACCGGTTGTAAGCATTTTCATCACGGGACGACCTTTGTGGGTTAATCCTGAGCTTAACTCTAGTGATGCTTTTGTTGTTGCTTGGCTTCCAGGGTCCGAAGGCGTAGGCGTTTCTGATGTGCTTATTAGAAAAAATAATGGCGAAGTTAATTTTGATTTCAAGGGAAAGTTATCTTTTTCATGGCCTAGTCATGCCAATCAAACGGATTTAAATATTGGTGGTATAAACTATAAGCCACTATTTCCTTTTGGTTATGGCCTCAACTACTCACAGACCGATAATCTTGGTGATAATTTATCTGAAAATCCATTCCCGCAAGGAGATGATCCTGGATCAAGTGATAAGCTTGAAATATTTAATGGGCGACCAGTCTCTCCATTTAAAACTTTTGTTTCAGATTCAGCAAACTCCATGAAAGAGATTGTCGCAGGTATAGGGGAGAGCGAGAATAAAGTTGTAAAATCGGTAGCTATCGATAAAGACACTCAAGAAGATGCCAGACAAATAACTTTTAGTGGCGCTGAAACAGGTGCTTATTTTTTTGAATCAGAGAATTCGATAAATCTGACTAACTACTCAGAAACAAATGGTGCAGTCACTTTCTATTTGCGTAGGGACTCTTTCGTTGGTGAACCATTTTTGCTGGAAATGAATCAATCGAGTGTAGATATTACTAACTTGATTAATGATCTTAAGCCAAAACAATGGACTAAATTGACTGTGCCCCTTAGTTGCTTCGTTTCTAGAGGCTTAAACCTTAGAAATCTAAAGCGTTCATTCTCAATTGTCAGCAATGGAAGCGCTATGATTTCATTGGCCGATATAAGGATTGATGCAAAATCAATGAATTCGGTCTGTCCTTAAAAGACCGTTACATAAGCCTAGGTAATGTAATGGTCCAACTTTTCTTATAAGTTAAGACTTCCTCACAATCTCTGAACAATAGCTCACAATACTTCCTGGCGCCTCAAAGCTATAAATCGCGCATCCAACCACACTCTTAAAGGAGTTCCGAATGAAAACGATTTTAGCACTTATGTTATCACTTACTGCTTTCTCTGCTTTGGCCGGAGAGATCAAACTATATGACCGTCCAACTTATGAAACTAGCCAAGTCAGCAGCATTCGCGAAGAATTTCAAATTAACCCTGAACTTGGTCGTGCTTGGGTTAATATGAAGTTTGATGAAGTTGGTGATGGACCTGTTTATTATGACCAAAGAGTACAAGTTGCTGGTCTAAGCTACAACTCAACTTCAAATGAAATTCTTTTGGATGTTGAAGGCACTCAGATCGTTTGTGCTACTGTTAAAATTAACTTCTTTGGTGTTCGCATCAAAAACACTGAAAAATGTAACTTTGCTCAAAAGCTTTACAACGTAAAAGTTGATAATGGTTACGAAGTTGAAACAATTCAGAAGTTGAAGATCACTTTAGTTTACTAATTCATGATCACAAGGCTTCCATTCTTTGGGGGCCTTGTGTATTATTTGGATATGAAAAAGTTTTTTGTCGATAAAGTATTTAATAAAGACCGCAGTGTTACCATTTCCGAGTTTAAAGAATTACCACTAGATTTGTTCGCTAAAGTTGTCGAGAAAACCCCTGACATGGGTTTTTGTACGATTCTAGACACCGAAACCACGGGGCTTGATTATGAAAATGATGAAATCATTGAAATCGCTCTAAGAAAGTGGATTTATCACAAGAAAGAGCATTATTTAATTAAGCCCGTCGAAGAATATTCCTCACTGAACGAGCCAGTTAAAAATGAGATCTCTGAGGCCATCACCGAAATAACCGGAATCACTAAAGAAGATGTGAAAGGGAAAAAGATCGACTGGAGCATCGTCTCAAGAATCATCGGCGAATCCGATTTCATCCTTGCTCATAACGCCGGCTTTGATCGACCCATGATTGAAGCTGTACCTGAGGTCTCTGAAATCTCTGCCTCCAAGATCTGGGCCTGCTCTCTGGCGCAAGTAGACTGGGCGAGCAAGGGCTTTTTATCTTCCAAGCAAGAACTACTGAGCATTTTTCATGGCTTTCACTACGCGGGCCACAGAGCTCTTACCGACATCGATGCCTTGGCCTTTATCCTTCTGCAGGGCGATTACTTAAAAGAAATTTTAAATAATGCAAAAACCAAACAGGTCAGAGTTGATTGTGTCAAAGCACCCTTTGAGTCTAAAGACATTTTAAAGGCCAGTGGGTTTTCTTGGGATGGGGCCAATAAATTTTGGACGAGACTGGTTTCTGAGCCAGAGCTAGAAGAGATGAAAGTGTTCCTGACCGATGAGGTTTATCCGAAAGGGAAGATGGTGGCGGAGTTTACTCCCATTAATATCCGGGATCGTTTTAAGGCTTAAGCTTACTCGTAATTATTTTAGAAATTTCTAAGTACTGATCTCTGCTATCGAAATTGATATCGTCCAGAGTGGTCGCGATCACGTAATCAGATCTCACTCCCGCGTTCTCGATGAGCTCACCCGTAATTCTATAGGTCTGTCTCCATGCAAAAGACATCTCTTGAAAATTTGGTAGTTTCTTGAAGGCGCCCTTGTTGCCTGCTGGCAGTCTAGAGAAAATTTGAGCTAGCGTCTCATAGTTGGCACCACCTGCTCCGGTGGTTTTATCTTCTCCGATAATCGTCGCAAAACCATGATCTTGCATTTGGGCGGTAAACATATCGCATGTGGAGTAGCAGGTTGAATTGGTAAATATGGCGACGGGTTTGAAGTAAGCCTGTTCTGCGAAATGCAAGTGACTGACCGGTTCAATCGAAATCGGCACAGTGAGTTTTTCTCCTCGAGAATAAGCTTCATTATAGGAGTTAATCACTCTTTGGTTTTTTAAGTAGTTTTCTACAACGAAAAAAGCCGATTCATTCACATTTAAGCTAAAAGTCAGCGGACGGACGTTCTGTTTTGGTCCAAAGAGTGGCACTAACATCTCTCCCAATTCAATCCAACCTCCAGGATTGTTTCGAAGGTCGATGATGAGCCCAGTGGTCCCGGACAATTCATTTTTTAATAGATTTTCGATCAATTTCGTCACTTTTTTACTCATCATTTTTTCAGGTACGAAACTCGATAGCTTAAGAACACCAAAGGTCCCAGATGTATTCTCAATTATTTTCCATGTTACGATTGGCTCAGCTGTTTGGTTATCTTCGCTGGTGTTGTTGTAGATTTTATTGAATTCTTCTTGAAATTGCGATCGCCCTAGTTTTTCCTCAGGGAAGTTTTGCAAACAACTCAGGCGGCCTCGGTTGACCCAAGGGATAGAGGTTTTGTAGCGACGACCATTCTTTTTTCTAAACACGACTGCAACTTCATTTTCTTTTGGCATCAAACTCGCAGTTTGAATTTTAAAACTCAATTCCTGTAACATGAGTCTTCTGACGGCTTCTTTATTTGCCCCACCTGTGGTTTTCGCCATTTCTTTGCGAATTCGTCTGATTGACTTTCCACCATAAGAAAGAAGTTCGTCTCCGATTTCCAGATCAAGTTTTTGGGGTAAGAGGGCAAGGAACTCTGGATTGTCGATGAGATGTGAGATGACAATTTTTGAAGAACGTCCATGCTTTATTTGATTTAGTGAGAAGGGCATCATGTTGCGGTAACAGCCGTAGGGACGAGGAAGCTCGTACGTTGTATGTAAGTCGCGTTGAGAGGAGAAAATAAGACCCATCTTTTCGTGAAAGTCCTCTTCGCTCATGCCTTCAAGCGACTTTTCCAACTTATCAAGTTTTGGTAGGGGATCAATCCTTTTTCCAAACGCTTTGATCTTCATGTCTCGGTTGACATAGAGATCCTTCATTACCAAGCGGGCCTGATCAATGAGTAATTTTTTTGTTGGGATGTCGTAGACCGGAAGCTTCAAAGTGGTACGTCTGTCTTTGAGCAGTTTAAAATTAAATTCAGTATCTGCTCTCAAGGCATGAGAAATGAATAGGGATGTGAATACCAATAAAAGCCGAAGTGTCGTCATTTCATAACGATAGCTTATATTAAGGTCGAGAAGATCACTTTTGTAATAATTACGCTGTATTTAGGCTTAGAATGCTAGTTTTAGAGCAGGGCCTGATAGACCCTGCCATTGAAAAAAATAGAATTACTTTGTAGTGAATTTTACTGTGAGCTTGTTCATACGATTTTCTCTCACAATTGTTCCCACTAGGTCACACTTGCCAGAAAGGTAGAAAGTAGGAACTCTGAAAACACGGCTTCTTCCCATAGTTCCGCAAACAACATCTCCCTCAGCACCTTGATAGATGACATCGTCACCATTCATAGTCATACCTTCGATTTTCACTTTATCAGTTAATACATTTCGGTATTGAGTTTGAGGAACTGTACGACAGTATGCTCCACCAGGATAACCTGGGCCTGGATATCCCGGACCTGGGCGAGGACCTGGACCGTATCCACCGCTGCAATCACGAACATAAACAGTCACTTGCTCATCTACGTTGATTTTTGCATAGGCTTCTTTCATTTCAGTATCGATATAAAATTTTGTATCAACTGTTGTGAGGCCACGAGTTGCAGGTACGGTTGTCGAAAGAACTGTCACATCTGAAGCTTGAGCGAATGCCGTTGAAGCAAGCACTAGGGAAGCGATGATCACTTTTTTCATTTTTACTCCTCGTTAATTAATAAGATCTATTTACCTCTAAACAGTAAGGACTATAAGGCTTTTTTCTGGGATTGAAAGATTTACTATGCCTATTTAGCTTTGCACAGTAATAGTCTGATGCGCCAGTTTCAGTTCATGCTTGCGAATACTCGTCATGATTTTTGAAATTATGGCGTCTCCTACCCGGTAGCGGCTGCCGTAATCATGCAGAGAGTAGTATACCTTGATGGTGATCCAGGATTCAGTGGTTTCAGTTACCAGGGTCGAGGCACCAGGATTATCCATGACTTCTGGAAATCCTTGCACGCCTTCAAGGAGAGCGGCTTTGGCGGCTTCAATTGGGGTATCAAAACTAAAACGGAAAACGTGATTTAGTCTTACCGGACGAAGAGCATGAGATAAGATCACGAGCTGGCTCTGAGCGATGGTTTTATTTGGGAACATAGTCATTTCGTTGGAAAAACTTAATAAATAAGTCGCTCGCCAGTTCACTTCATGAATTTGACCCACCCATTTTTGATCTCCATTTTGAATTTCCACCCAGTCGTTGATTTGGAAAGGGGAATCAATTTGCAGGGCAAGTCCGGAGAAAAAATTTCCGAGAGTATCTTGCAGGGCCAGACCCAGAACCAACGAGAACACTGCCGAGGTGGTGGCCACAGTGGCGATATTGAGATCAAAAACAGAAGAGGCAATGAGTCCAAAGATAAACAGCGAGAACACGACGGTGAACATGTTACCAATAAGTCGAGGCACGCCAGTGGAGATATTATTAAAAAATAAATAAAGGTAGACGTAGATTTGAGCGACTTTAATTATCGCCACAGCACCCAGAATGAGACCGATGAGTCCCACGTAGCTAGCGATGTTGAGGTGTTGCCAAAATAAAAGCCAATGAAGCCCAGAAGTCAGACCACTCAGGACAACAAAAGCAATAGTTATGACAAATCGATGACGAAGCTGACCATGCCTTCTTGACGAGAGGCGCTTGAGAACAAAATAGTAAAAAAAATAGGCCAGCACCAAAAGAAAGCACGTGATGCTAAAAGCCTCATAGTGAATGAGTGGCTGAATTTTTTCAATCGGGATCCATTTAACTGACATGATTATTTCCTACTCTGAAAATACTAAGATTAAGTTTATGAGAGAGATCTTTGAACACTTCTACTCCTCTGACGGAGTGACCTTTGTCATCAATTGGTGGAGAGAAGACCGCAATTCCCATTTTCCCGGGGATGACTCCAAAGATGCCACCACTGACGCCACTCTTGGCGGGAATTCCTACTGAATACGCCCATTCACCCGATGAATCATACATGCCACAGGTGAACATAAGGCTGAGCATATCACCCACGTATTTTTCCTGGACGGCTACTTTTTTTGTCACGGGATGAATCCCGTTATTGGCAAGAGTCGCCGCCATCATCGACAGATCACGGGTCGAGGCAAGGATTGAGCATTGCTTGAAATATAAATCCAGGGACTCTTCAATTTTGTCATCGATGACATCAAAGTGTCGCAAAAGGTGAGCGATGGAGCGGTTTCGGTGAGCAGTTTTTTTCTCAGACTCAAAAACATGCTCATCGATACTAAGTGAGTGACCCACGTAGGTTTCAAAAAGGCTCATGACCTTTTTGAAACGATCCTCAAAATTATTTCCTTTGATGAGAGAGCTCACGGCAATGGCGCCAGAGTTAATCATGGGATTATAAGGGCGATGAGTTTGTTTTTCTAATTCAACAATAGAGTTGAAAGCTTCACCGGTTGGTTCAACTCCTACTTTAGAGAGCACAAATTCTCGGCCAAAATTCTCTAAGACCATTCCATAAGTAAAAGGCTTAGAAGTTGATTGAAGACTAAAAGTGTTTTCCGTATCACCAATTTTATAAATCTCACCTGAGATCGTGGTGATGACGATAGCAAAATGATTGGGGTTGGCCTTGGCCAGCTCCGGAATATAAGACGCGGGACTACCTTCAGTGTGAGATTGATACTTCGAGTGCAATTCCTCAATCAGGGATTGAATATTGGGCATGTTTTTTCCTGGGGGGGGGTGAATCATACCCATTCTAAAAGATCAGATTTAAGAAGGCGAGCGACTTTTTAGGGCATGTTTGTCGAATTTCGTATAAACTTAGTCCCATAACTAAAACAGGAGTCCTTATGAAGTCTTTCACACTTCTCATTTTGCTTTTCGCTCTCGCTTCATGTTCTACACCCGTGACGACTCCTCCGTTTGGCGTTGCGGCCGAGAATGCATGGTTTTTGGAGCAGGATACATCAAATCATTTGGCAGTTCCGATGTATTGCATGTCGGATGTTAAAGATGGTAAGGCCAATCCTAAGTGCTATAAGGCGAGAACTATTAAATGAAAATTGCTGCCATTTGCTGGGGATCCCTCTTTTGGGATAAGGGGTCCTTGAAAACTTTAGGGGACTGGAAGAATGATGGTCCGGAATTACCCCTAGAGTTTTGCCGAATTTCTTCCCACGGAAAATCCAAAGAACGAGTCACTCTAGTTTTGAATGAATCCAGTCCACTGTGTGTCACATATTGGGATTTGCTCGCCGCAACTGATTTAAAGACCGCCAGGAACAACTTGCGGGATAGAGAAGGAGTGGTCACAGATGACATTCATACTTTCACGCGGAATCAAAATCCACTCTCGGCGGTAGCGAAACAAATTGAGACATGGCTCGTTGGTCATCCGGAAGTTGATGCCGTTGTATGGACCGGATTAGAGTCAAATTGGGCGCAGATTCGAAAAAAGAAATTCTCACCCGAGGATTTAGTTCAATATTTGGATTCAAAAAAAGATTCAATTGCAAAAATCAAAGAGTATTTCGAAAAGGCGCCAGCGCAGGTGCAAACTGTAGGACGGGAATTTTTTACGAAATGGTGTAAGGAATAATGAGCTCGGAATCTTCAGGCTTTAACAGGCCACTGCAAGATCTTTTAAGTAGATCTTGAAGTCTGTTACTTTGCTTTGAACTTTTCTTTGTAAACCAAAAAAGATGAGGACTAACTTTTTCTCGATCAAAATAAAGTTCTCCGGATTCAATTTTTTTGTTTGAACTTAAAAGCCACAAAATAGTATCTGCCCCCTGAAGTGGGGACCGCAAACGGCCAGTCATCTTTTTTGAAAATTCAGGAATGGCCTGATCGACTCCTGGGGTGGCCGCCCAACCTGGATGCATTGCTGTCACTGTTTGATTAGGAAATTCTTTTTTGAAGAAAGGTAAAAGTGTAACCTGTGCTCGCTTGACGTTGGCGTAGGTATCAACTTTGTTGTATTTTTCATTCTTAAATATTGTATTAATGTCTAGCGCCTTGAGATACATCCCTCCACTTGTCACCCAGACGATTCGACCACCAGATTTCATTTTTCCAGCAGAGACTAATTTATGAGTCAGGATATAGTGACCAAAAAGCTGTGAAGCAAACTGGAGTTCAACGCCTTGTTTGTTGGTGCTAAATGTTTCAGGCATACCACCAGCATTAAGAACTAAGTAATCAAGTGGGGCGACCTGATCAACGAAGGAATCAAATTCATCCCATTCAGTCATGTCTAATTTTATAAAATTGAGATTGGGATGATCTTTCTTCAGCTCTTCCCCCTTAATTACATTTCGCCCAGTTATTGTGACTTGGACTCCATGTTTAACCATCTCGAGTGCCGCAGCTTCTCCAATTCCGGAAGTACCGCCTGTGATCAATGCGCGATTACCTTTTGGGAACTGGTAAGTTTCATTGAATTTTTTCTCGTGTCTCAAATACCCCGACAGATCAAAACTCCAAAAGATAGTTGAGTCTAATATTTTATTCCACATCTTATTTGCGCCTAAGCTCGATTAACATTTCATTTCTACGCAAGAAGGGAAGTGTCCATGGTGGATTGTACCCAGCAAACATCGCCTCAGAGATGAGTTCGTATTCCTGGTTACCTTTCATCCATTCCTTAAGTTTTTTGGCCTCTTCAGCATTTTTGGATTCACCCCAAAAACCAGAGAACGTTATCGCTGCCACAAACCTTTCCTCTACTTTTTCAATTTGAACTCGCTTATCGGTTGGAACTGGCAATGTTTCGATAGTGAATTGAGATGGCATGCTAAAAGTCATCGTCCATGACTTATTCTCATTTGATGCAATGAGGACAGGTGCAGTCATGGAAATTTTTTCACTTTCAGATTTTTGAACAACTGGGGCGGTCATGGCAATCTTCTGCTGAGATTTATTTTTTCCGAAAATATAGCCCGCTAGAATGCGAAAACCTTCACTTTGGGCATCTTTAAAACTTCCACTGATTGTGGTCTTGGCAATTATATGACTATTATACTTTCGAATTTCTTTATTCTCTTGCTTCAGAATAACTTGATAAGACGGTTGTTCCTCACTGCCTTTACCAAATAATGAGCAACCCGCTGTAAGTAATCCCATTAAAGTTCCTAGTACAAATTTGGGTAATATATTTCTCATGCTTATTTTTATCTCATGTCTAGCGAGTGAAGGCTATTTTAGATTTTTGAGTTTCTCTTCCGAAATATTGACCAAGCTAAATTCATTGAACATGATGATGGTGTTTGCTACTTCAATTTTTCCTTTGAAACGAAAGACTGAATCAACATGATCAATAAGTTCAACTCGAATGATCATCGAATCACCTGGTCGGGCGAAGTGTTTATACTTGGCCTGGTGTATCGCTCTAAGGACACCGAGGGCCCAGCCTTGTGTGGTGGTAGAATCATAATCGGCAACAGGTGAATGGTACTCTGTGATCAAAAGTCCGGCAGCTTGAGTGGTCATCTCCTGCATCATGGCACCAGGAACTACCGGAGTTCCTGGGAAATGTCCTTTCAAGTAGAATTCATCGCCCTTTGGCAAGCTCAGTGCAGTCAGTTTGTGGGCAGAATGCTCAAGGACTTCATCAATAAGTAAGTAGGGCGGACGATGGTGAAGGCGCTTAAGAATGTTCATAGTTTGATTAAACTTGAATCACATCATTTCGAAAACTAAACAACCCTTAGACACAGGTTTACAAGACATGGCCTTATGCTAGAGTAGGCGCATGCATACAACAATCTTAAAGCTGGCCGGCATTTATAACATTCTCTGGGGATCCCTGGTGGTCTTATTTCCTTACCTGATGTTTGATCTCACGGGAATGGAGAGACCAAACTATCCTGAGCTTTGGCAATGTGTGGGAATGATTGTTGGTGTCTATGGTCTTGGTTATTGGATTGCGGCCAGTGATCCGATTCGGCATTTTCCAATTGTCCTTGTAGGGTTTCTAGGGAAAATTTTTGGACCAATTGGTTTTGCTCAAGCACTTTGGACCGGGCGATTTACTGTCGGATTTGGAATCAATATTATTTTTAATGATCTTATATGGTGGGTCCCATTTTTTCTCATCGCTCGAGAGAAATGGCGTGTTGATAAAAGTTTTCTTAAATGATTTCTCGAAATCTTTTGAGTCTGCTCCTGCTCACGGCGGGAGGACTGCATTGGATTAACCCTGATCTGTTTAGTGCTGCAATCCCGTTTCCTTTTAAAATTGAGATTAATAGAGTCGTTGGTTTACTTGAAATAATTTTAGGTTTTGGTCTCTGGCATCCAAATTATAGGGATCTCTCGGCCAGGCTTTCTGCTCTCTGGTTTCTGCTTCTTACTCCGGTTCACATTTATGTCAGTGTAAATGAAATTGCGATGTTTGGATTCAATCATCCCGCTCTGCTCTGGGGCCGCACACTCCTGCAGCCCGCTCTCTTCTTCTGGGCACTGAGCTTGCAAAACAAAGGCTGGCTCATGGCACAGCGCTGGAGTGAGGTGGCGTTTTTGCACTATGAAGTTGATGCAAAAAAACTGCAAGAGCGCGTTCCCTTTCCACTTGATCTTTACCAGGGAAAAGCGGTCGTAAGCATTGTGCCATTTGTAATGTGTCGCATCCGCTTTCCCTTTATTTTTCCTGTTCCTGGAGTCTCTAAGCTTCTGGAATTAAATTTGCGTACCTATGTAATATTAAATGGAAAACCTGCTGTTTATTTTTTTACTTTAGACTCAAATCATCTTCCAGCGGTGCTTATTGCTCGCTGGTTTTTTTCTCTACCATACCGCTGGGTAAAGCTCACTTTCAGCCCTTTACCTTTTTACGTCTTCGAATCTCCCCTGTTCAAACTTAAGGCCCGCATTGGAGTCAGCAAAGTGAGCAGCGATTTTGATTCTTGGGCGACGGAACGTTATGCACTCTTTACCAAAAGAGGGAATACCGCCTTGATTGGAATCGTTGATCATCCGAAGTGGAATCTCAATGAACTTGAAGTGGTTGAACTGAAAGATGAATTCTCTAAGCTACTGGGAAGTGAATTGCCTTTAGGTGATTTTATGGGGGCGGCTTATTGCCATCAAATTGACGTGAGGTTTCAGCCTTTTCGCCAGATTCCTGACGGGGTTTCTCGGGATTAATTTTCCTCCATAGGTCTTCTATCAATTTAGTTTATAATGATTGGAATAAACTTCCTTGGAGTAGGATGCGCCTCGTTTTTATCATTGCCCTATTTTCTCTTCAGCACTTCGCTTTTGCCCAAGGCCAAAGTCCAGCGAAGCTACCCGAATATTTTAAACCAGATGTAAAACATCCTTTGGGTGTGAGGCCAGATTGTAGTGAAGCCAAAGTTCCAGTTGAAAAATTGGAAGAACTTGCCAAAGGGCCTGCAGTTAATAATATCGTCGATTTTCTGAACAATCTTCCCTCAGGATCATTTCAAACCTTCACTTTAGTCACCAACAGTAAGAGTTTGCAAAAAGGATCTGGAGATTCTCAAGTTTCTGAAGAATGGCCAAGAGTTTTGCGAACAAGCACCGATGGAAAAATCACATTCTCTTATACCTGCAATCCTGATAGTCCGACCTATAATCAGGTTGAAGTGATGTATTACGATGATAATGGCAGAGAAATGAAAACCATGAGCATTGATCTAAAGCAAAAGCCTGATCATCGTGTGAATCACAACAGTCAGGAGTGCCTTAAATGCCACGCCACCTCTTTGCCTGATGGAACAAAATCCATCAAACCCATCTGGCCCGAATATTTTCAATGGGGAGGATGTGACAAAACATCCAATATCAATTTGTACGGCGCCAATGATGATCATATGGACCCTTTAAAATACCGAACTCCCAATTTAGAAAATCCCGATTTAGCTGGATGTGATAAAGCTCTTTTGAAAGAGCAGCACATGAAGGAAATTGAGAGTTTCAAAAAGTTTAAAGCAAAGAATCTTGGTACAGCAGAAAATAATAATCCCTGCTATTCTTCTCTTCCCTGGGCCAAAGCGGAAGGCGCCCCCGGTAGTCAATATGATCCGGCCAAATATGAAAGCTACCCCTATGCGAGCACACGAGACGCCGTAAATAGTTCTAATAACTCTGACGGGTACATGAACTATTATCTTAGACCCAATCTCAAGTTCACTGAGACCTACTCAAGGCTAAATGCTAAACGTATCGCGGGCCTGATTGAAAAAAGTCGCAATTTTGACCGGATCAAATACTTCTTGGCCCTCGAAGCTTCCGGCTGCTTACTTGCAACAGATGTGAGAGAGATAAATCGTTTAATTCCAAGTCTCAATTATAAGTATCAGCTCAGAGGGACCACTGGTGCGAAAAGCCAGGACCCAACAATGATTAGTCCACTTCTTTATGCCTATTCCCAGAACATTGGCCTTAAAGATGAAAACTGGACTTTGGAATTTAACGGCCAGAGTACAAAATACAATGCTGCCATTCCACGAACTCATGTCAAAGGTAATGCTGAAGTAGAAAGAGACTCGGGCATGCCAGAAGTTGTTGGTGGAGAAATTCTCTCTATGATTTCAAGTTCGGACCCCATCGTTAAAAGTGCCTCAAAAGATGCCTACACCAAAGGCGCCGCCGAATGGTTTGGCCCTCAATGGTCTTGTCTTGATGACATGGGATCAGCGATTCGTGACGAAGCTCAAGGGACCTTCGATGCACAAGGAGTGGAGAAACCTCTTTGTAAATCTATTAGAGCCTCGCTTAAAGAGTACTTGAAAGTAGCAAAACCCGACTGTGAAATCGTTAACCCTACTCCAGTTATAGATGAGCTTGCAGAGGATATGGAAGAGGTTAGCAAAAAGCTCACTGAAAATGATCCTGTGGCACAAGGTGAGTCAGTGGTGGCCAATCAGTGTATGGGTTGTCATGGAGATGGTCTTCCGTCCATTAGTAGCTATGATCTGACTAAGATTGAAAGTAACCTTGCCAGTGGAAAAATGCCACGTGGTGGAAGCAAACTTAGTGACAGAGATCGCAATGCAGTCTTGGAATATGTCAAATCGACCAAACAAAAGAAATAATAATTGAATAATCTATCTCCAAGGAAAATGATTCAAAATCTGCTCCTCACTTAACTCTTCAAGTTTTTTAGCATTACCAAAACTCATCGCCTCGGCTTCTTTTTGACTTAAATTTAAAAGTTTTAAATCATTGATCTTAAGAATGTGAATCAAGGGCACAGGGGACGAGTTTACCAGATTAGCGCGATTGGAAAACTTCAGACCTTCAAAACAAAACTCAGGATGAAAGGCAACTAATTGAAACTCGTCTTCGAGGTTTAAGGTGATGAGATGATCTTCACAATCTTCTACAAATTCATAAAAATCTTGAAAGGAGACTTTCCAATCCGGATAGGTCAGTAAAACAGTTTCAAAGTGTACTTGTCCCTGAAAAGAGCTGAGAGAGGTTAAAAATTGATTCTGTGCCTCTGAGGATTCTTGTCCAGGGAGCTCTTCGATCAGGATCTTTCCCTCTAAAAATGGCTTGCGGGCGAAGGGACATAGATCGAGGCCAATGATCGTTTTTTCAAGCCATTTATTAATCATGTTGCACAGTAACAGTTTTATTGTTAATTGCATTAGTTATATGAATAAATCACGAGTTCAGTTAGTAAAATACGATATGACTAAAACCAAGAACCGCAACCGCAAGGATATGCTGGTGGACGGATCGAGCGAAAGGGCCGTCATCGCTCAACTCGAGCGAATTCATAAAGGTGAAAAAGTCGTCACGATCCATGAACTCGTTTGGGCCGAAAAACAGATTGAAAAAAAGATTGAAGACGAGAACCCTACTTACTACGGTACTGTGAAATTTTTTGATGCTGATAAAGGTTTTGGATTTATCGAGCCTGAGAATGAAATGGATGATTTATTTTTCCATGCCACGGCATGTGCGCATGGTTTACCTCACGATAAAGACCGAGTGGAGTTTAAAGTGAACCAAGGACCCAAAGGGTTGTCGGCAATTCACGTTAAAATAACCGATTTATGAAAATTGAAATTTGGTCAGATATAAATTGTCCTTTCTGCTACATTGGCAAGCGCCATTTAGAAAAAGCCCTTCAGTCCTTCTCCGGGAAGGTTGAGATTGAATGGAAGAGTTTTGAACTTGATCCTGTCTCTCATCCGCCTAAGGGCTCAGATCAGATGGACCTTCTCGCGCGCAAGTACGGTAAAGATCGGGCGTGGGCGGTGAAAATGAGTGAGAACATGACCGCCATGGCACGGGAAGCCGGTTTAGAATTTCACATGGATAAAATCGTTCCTGCCAATTCCTTCAATGCTCATCGACTCATCCACCTGGCCAAGAAGCACCACAAACAAGATGAAATGAAAGAGCGCCTGTTGGCCGCTAAATTTGTTGAAGGAATGGATATTGATGAGCCTGAGGTCCTCACTCAGCTCGCCCAAGAACTGGCCTTGCCGGACCTAGGAAGTGAAGACTTTGCCAAGGATGTGAGGGCCGATGAAGAAATGGCCGAATCACTGGGCATTAGCGGAGTTCCGTTCTTTGTTTTTGACCAAAAGGTCGCACTCTCAGGTGCTCAGCCAGTTGAAGTGTTTCTTGAAGTACTCAACGAAAGAAAGTAACATCTTCCTTATTGAAGGGAGATTATTATGGCCTGGCCCGTAACTTTACAAGCTGACAAGATCCTTCTGAATGAAGGAGAAGAGTCCCACAGTATGTACCTACTACAAGAGGGACAGCTGGTTGTGACTCGAAAAGATGGTGATAAAGATGTCATCCTCGGCTACATCAATCCGGGTGAGATTGTGGGGGAACTTTCCTTCCTCGACCAACAGCCTAGAAGTGCTACTGTCCGAGCGGTCAAGGAATGCAAACTGGCCCAAATTCCTCTTAAAACAATTGATGAGATTTTTAAAACTCAGCCCCAGTGGCTGGAAGTTTTTATCAAAACACTGGTGAAGCGTATTCGTCATGCTGATTCACGGATCAAGGTTTAGGTATGTGGGGACAGATAGAAAAAGAAAATTGGTTCAAAGAGCAAACGATTAAACGCTCTTACCTGAATGAAGTCGTCACAAAAATTCAAAGTCTCAAAAACTCGCTCGAAGTTTCGCTATATGGATACCTGACGCTTGATCCCGCTAGCTATCCAGTCTTTTTAGTTAAAACAAAAAATTTTGATCCGGCCAAAAAAACGGTAGTAATCACCGGTGGTGTTCACGGTTATGAAACCAGTGGTGTTCATGGGGCGCTGGCCTTTATGAGTGGTGAGGCCCAGAAATATAGTGATTCATTTAATTTTATCTGTGCTCCGTGTATTAGTCCCTGGGCCTATGAGACAATTAACCGCTGGAACAATCAGGCGATAGATCCCAACCGCTCTTTTTATCCGGATAGTCCTGCGGAAGAATGCCGCTTGTTTTTGAGCGCCATGGCCGGGATTGAAGTCTTCGCTCATTTTGATCTGCACGAGACAACAGATACTGATAATACAGTTTTTAGACCGGCCTTGGAGCAAAGAGACGGCAAAGCCCAGGAGTTTTCTGAAATTCCTGATGGATTTTATGTCGTAGGTGATGCTCGTCAGCCTCAAAAAGAATTTCAAAAAGCAGTGATTGCTTCAGTTCGAAAAGTCACCCACATTGCACCGGCAGACGCTCGAGGCATGATTATTGGAGTGGCTCTGGAAGACGAGGGTGTGATTAATTACGACATGAAAAAACTTTTCCTGTGCGGTGGTTTTTCTGATGCCGAATATTCCACCACCACCGAGGTTTATCCTGATAGTCCTAAAGTTACAGATGAAATCTGTAATAAAGCGCAAGTTGCTGCTATTTGTGGTGGGTTGGATTACCTCCGCATCTTGTAAATAATTCAAGGCCGCACCTTTAAATGCCAAATGGTGGGATACTCCCCAGACCATTCATTCAAAGGCTGAACCATGAAAATTAAAGCACTTGCACTTCTCTGCCTCATCTCCTCAAATGCTTTTGCTGCTGATGAAGTCAAAATACGAGACGTTAAAAATCTGATTACCGAAATAGGTCCTGAAAATACCTGCATGGATGAATATCTCAAGCGCAGAACAAACCTCATCGTTCAGCTCTCGCTCACTCCGGTTACGGTTGTCGCTGGGACTTATGTCGGTGCGATGGGAGTAGGATTAGCTGGTGTTGGTCTGGCCACTGCGCTGGCAGCAGATCAGTTGGTGGGATTCGCTTTGGGTTTAACTGCTGGTGCCCTTGGAGGGAGTGGTGGAACCCTTTCTGCCTCAAGTATCGCGGCAGTACAACTTGCTGACATCGACCGAATCGTAAAGGCGCTGGCCGAACAACACTTAAATCAACCTGGTGAAAAATCTGCTAAGCTCTACGCAAAATATGCGAAAAAAGCTGAAAACCCGGTTGATGAGCAAACCTTCTTTAGCAAAATTCTTGAGCTCGATGATTCTGGAAAACTTTGTGATGGCTCGATGGTGAAAAAACCAAGACTGGCGTCAGGAAGAAGATTGAAGCATAGGCTTGCGCGCACAAAACAGTTGGCGGCAAGTATTTAGGTCGGACCATAGATCGAAAATGAAAAAATTCCGCCGATTTGACTCATAAACCTACCAATAAATGACAAATAAGTTTAAAGCTTTATTTCTAAGGCTTTGAATTTATTTGTTAGTCATATGCACTTGAGTGCATATGCCTTTGGGGGTATAATGGGTCCGTGGAACGTTAAGCAAACGGAAGAATTTCAAGAGTGGTTTGATGATGCCGATGATTTTCTTCAGGAAGACATAGTTGAACATGTAGAGATTTTAAAACAATTTGGCCCTAATCTCGGAAGGCCTTATGTCGACACTCTGAAAGGGAGTAAACTTAAGAACCTTAAGGAATTGCGATTTATTAGTGGAGATAAGGTAATAAGAGTTTTTTTTGTTTTTGATTCAGATAGAAATGCGGTTTTGTTGATTGGTGGTAACAAGGCAGGAAGCGGGAATAAGCACTTTTATAAAACGATGATTGCACTATGCGAAAAGATTTATCGCAAGCAGATTGAGAGGAAGAAAAAATGAAAAAGAAAACCAAAAAACACGAGCCTGATTTTTTATCTCATGCAAAAAAAACAATGGGTGAAGCGCGATATTCCAAGGCCCTAAAAAAGGGACAGGATAAGGTTCATTCGCTTCGTTTGAAGATGGCACGTGAATTTATTGGATTGAATCAATCCGAGCTTAAGGGACTGGCACAGTCTGAGGTATCAAAGATTGAAGGTCGTAAAGATTTGAAAATTTCGACTCTGGATAAATATGCTAAAGCCATGGGCATGAGAGTTAAGATTAGTTTGGTTTCTGATGATGATGAACTCCCAATTGCAATTTACGGGTAATCTAAATTATTTAGGCTCCCCGAAGGGAGCCCATTCAAAATGATTGATTAACGAACACCAAAGACAGAACGGTAACAACGGGCTGCACTTTCAGAATTATACATTCCAGAACAGCTCTGACCCAAGTAACCAAGTGACGGCAAGCGGTTATTTCTTAGTGCAGTTCCAAAACAAGATTGTTCTTCTTGCCAAGTCTTAGACAGGATACATGCTTGAGCAGAAGCGCGAATCGCTAAATACTCATCAATGCCTTCACGAGGAGCTCTTCTCACACCATCAATCAAGCATGATGCATTTTCTTGCCATGTTCTGGTAGACGAACAAACTCGCGCCAAACCATTCAAAGCATAACTATTAAGATTCAAAATCAAAGCTTCAATCATCTTTGTTTGAACTTCAGAATTGTAAGAGCTACTTGAGAGATCCAAGATCAAGGAGATTGCATCAACTGAGCCGTAAGGATTCGGTTGTGGATGCGGTTGCGGGTATGGTTGTGGGTTTGGGTATGGATTCGGTGTTGGACCGTAATCACCAGCGCGGACACAATCTAGGGAACCATTGGCGTATTGAGGATTGTTTGAGTAGTCGAAGCGAATTGATTTACGGCACTCTTTCATGCCTTCGATGCAAGAATTTGGATCGCCATAAGCCGTGAATGAGCGAACAACGCGACCAGAATTTTTCACTACCATATCAACATAACAAGTTTGCGAAAAAGCAGAGAGACTCATAGTCGCTAAGGCCAATAGTGCAAAAAATTTCATATCCCTCTCCTTTAAGAAGTTGTTCGCGTTTTGTCCGTCATGGATGATTGCTACACTCTTTCTCTCAAGAATTATGCCAAGTGAACGAGCTGTAAAATCAGTTAGAAGACGCGTCGCGAGGTGCGGATCGACCCGGGCCAGAGCTGCACCAGTTAACAAAGTCTTCACTTGTCTGACCCCGAATTACTTTATCTAATAACTCTTATGAAATACTCACTCATTGTTTTATTAAGTTCTTTTATCACTCTTACTCCAGCCCACGCTGTGGTGGATGAATTCATTCCTGAAGCCTCTGGTGTCTGCCGCATGGGTGAGACGCTGGTGATTGGCGGAGATGAAGAGCCGAGTTCTCTTTGGGTCATGAGTACCAAGCTCGAGAAGCTTTCGGTAAATGGCGATTGGGATGATCTGGAAGGATTGGCGACGGCCAATACGACTCAGTTCTTTGCCATCACTTCTCACAGCCGCACTAAGAAAGGAAAAAGAAAACCAGAAAGAGAGCAGCTGATGCTCATGAATCTTTCCGGTAAAAAAATAGAAATGCAGCAGTCCTGGTCCCTGCGCGAGCAGATTCTCACTCAGCTTCAAAAGTCTCACGGCACTGTTCTTGATATGAAGCAGGTTGAAGCTGGCACTCCTGATGATGGTGGACTTAACATTGAAGGCTTGGCCTTGAGTGGGGGGCAACTTTATTTGGGTCTGAGATCTCCAGTGACTTCAAAAGGTGAGGCATTGATTGTCGTGATTCAAAATGCGGAGGCACTTTTGAATGGCGCCGCCCCAGTCTTTGGTGAAGTCATCACGGCCCGACTCGGAGACAAGGGGATTAGAAGCCTCGATTCCAAGGAAGGCGGACTTTTAGTTTTAAGTGGATCAACGGATGATACTGATAGGGAATTCGGCCTTGATCATTTGGCATTGGGTACAGGTGTGGTACAAAATTTTTCAGTCTCGGGATTTGAAGAGTTGCTGCGTCCTGAGGGCGTGGTCGCCGAAAAAGATGGCTCAGTGACGTTAGTTCAAGATTTTAAAGAGCCACAAGCTCAGGACATCATTGTTCGATTGAGATAAACAAAGCAGATCTCTTCGCTCAAGTTTTCTCGGAGAGTTTCCGATAAGCTCTGAATGAAAGTCCTCTCTTTGCTTTTCTTATTTGTAGCCTGTGCCCATCAGAAAGTGGAAACCGACCGGCCACACTGGGTGAGTGCCGTGAGAAATGGCGAGCAGGCGCTTAAAGTTCCGCAAGGCCCTAAAAATTATTATCGTAGAATCGCGGGAAGCAAGCTCATCTCAAAACAAACCTCATGTGAACTGGCCGTAATTAAGGCCGAAGAAGATATAAAAAAAGAATATCCTCTGCTACCCGTCATTCCCTTTTCAGTTGAAGTCTTATTTTATGATGAGGAATATCAAGACTGTGCAGTGACTCTATCTGTGAATTCTGATCTTTCAAAACAGTATGAGGAATTAAAACTTACCCATGAGAATTCTTTAAAGTATCGCCAAGAACTACTAGCTAAAACTGATGTCACAGCAGAAGAAGCTGCGCAGATTTTGAATATCAGATCAGAGATGGCCAAAGATTATGCTTTAACTGGTTTAACCAAAGTTGAATTTGAAAAATATACCAAAGAAGTCGTTGTTATCAATGAAGCTGCCAATTTGTGCTCGCCCGTATTCAAGACAAATTCCTATTCCATACACGGCACTACGCACATTTGCTGGGTAGGTGAGACTATTAAAGGGTACTGCACAGTACGTGATAGTGTTTGCTGGAATAGAACTCCTTAAACTTTGCAATCCCAGTTTATTCATGGATACTTATCCCATGAAAATATTATCAAAAATTATCCTTTGTTTTCTTATTGCATTACCACAAGTTGCTGAAGCTTGCCCAAATCTCGCAGGAAAATACCTGTGCCTAATTGAAGACGGTCACCGCGAGCCTTGGCTTGATCTTATGACGATTGAGCAATCAGCTCATCCAGATCTTCCAGGCGTGACAAACTTCACCACCAATTATCGCAGCATTCCTGGTGGAGAGGAGACTTTCAGTGCCGATCAAACAGGAATAGCAGATGGGTGGGGCTGGATCATTAAATGTACTACTGATAAAGTCGTGTCCGTTAGAAACGACTATTCGGCGATCTCTGAACTTTATCTGGATAAGACTGGGAACTTAGTTAGAACTTATAATTATCAAATTCAGCAGACGTGCTCACGTAAAAATTAATGAACTACTTCTTAATCCTAATCGCCTTTATATCCATCTCCAATGCTTCTACAACAGCGATCAATCCTCTTACCAGAGACGGCATTATTCGCTTTTTGAGTTTTATCCAAAACAAAGATAAAAGCCTCTTGGGTGTTGTACAGACGAATCAAGGGAAGGATTACCTCGTTATTAAAAACAAAAGCTACTACGTCTTTGATGCGGACATTGATAACGACGGCTTGAGTGAATTTGTTCTCGCAGATGTTGGCGGAGGAAGCTCTGGAGCAAGCGGGATCTATCAGGTGATCTCAAAAGTAGATAAAAAATACGATTTCAATAAAGTCGTTAGTAAGAACTTATGGAATGATGACTCTGGTGACTTGTCCAATTTTCATATCTGGCTTGCGGAGCCTGCCCTCGTTAAGCGAGATAACAAAACGATCATTCGCTATGTTGAGAAAATGCCAAAACTTAAATTTTATGAATATATGTGGGAACAAAATACTTTTAAGAAAGTTTCCGAAAAGTAATACAAGATGAATGAAGATTTCTGGATCAATAAATGGCAGAAAGGTGAAATTGGTTTTCACCAGGCGAAGTATCACCCCGCAGTTGAAAAATTCGCAGCTCGTTTTACGCCTGGTACGGTCTTAGTCCCGCTTTGTGGCAAAACCCTTGATATGCTTTATTTTTCTTCTCTAGGCCAATCCGTGATTGGTGTTGAGCTGAGCCCCATCGCTTGCCGAGATTTTTTTATAGAGAATGGCATTAAGTTTACTGAGAAATCTGTCAAAGACTTCGTTGTTTTTGAATCTGAGAGTATTACTTTATGGTGCGGAGATTTTTTCAAACTTCCTCAAGACGTTTGGAATTCTGTAACTGGGATCTATGACCGTGCGGCCTTAGTTGCCCTTCCCGAAGATATTCGCCAGAAGTATGCCGCTGAAATTACCAAGAGGCGTGTGGCGCCAGTAGAGATTTTACTTATTTCCTTTGAATATCCTCAAGGCTCAATTCAGGGGCCGCCCTTTTCTGTTCCTGAAACGGAAATTAGAAATATCTATAAGGCTTTTGAGAGCAAGTTAATTCAATCTGAAACTGAAGAGGTTCGCTCGACTTTGGTTACGGAATCTGTTTATTGGCTTCACAAACCTTAGGGTTCATAATTTTGAACCATAGTGGTGGCAAGAGTGCCAGCAAGATCATTCCTGGGTAACCAGTCGGAAGTTGCGGAGCTGATTCGTGATTTTTAAGAATCGTATAGGGTAAATGGGCTGAGGCGTGATGATCGGAATGCCTTTGCAAATTAAACAAAAGCAAATTAGAAAATTTATGGGCCGAATTCCAGGAGTGGGTAGGAAGTACTTTCTCGTAGCGACCGTTGTGCAACTTTTTTCTACTTAGTCCATAATGTTCAACGTAGTTCACGAGTTCCAGCAGAATCATCGCCACGAATGATTGAGTCATCATAAAGAAACCCATTTTTAGATTCACCGCAAAGGCAGTCCCAGTAAATATCAAGGCGAGGCAAGCCCCTTTTATCACTCCAACTTTATCGAGCTCAATGGCATGAAGAAGAGTTCCCTTAATCGTTCGAAATAGAAAGGGATAAACCGATTCGTTCTTTCTTGCACTGGCCGGGTCTTCTTCTGTCGCAACTTGAAAGTGATGTCCCTTTACGTGCTCAATAGCAAAGTGCTGATACCACACACTGGCCAGAACAAGGTCGGCAAGAAAACGTGGAATTTTTTCTTTTTTATGACAAAGTTCGTGGGCAACAGTGATCCCAAGGCCACCAGTATAGAGGCCTGTGACTACGCCCATAATCAAAAGATCAATTGAGTTAAGACTCACCGATTTGGTTGCTGCATAAATCAAAAGGGCAAAATGCGTGAGGACGTATAAGTAGACCGGCGGTCCCCAAACCGAAGACGACTTCCAGGACCTTTCTTGCTCAGGATCGGGATTAGATTTATCGATCCCAAGAATGCCGTCAATGAGGGGGATACCGACGAAGACAAATATGATTGGGAATAAGTTAAAGGGGTAGGGGAAATGAATCCCAAGGAATGTGATGATTGAAAAAAGAATAAAGGTAAAAAAATAGACAGGTTTCAATTTATTATATTGTACACCGCAAATGAGCAACACTCTTACAAAAAATGACTAAATACCTTTAATTTATCAGCCAATGAGCCTCATGTGAAAGCTGCAATTGTTATGTTCTTATTTATTACAAGCTCGGCTGCTCATCTCCCTGTGGGAAAGAGGCCACGATTGAGGACCGGATTAAAAACTGCAATTTGGCCAAAGGTGAGTTTGCCCTCGTTGTTCTCAGTGAGCTTGGAGTTGAGATTTTTAAAAGATCTCAAAACCGGACTTCTCTGGGGAGACCGCATCACTACTGACTTCAATCACTATGGTTCTCCTAAAGCATGCACCAACGACTTAACAGAGGCAAACTTCTACCAGACGAAGACGAATGTCCCAACCGGCCCAGGCCTATATATGGGATGGAGCAAAGATCTTACGTAGGAGATTTGAAAGATACAGCTTCCGTTCGTTGTGTAGGCAAAAGTACAAAAGAATCTTAATTTTTTATCCTGCGACAAAAAATTCCTTTAGGCTTTAGGCAACGATCTTACATTTTTGGAGTATAAGCATTTGCCCATGAGGTAACTCGCTAGCGCAGAAGGTAAAAATGCCCCATGAGAAACTTTCAAATTTGTAGATCCATTTATCTAGCGATCAGTTTTGTTGTTTTTCTTTTAAGTTCAAATCTTGAGGCAAAAGATGCGGATCTTTATCTGTATTCCCGTCCAGGTTGCCCTCATTGCGAGAGCGCAAAAGCATATCTAAATGAATTCAAAATTCGACATCCGCATATTCGAGTCCACATATATGACATCTGGAGCGATGTCAGTCGTATGCGTGAGCTTCAAGAATACGCGAAGGAAAAAAGAATTACACAAATTGCAGTGCCGATCTTTCGGGGAGTTAATGGCTATTTAATTGGATTTGATATGAACCAAGAGTTGGAGCAAAAACTTCTTGGTTTAGTCGGACAAGGAACGATCAACAAATCTCATCCTTTAATAAGTTTACCTCTCGTTGGCCAAGTTAAAATTTCAGACTATACGCCTTTGGCCCTCACTGCGATGCTTGGACTTTTGGATGGACTCAATCCATGCGCAATGTGGGTACTCCTAATCCTTCTATCTCTTCTCATTCATCTTAAAAAAAGAAGTCGAATTCTTCTTGTCGCGAGTGTGTTTGTTATCGTGAGCGGCATTATATATTTTCTATTTATGAGCTCCTTACTTGCTTTTTATGATTACATTGGAATGAGTCGTGCTGTTCAGATTATTGTGGGGTGCTTAGCACTGGTCATAGGTTCTATTCATGTGAAGGATTTCTTTTGGTTTAAGGAAGGCATCTCTCTCAGTATCCCGGATAAATTAAAAACCCAAATCGGAGAGAAAGCAGCTGGTATTATTAGAGCTGAGTCAATTTGGTTGGCCCTTGGATCAGCTGCGACACTGGCAGTCTTTGTGAATTTTGTGGAACTCCTCTGCACTGCGGGCATACCGGCAATCTATACTCAAGTACTGGCGCAAAACAATATTCTGGGTTCTGAGCGCATATTATACCTCATCCTTTATACTTTATTTTACATGCTAGATGATTCAATCATGGTCTTTTTAGCAGTCTGGACACTTTCACAGACTCGACTTCAGGAAAAAAGTGGACGATGGCTTAAGCTCCTAAGTGGTATGGTTTTATTTGTTCTTTCCATCCTCATGATATTTTTTCCTCGTGCACTAAACTTCCTTTAAGGGTTTTTAAGTTGATGCATGTAATGAGTCAGGGCCCAAATCTCTTCCTCAGTTAAAACATCTACCCATTGAGGCATGTCACCGCGCCCCCCAGCAACCTGTACAAAAATAGTATGGTTATTGAGAACTTTAGAGCTACCCGAGATGCTGGCAGCTTTTACGCCATACTTCTTAGAAACTGGTCCATCACCTTTTCCGGAGACCCCATGACATTGCATGCAGTGTTTTGTATAGATTCCTTCGCCTTGTTTTGCTAAATTATTATCCACAGAAGGCGTGTATGGTTTTCTCTCAAGCCATTGGATATATCCATGCCGTAGAGTCTTTCCATTCAATTCAAGACCTTTGAGGTGACCTGGCATTGGTTGCATTTCGCTTTTATTTCTTTCTGCATAAACATTGACTGCTAAAAAAGTGAATAGACATGCGGTTAGTATTCTCATTTGTCCTCCTCATTAATTCTCAATGAACCTTAAAGCATTAACTGGTACATTTGAATGAGCTTAATCAAAATTTTATCTAAAGAGATAAAGGACATTTAAAATTAAAAATTGTAAGATTATGGCCAATCACACCATTTCGGATTTATTACAATGATAGCGATGTTACATTTTTTTTTAGGAATCTTCGTGACATCGGTCAGTGCAGCTTCTCACCTCAAAGAGTGCATTTCTGAAAAAGATAAAGTGATTGAGCATTATGATTTTAGCGCTAGAGAAAATGGATTAAAGAAAAGAATTCTAGTGATTGCAGGGATTCACGGTGATGAACCCCAGTCTCAGCAACTGGCTTTAGAGTGGATAAAACGACTAGGGGAAATTAACACGCCCTCTAATTTCTGGAGAGTTGTTACAGAGTTGAATCCAGATGGCCGTGAATTGAAATCAAGAACCAACGCTAATGGAGTAGACCTTAATCGAAATTTTCCGACAAAGGACTGGGATGAAGTTGCGCTCCCTCATTGGAAAGATCAACAAAAGAGCGATTCGAGAAGGTTCCCCGGGAAAAGTGGGGGGAGTGAGTCAGAAGTCCTTTGTGCCATTGCGCACATCAATGATTTTAAGCCTGACTTAGTGATTTCAGTCCATACACCTTATGGACTGTTTGATTTTGATGGCCCTCAACGAAAAAAGATTGCTACAAATCTTCTTCCGTGGAAAAGGTTGGGTACTTTTCCTGGAAGCTTAGGGCGATATCTCTGGGATGAAAGAAAGATTCCGGTCCTTACTATTGAGCTTAGACCGGATTCGCTTCAAAAACATTCATCAGAGTTTGTTTTGCTACAGGATAGTTTTTCTCATCTGATTGATTAATTATGGTTGTTGTTACTTTTTAAACTGAACAATCAAAAAATGAGCATCAGTCTTTCCAACATTATTGACTGAATGGTTATCTGCATCGTGAAGATGTACAGATTCATTTTTGATGGTCGATTTACGATTTTTTACGCAGTCTGAATTATAGAGAATTTCGTAATCACTTAATGCAACAACTGCTCGAATACCGCCAGCATGCTTAGGCTGCTTCTTCCCTGGATTGAGAATCGCTTCACTCACAATGACTTCGTCATTTTCAAATATTTTAATCGGTAATTGGGCCATGTCTTTATGCTTATGCGTTTTATTTTCTATTGTCATCGCTGGCAGTGCTTCTAGTTTTGTCAAAATCATAAAGCGTGCCGATGTCGTGCCGATGTTTTTTACCGAGTGCATTTTCGCCTGATGCCAATGAACCTCTCCTCGTTTCCAATTTTTGGCAATAGTTTCAGAGCCGTCTTCTCTGAATTCAAGTGAGTAATCACTTAGTGCAATAATTAAACGTTTTCCACCTTTATGCATTGGAACTTCTTTGCCCGGCGCAACTTCCATTTTCGAAATTTTGATCCAATCATTTTTTATAAGCAGTGAACTCATCTTTTTATCATGATGATGCTTATTTTTATGAGGTCGGCTTGAGCAACTGAAGGTCATTAGAAGACTTAAAATCATCAATGTTACTAATTTCATAAATCGATTCCTTTGTTAAAATTAAACTTGAGATGAATATCGTTCATATTTAGATCCAGGAGTTCCACATACTGGACATTTGGCGGGCGGTGTTTTGAATTCAAGATGTCCGCAAACTGGACAAAGCCAAACCTCATCTTCGATATCTTTTCCTGTCGCAACAGCATCCAATGCAGCCTGATAAAGCTCTGCATGAATTCTCTCGACTTCCAAGGCCCACTTGAACATTTTTTTAGCTTTATGGTTTTCTTTTTCGGCCTGCTCATACATTGGGGGATACATTTCTTTTGTTTCGTATGTTTCGCCCTTTATGGCATATTCAAGATTTGCTTTTGTACTTTGAACCGCATCCATAGCACTCAAATGTCCATTAGCATGAATTGCTTCAGCTTCTGCTGTTGCCCTGAAGAGCGTTGCGACATTTTTAAATCCGTCTTTTTCAGCTTGTCTAGCAAAAGCCAAATAGTTACGGTTGGCCATACTTTCACCTGCGAAAGCGTCTTTTAAATTTTCTTCAGTTGTTTTCATAGTTACCTTTTGTAAGTATTGAATTGATCATAAACTTTAAAGTTCATGTTTACATGACAATGGTCAGCATTCTTGTTTGATTTGTTTGTTATTTTGGTTTGTAAATCAAGGGGAATACCATGAGTGTCGTTGATATTGTCGTCTTAGGTGCTGGTGTTTCTGGGCACACAGCCGCCATGTATGCCAAGCGTTATCTAGGTAAAGATGCCAACATCACCGTGATTAGCCCTGAAGAGAAATATAATTGGATTCCTTCCAATATTTGGGTTGGTGTAGGACAGATGCAGGCAGCCGATGTGCTTATTCCCCTGGCCCCTGTTTATCAAAAAAATCATGTCACTTTTTATCAAGGTCGGGCCATAGAACTCTATCCTGAGGGGAGACTCAATAACTCCAAACCATTCGTCGTTTATGAATCAACCGGCACAGGTTCTTTAGGTGAGAAAAAAGAGATCCATTATGATTTTTTAATAAATGCCACTGGACCCAAACTCAATTTTGCCGCTACTCCAGGTCTGGGTCCTGATGGTTTTAGTGTTTCAGTCTGCACGGCCAGTCATGCTACCGAAGCAGCTCATCAATTAGAGTTAGTAATTCAAGAGATGAAACAGGGAAAGAATAAAACACTTGTTGTTGGAACAGGACATGGGACATGCACTTGTGAAGGAGCAGCTTTTGAATATGTTTTTAATGTGGATACAGAACTTCGTCGGCAAGGTGTTCGAGATAAGGCCGAACTTATCTACATGACCAATGAAGCTGAGTTAGGTGACTTTGGTGTTGATGGAATCCAGCTTGATGTTGGTGGTTTTATCACACCATCAAAAATTATGGCCGATTCACTTTTTTTCGAAAAAAACATAAAACCTATTTTAGGCGCCCATCCGGAGCGTCTGGAAAAGAATAAAGTATTTTATACCGACCTATCAGGCAAGAAGGGAGAGGTTGATTTTGATTTTGCCATGCTGTTGCCTCCGTTTAAAGGCCACCGCTTAAAATCTTTTAATCTCCAAAGCGAAGACATCACAGATAAACTATTTTCACCTGCTGATTTTATGCGTGTAGATGCTGACTACACGGCAAAAGAATATGCGGATTGGAAGCCAGAAGACTGGCCTCGGCACTATCAGAGTCCTTATTATAAAAATGTATTTGCCGTGGGAATTGCTTTTGCACCCCCTCATCAAATCTCTAGACCTCGGAAAAATCCTGAAGGTGTTTTGATTACACCAGCTCCACCGCGCACAGGTATGCCTTCTGCGATCATGGGCAGAGTGGTGGCTGAAAACATCGCGCAGCAAGTGAAAACAGGAACACTGGGCATCAAGACGGCTTCAATGGGCGATATGGGAGCCGCCTGTATCGCTTCAATCGGAACTGGGTTTACCAGAGGAGCCGCCGTGTCTATTACGATGTGTCCGATTGTTCCTGACTATCAAAAATACCCTGACACCGGAAGGGACACAAAACTTACCTTTGGTGAAGTCGGTCGCTCTGGGCACTGGATTAAAAAAATGCTCCACTACTTATTTATTTACAAAGCAAAAGGGAGTCCATTCTGGTGGGTCATTCCAGAATAGGAGTTATATATGGACAATAAAAATATCATGCGACCCAATAAGAGAACACTCTTTCTGCGCTATTTTCTTCCTTGGCAAATTTATCGATTTATCGTGATCAATATAAAAATGCTGAGGATGATGGCCCGAGGGCATTAAATTACATCCCGAGCTGTCTTTCAAAAGCCGCCTTGTGGTTATAGCTCGCGTCTCTTAGCGCTTCATAAACCTTGATGATCCCTGGATCTCTTGCGTTCTGAATTCTCAAAGTAAGATCTGCTATGTCAGTGACTTCAATATCTAGTCCAACTTGCAAAGCTTCCTGGTAAGACTGATTTCCCCGATAGAGAAGATCTGTATACATGTCGATAATGATTGGATTAGTGAAAAGTCCAATCTGGTTTTCATCAACAGGTGTGGACAATCCGACCTGCGTAAGAAGATTTTTGACAGAGTCCATGTGTTTTTTTTCGGAAGCCCCAATGTTCTGAAAAACCTTTGCCTGATATTTCTGATTCATCAGAGAATAAATATCTCTCGCCATCTTTTCCTCTTCCCACATAAAAAGAAGGTCATCTTTTTCCTGTTCAGTGAGCTCCGTGCTGATGCTCGCCTTGAGGAATGAATCATTCATCGATTTACCTTTTCCTCCCGATTCTCCACCCTGACATGAAACCAGTAAAAAGATTGAAAGTGATAAGAACAAATTAGACCATTTCATACATACCTCCTGAGTGGGAAGATCCTCACTAAGGTTATTATAGGTCATATTATTAATCAATAATATGATTGAAATCATGCCTGCCTTGAGTTTTTCCGGTGAGTTGAGACTTGGCCACTCCCTTGCATCCTTATCTTTGAGGATTTTTCTTTCAAGGAGGACTATGTGGAAATCAATAATCAATCAAATCAGGAAAGTTCTAAGTATGAACTCAAAGAATTTATAGGGGCCGATCAATTTAAAGGACTCCTTAGAGAGTGGCTGGAGGCTATGGATGAAGGAGAGGATCTGGTTGTAAACGTTAAAGGAAAGGAATGTAAAATTCCCAAAGAAGCGTTTCTTAAGGGGAAATTTCGGTCTGAGTTTGAAATTGATAAAGGTGAGTACGAATTTGAATTACAATTAAAGTGGAGAAATACTGACGCAAGTATCGAGCAATAAACTTAAAAAAATGACTAAACCTCTTTGATTTATTTGCCGATAAGCTTTATGTGAAAGCTGCGATAGTCATGTTCTTATTTATTACGAGCTCCGCCTGGTCCTCTCCCTGTGGGAAAGAGGGCACGATTGAAGAGCGAATCAAAAACTGCAATTCGGCCAAAGGGGAATTTGCCCTGGTCGCTCGAAGTGAGCAGGGAGTAGAGATTTATAAGGATCTCAAAACCGGTCTTCTCTGGGGAGACCGCATCACTACGGATTTCAATCACTATGGATCACCTAAAGCATGCACCAATGACTTAGCAGAAGCCGCACTTCTTTCAGAAGTGAAGTGGCGACTGCCTACTATCAATGAGTTTGAAGCGGCGGCCAGCCATGGCATGAAGGACTCACTTCCCCATATGTTTCACGCTTTCTGGACGTCAACACCAATCAAATCAAGATCAAAATCCAGACGAAGACGTATGGCCCAGCCGGCCCAAGCCTATATTTGGGATGGGATGGAGCAAAGATCCGACGTAGGTGATTTAAAAGACGCGGCTTCAGTCCGTTGTGTAGGTAGGTAATCTTTATAGCCTCCAGCGGATAATAATCACAAGCTGATACAATCTCCCTCATGAAATTCCTTTGGTTCACCCTATTACTCGTTGCTTGCGCTGGCGCGAATGCCCAGTCGGTTTTTATTCCTGAAAATGGGAACTATAAATACGAATTAAAGGACATTGCCCAGGAATTTCACAACCAAAACATAACGTATATAACCCTAGATCAAACGAGACTCAGCAAGGTTTTGGTTTATAAGCTTGATTCAAAAAGAAATGAGTATCAGATAAAGAATTGGTACCAATATGACTGGTTCCTTATGCAGGACTGGTTTCTTTTTGATGTCGAATCATTTGTGAAGTCTCAGAGCAGATCAACCTTTAATGACGCCAAAAGAAAGCAGTATTCAGCTTTTGCCTTTGATCATAAAAAATTTTTCCACACTAAAACCGTACCAGCGATGAAAGAGTGGGGTGGCCTGACTCATCCGCCAGTCAAGAAGCTTGATCTTCCACTTGAGAGATATGATTCACAGTTTGCTCCAATTGATTACTCTAAAATATCCAGCCCATTCTTTTCACCAGACCTGCAAGTGGAAATCGATGGCGCTTCACAGTCTGAACTTACCTTTGGCAATATCGTACAGCCCCTTGCTGATAACGATGCTTATCAAAAGAAAAAACTACTAATACAAAACGCCAGAGAATCGATCCTGATTTCGTCTTTAGTCTTTGTATGCGATAAAAGTGGGAGAGAGATCGCCGACCTATTAATCAAAAAGCATCTTGAAGGTGTCGACGTTCACGTGATGACGGACAAATTTATCAATAAAACGCTGGCAAATCTAGACTGCATTCGATTAATGAGAGCGGCCGGAATTGATGTCGTGTTGACGAAGGATTTCTTTAAACACAAAAAAAATGCAATCTATCACACGAAAACTTTGATTACTGACTTTAGTGAGGCCATAGCAGGTGGACAGAATATGGTGGACGCAGACAATCTATCGCGTGGAACTGATTTCATGAATAGAGATGTGGATCTCTACATGAAAGGTCCAATGGTTCATGATGTCTCTCGTCAGTTTATTGAAAACTGGGAATATCAATCAACCTTAAATAAAAAGATTGTTCCACTTACTCATTATAAAGAAATAATTGAAAAGAAAATAGCGCTTGAGAAAAGTCTGGGACTAAGAGGCAAAGACTTCTATGGGAAAATCCTGGGGGATACAAAAACCAGAATGAACGGGGTTTGCCGCTTTATCAAACAGGCCCCCTATGAGGATCGCCATACCATCGGTAAAGCTTATTTAAAAATCCTGGAGAATGTACAAAAGCACCTTGTGATAACAGATCCTGCCAAGTCTGACAGCTACGTTTCTAAGCGCTCAGACTCTGCTCTAATTAATCGGTTTGATAATTACGAAATGTTCAATGAACTCCATACCAGTGTTCAAAATTTGGCAAAAAAAGGCTTGAGCCTCGACTACATTACAACAAATATCAACATGGCCGGGAACGAGCATGTGGCCATGATGAATGAGAGAATAAGAAACCAGCTTCGTGACAATAAAAAGCTTCGTGCAGACTGGTCTTATTTGCAAATCAATCTTGCCAATAATTTTTTTGGTAAGCCACATTACGAGAATTTAATGAAAGATTGGATGCCATTTGAGAATGTCCATATCTGGACACATATGAGCTTCATGCATTCTAAGATCTTTTATTTCGACCGAGTTCTTGCTTCTGTAGGAAGTTATAACTTTCATCACAATTCAACAGATCACGCCTATGAATCCACTGCGATCTGCCTTGATGAGAACCTAAATAGGGAACTTGATAAGATACTCGTTACGGACATGGCGAATTCTATTCCACTTATTTTTTCATCTTCAACTTCAGCTAAAAAATAATATTACAATTTCTTACATTTCCCGCTGTCCATTTTATCTCCTTGGACATAAATCCATCTTTAGGTTAGATTATATGCAACTTAGTTGCAGTTTTTTTCTTGAGGGAAGCATTAATTTATGAAGATTCTCATTTTTGCCATTTTGTTTTTAAGTCTTAATAGTTCCTACGCTGATGATTATCAACTTGAAAAAATCCAGGTGCTTTCTCACCACGATGATAAAGCTTTGGTTAATTTTATTCCCAGCGTTTCTAAACTTTCAGGAAAAGAATTAACTAAACGTCGACAGGTGACAATTGGGGACACTCTTCAATCAGAAGTTGGCGTTACCAGCACCCAATACGGACCCAATGCTAGCAGGCCCGTCATTCGCGGTTTAGATGGGCCACGTATTAGAATATTACAGAACAGCCTTGGGATGCTCGATGCTTCCACTCAGAGTGTGGATCATAACATACCAATAGATCCACTTTTGGTTGATCAGATCGAAATTGTCAGAGGGCCAATGAGTCTTCTTTATGGTTCTTCCGCTGTAGGAGGAGTTGTCAATATTGTTACAAATAGAACACATTCTGAGTTTGAAAACGGCTTGATTACTGAAGTCCAGTCTCAAGGTGAGACGGTAAATAATGGCTTAAGTAGTTCTGCTCGAATGGATTATGGGAAAGATCAATGGATGTACCATATTGATGGTGCAACTAAAAACCTTCAAAATCAAAAAATCCCTGGCTATGCAAGATCGTCGAAAAAGAGACAGACAGACCCTCTTCCTCCTGGAGAGTCTGAGGAAAAAGATGAACTCGAAAATAGTTTCAGTCAGCAGAATAGTCTGGGTGCAGGAGTCACGCGTTTTTTTAATGATGGATTTCTTGGCATCTCATTTGGACATTTTGATAATGATTACGGTTCTGTTGCCGAGAAAGAAGTCTCTATCAATATGATCCAGAATAGATACGAACTTCACGGGGAATACAACCTTAGTGGACCTTTCAAAAAGATTAAACTTCGATCTGCTCAATCAGATTACCGCCACAAAGAAATTGAGGGGGGGGCAACTGGTACGGTTTTCAAAAACAAAGGGAACGAAACCAGAATTGAAGCCTTAAATGATTCTGAAGCGATTAAAGGTGTCACAGGAATTCAAACTCAGATTTTTGAATTTGAGGCGATCGGAGATGAGGCATTTTTACCTCCGTCAAATAACCAGGCTTTTTCTCTGTTTACCTTCCAGGAATTCACATTTGGTGAGCATGCGGTGAGTGGAGGTGGTCGTATAGAGAAAACAGAAGTGGAAAAAAAATCATCCACTAATTTTGGTACTTCTGATGATTTTGGATTTACTGCTCTGAATGGTTCTGCCGGGTACCGCTATCAAGTATTAAAGGATCACTCTTTATCATTTACTTATTCATATACAGAACGTGCCCCATCGTTTCAAGAATTGCTTTCTAATGGTCCCCACTTGGCCACAGGTACATTTGAAATTGGTGAAGGATCACTGAGTAAGGAGAAGGCACATGCCTTTGAACTTGGATGGAAAAAAGTTTCTGATATTTCAAAATGGAGCTTAAGTTTTTATACTCAGAAGTTTGAAGATTACATTGCCCTGACTCCAAATGGTATAGACAACGATATGGACACCCCAGGTGATACAACTGATGACTTGCCTGAAAACGAGTACGTTCAAACGAATGCCTTGTTTTACGGAGTCGATTTAGATGGTAAACAGACAATCCTTCAAAATGAAAAAGGGACTTGGAGTTTGTTATCTCGATTTGACTATGTTCGCGGCAAAGATACGAAGTCGAATAAAAATCTACCTCGAATCTCACCACCTCGCGTGACTGCTGGTCTCGAATTTCTTAAAAATAAATGGACTTCAGATATTGAAGCTCAGTACGTATTTGAGCAGACTAAAACTGCTGAAAATGAAAATCCTACAGATCGTTATATCCTGACCAACTTAGGCACAACCTATACACTGATTAAGGAAAGTTCAAAATTCGAATTGTTTTTCAGAATAAGAAATATTTTTGATGTCGAGGCGAGAAACCATGTTTCGACTCTCAAAGATATTGCTCCCATGCCGGGAAGAAACTTCATTCTTGGTGGCCAAATACTCATCTAGATTTTTTAATGCTTAGGTGAGGGAACCTTCCCTCCCTAAGCACACTTTGAACAGATTCCAGTAAATTCCAGATAATGTTCCATCTTTTTATAACCAAGCTTTGAAATCATTTTTTCAAAGGGTGATAGATCACATTTTTCAATAAGCTTTATGTCTCCACATTCACGACATCGAACATGATGATGATGATGGGAGTGCTCATGATCGGGGTTAATGATTTCGTATCGATTAAAATCTTCTCCAAGGTTAATTTCCCTGACAAGACCCTTTTCTTTGAACTGATTGATTGTCCTAAATACAGTAGACTTGTCACAGCTCTCATCACCAAGTTCCTGGTAGATGTCTGCTACAGAAAGTGGGGTCTTTGCACTTGAAAGTTCAAGTAGGATAGTTACTTTCATTTTGGTTCTATTGAGGCCACTGTTGGAAAGTAAGTCTTTAGCTTTATTTTCATCTAATGAAGAGTCGCAGCATTTAATTTTCATAAACCTCATAATAACAAATAGGATTTATCCTGAGTAGGCTTAACTGCAACTTACTTGCAGTTATCGAACTTCTGTGGCATAAATACCTCACTAAATATGAGGGATACTTATGAAAATGGACAAAAGACTGCCGGTTACTGTTCTGTCTGGATTTCTTGGTGCAGGGAAAACGACTCTTCTTAATCATATTCTCTTAAATCGACAAAATAAGAAAGTTGCCTTGATTGTAAATGACATGTCTGAAATTAATTTAGATGGTGAGCTAGCGCAGAAAAATGGAGTGACGCTGTCTAGAACTGAAGAAAAGCTTGTTGAGATGAGCAATGGATGTATTTGTTGCACACTTAGAGAGGATCTATTAGTTGAAGTAAAACGATTGGCGAGTGAAAAAAAATATGATTATTTGGTCATTGAATCTACAGGTATTTCAGAGCCAATGCCAATTGCAGAGACGTTCACTTTTGAAGATGAAGATGGTGAGTCCTTATCAAAATATGCTCGTCTTGACACGATGGTGACACTCGTTGATGCGAAGGCTTTTTTACGTGACTGGGTTTCTGGTCAATCTTTAAAAGATAGGAAACTAGAGCTCGGAGAGGAGGATCATCGATCAATTGTGAGCCTGCTTACTCAACAAGTAGAGTTCGCAGATGTCATAGTCATAAATAAAATAGACCTCGTTTCAAGCGAAGAGTTGCTCAAACTTGAAGGCATTTTAAAGTATTTAAATACTTCAGCTAAAATTGAACATTCTCACAATGGGAACGTTAATCTTGAAAAAGTTCTTGATACAAAACTTTTTGATTTCGAAAAAGCTGAAGATGCTCCTGGCTGGCAAGCAGTGCTCAGGGGGGAAGAAATGTCCGAGAAAGATGAATATGGAATTTCTAGTTTCGTTTTAGAGGATAAACGTCCTTTTCATCATTCTCGGCTGTGGAATTTTCTAACAACCGAATATCAAGGGTTGTACAGGGCGAAAGGAATCTTCTGGATCGTTAGCCAGCCTAATTTTATTGGAGAGCTTGCTATTGCTGGAACGGAAAGAATCGTGGATCCAGTTGGAATGTGGCTAACTGCTTCCGATAAGAAATTATGGCCCAAAGATCCCTTGGAACTTAAAGAGATAGAAAATACCTGGCATCCACTTTGGGGGGACCGTCATCAAAGGATGGTTTTTATTGGATCTAAAGATTCTCTACCGAAAATTAAAGATGATTTAAATAGATGTCTTATGACTGATGATGAGCTTGAGACAAGTCTTAAGACCATAATTGCGATCCCTGATCCTTTTGGAGACTGGAATGAGCGAATTAAGTCGCCAGAAGTTCCACTAGAGGTGCATGAGTGAGCTTTCAGATCGTCTCTCCAGAAGGTATGGTGATAGGTAAAACTGAAAAAGTCCTTTCTTCAATTCTGCTCGATCATCATAATTTTGTTTTATGGGAAAGAGGGCTAAATACATTTTTGGATAATTGGTCATCAGAATTGAAGTGGGAAAAAGTTATACCCCTTGAAGCAACTTTAGGGATAGAGGAATTAGACCAGTTCGAATCAGATTTACTAAGGGAGATAAAAAGATGGAGGACTCGGAGTCCGGACTTAAATAACTGGATTGCAAATGACATTAGAAGCATCGTGGAAGATTTCATGCTTGCAACACATGCGAAGGAAGTTCTTTTATCTTTTTCAGTTGTTGCAACAGATATGTGTAGATTTTTCCATGCT
Source organism: Halobacteriovorax sp. (assembly GCA_020048985.1). Taxonomy (GTDB): domain Bacteria; phylum Bdellovibrionota; class Bacteriovoracia; order Bacteriovoracales; family Bacteriovoracaceae; genus Peredibacter. The sequence continues at coordinate 11,498 of JAIFLR010000033.1, read as the reverse complement.
GATAAAAACAAGCTAAGACTTCTTTGCACTTATGTAGGGCAGGGAACCCTTTGGTTGCCAAATTCAAATGTGGGCAGACATCATTTAGGGGCCGGTATTAATCGGGATATAATTCTCGATCCACTTCAGGTTCATCAGGCCAACCAATTAGATGTTTTAATTTTGAAAGGTGATATCTGGCCTGATAATAGTCTAGGTGGTGCTGTTCATAGGTCACCTGCGCTTGGGGTGGGTGAAAAAAGATTATTACTAAAACTAGATTTTATTAATTAGGGCCTTCGATTTAAAATCAGCTCTAAGAAACCGATAATCCCCCGTCTACGGCAAGAATCTGACCAGTGACCCATGAGGATTGCTCTGAAAGCAAATAGACGGCAGCCGCTGCAATATCATTCACATGTCCAATCCTTTTCATCGGATGTTTTTCAACAGTGACTTCCATCGCCTTTGCATTTGACGTGATTTTTTGAGCAAGGGGAGTGTCCACCAGGGAAGGAGCGATCGCATTGATTCTGATCTTGGGGGCCCATTCAACAGCGAGACTTCGAACAAGTCCTTCAATCGCACCTTTTGCCATGGCAATAGATGAGTGAAAGTTCATGCCTTTTTGAACGGCAACAGTAGAAAAGAGAACCACTGAAGCGGCGTCGGATTTTCGAAGTCTGGGATAAAGGGTCTGAAGAATTTTGACCGCACCCATTGTATTGAGGGCCATATCATTTTGGAAATCTTCCATCTTTAAAAGATGAAAGGGTTTTAGGTTAATTGATCCCGGAGCGTAAACAACACCATCGATCACCTCCGGTAAACTTTCTAGAGGTAAAATATCTTTCGTTACATCGAAGTTTGTCGCGCGAGAGAAAGTAAAAAGATTGGCCGAGTCTTGAAGTTGTTCAGCTATCGCCTGAGTAATTCCGTGGGAGCCGCCAATAATAACAATGTTACGTTTCATAGATCCTCCAAAAACAATATTCTCTCATGAATTATGCCAATTGGGGCCAGACAGGAATTGGACAAAAAAGGGGGGGGGCCTTAAGTTTTCGGGAGCTTGCCTTGAAATAATTTAGCAGGAGTTGAACGATCATCAGCATCAGTCACAACGTAAAAATACTCATTATCTGTGCAAAGACCTTCAGGCTTATATTTTAAATCCAAAGCTTCGAGTCTGAGAAGGTTTCCTTTGAGATCCATGGTACCAAGAACCGAGCCTTTAAACTCACCATCTAAATAAGTGGACTCACAATCTTCAGCGACAGCTAAAAAATAAATTTTATCTTTGGCAATAGTGGCATCAGTGAAGCTTAAATTGGCACCATTCTGTTTACCTAGCTCATAGTGTTTTACAAAAGAGATGGTGATTTTATCTTGCAGTAGATCTTTGAGATTAACGTTAACTGTTCCATTTTGTTGTTTCTTGCCATTTCCTCTCTGGAAAAGTCGAAGCCATTCATCGACTATTACCGCCCCTTCAATGTTTAATTCAGAAAAGGTTTTTCTCAGCTCTGAATAAAGGCGACTGAAATCGACGAGCTTAATTTCGGATCCTTCGCCCTTAATGAGCACACCCGTGGAGCGGTGTTTTTCAGAGCCTGAAGGAATGCACAGCAGGTCTCCAGAGGGCAGCAGGACCATTGATTCGAGGTCAGGCTTGGTTTGTTTTCTGAGTTTTTTCTCTTCTGCCAATGCGCCAGAAAAGAGAGTGATGGTTTTTCCTTGCTCTGGATTTTTTTTATCCACGACTACTGCGAAAAGTTCATCATCAGCGACAAGATAGAACTGATCATTATTTAAAACTAAGCCGCTGGCAGCAGCGACAAAAGGATCAGTGAATGTATGAAGATTTGTAAGTTTAATCAAGTGGCTGTCAGTCTCTCATTGTTAAGACTTAAAAGGCAATAATTTTGTTAGTTCTGCCATGGCCTGCGCCACTTGAACTCGTTCATCTCGAATATAATTACTAATGGCGCGAGAGAATTCAGGGTGCTTAATTTTATGGGCGCTGGATGTTAAGACAGGCTTAAATCCTCGAGCAATTTTATGTTCACCTTGCGCACCGGCCTCGAACACTTTGAGTTTCTTTTCTATGCAGAATTCTATGCCTTGATAGTAACAAAGCTCAAAATGAAGGTTCGGAATAAAGACTCTTGACCCCCAATAACGACCATAGATTTTTTCTTCATCATAGTAGAAGAGAGCACCAGCTACAAGTTTTTCATCGGTAGAGGCGCGCACATAAAGAATATTATTGGGTAGGTTTTGAAACAAGAGACGAAAGAAATCTTGAGTGAGGTAAGGGATCGCCTTTTTCTCTTCTAGTGTAAGGAGATAGAAATCATACATCTCTCGCGAGTGTTCTTCTTGGATTGACCCGCCCGTTAAGCGTTCAATTTTTAGACTGGGATGGTTTCTTTCGAGCCTGATGTTTTTCGCTTTCTTGGTCTTAAGGCACAAGAGGAAATCTTCAAAGTTTTGGTATCCATCATTAAAAAAATGATATTGAAAACTGTCCCGTAATAAATAACCATTCTCAGAGAGAAATATTTGTTCATCTGGAGTGGTAAAGAGGAAATGAGCTGAACTATGAACCTTCAAATGTTCATCATGTTGGTGTAGGAGGTCACTCCATTGTGATCTATTTCCATGGAAGTGAGGTGCTGTTGCCGGAGTAAAGGGGACCATGGAAGTAAGTTTGGGATAATAGGCCAGTCGATTTTGTTCATAGGCACGTGCCCATTCCCAATCAAAGATATATTCGCCGTAGCTATGAGTTTTACTAAATGTTGTGAGTGAAGCATCTGATGTTTTAAAATCAATCTTACGCATTCCCCTAGTTTCATTGGTGGAACCGCTTTCTTCAAGTATTTTCCAGAATGTGGTGTTGGTAAGAATGCTCACCAGGGAAGCATGTTTCCCTGGAAATCTTTAAAACAACCTGATTCGGCTAAAGTCAGGCGTTCAATTTCTTTCCAAATTCCGCTGACAGATTGTTTGGGAGTGGTAGGAGCTTCTTTACCTCCCATGCTGGTTTGAACCCATCCTGGGTGAATCGCCATACAACTGAGCCAGTTGTGCTCTAGGCTCAAACATTTATGAATCATATTTAAGGCAGTTTTGGAGGCGCGATAGGCGACAGAGCCGCCTGAAGAATTATCTTCGATGGATCCCATTAACGAAGTGATGTGAATGACTTTTGGTGAGTGAGCAGGCTTCAGTTTCGGCACGAGAGTTTCTGTGACCATAAATGGAATGTAAGCGTTCACTTCGAAACTTTTTATGAAGGCTTCTTTGGTTGAGTCTTTTTCATAGATTCCGGCATTGTTGATCAGGATATCAATGTGGCTGCAGTTTGCGAGTGCCTTAATGAGTTTTTCCGCAGCATTTTCTTCTTTGAGGTCGAGTTTGATAATCGTCAGTCGATTATTTTTTTTTTGAAGTTGCATCAATTCATGAGATTCTTCTGGGTGGCGGGCGACGCCGAAAACGTGATGACCTTTTTCTAAGGCTTCGTCAGTTAGTGCTAATCCAATACCTTTTGAGACACCAGTAATAAGTATGTTCATGTGAGTCTCCAGTTAATCAACTTTAATTCCTGCATCTTTAAGCTCGTCTTTAATGCCCCATATTTTTTTGAGTAAACGGGGAGAATGGGATCCCAGATATGCCATGACCATAAATTTCAGAAATCTACCTGCAAAAAGAATAACTGCTAGTTGAGCAAAAGGCGTATTCGCCAATGCTGCCAGAATGATGATTGGCTGTTGGGAAAGGGGGGTGGCACTGATAGCGAACACAACCAACAAACCATATTTCCCGAAAAACTCTGCGGTTTTTAACCACAAGGCCGTTTGATCAATGCCAGGATAGAAATCCAGAATCCAAGGCAAACCCTGATATTCAACAATGGCGCTGAGAGTGAGCGCACCGATAGTCGAGCCAATAGAAACGCTGATGGCAAAAATCGCCCATCGCTTTGGAATGAGCATGGAGCTGGCAATTAAAAGTCCATCATTAGGGATAACAATGATCAGATTATCCAGCGCTGCCAACAAAGCAAGAAGCGGCGGATACCAAAAACGATCCGCATATTGTTCTAGTTTTTCTGAATAGACCTTTATCTTGGCATGCAATTTATCAGCTAATTTCATGCAGGAATTATAGCTCAATTATCCGTTGTTTTGTCGTTTTCTTTCCTCAATTCTTGCGACATACCATGAACTTAATCCGGCAGTGACTAGGATCGCCATGATGACTAATAACGAAACAGAACTTGATATTTTATAGATATCAATAAGAAGCATCTTCATTCCAATAAAACCTAGAATCGCCGCTAGCCCTGGTTTGAGGTAACGGAGTTTTGCAACCCAGTCGGCCAAAACAAAATACAGTGCGCGCAGACCAAGAATGGCGAGAATGTTTGAAGCGAAGGCCACAAAGGCGTCCTGAGTCACCGCAAATACCGCAGGAATTGAATCAACTGCAAAGATGAGATCAGTCACTTCGATTACGGCCAAAGCCAAAAATAGAGGTGTGGCTTTTCGGATTCCATTTTCAATGACAAAAAAATGATTTCCGCTGATGGTTGTAGTGGTTGGTATGATGCGCTTCAAAAGGCGAGTCGACCAACTTTCTTGAACATCTGTTTTCTCATCGGTTTCCATGAGGAATTTTATCGCCGTGACTACCAGAATTGCGCCGAAGACGTAGAGGATCCAGTGAAAGTGGTGGAGCAGTTGGGCACCAATCAGAATAAAGATGGCACGCAATACAATCGCACCGAGCACGCCGTAAAAGAGAACACGGTGCTGATACTGAGCCGGTATTTTGAAAGCGCTGAAGACGAGGAGAATGACAAAAAGATTATCGACGCTCAGACTTTTTTCAATTAAGTAGCCAGTCAAGAATTCTGTTCCGAGTTCTTTACCGTAGGCCATGGCGAACCATGCATTAAATGAAAGGGCCACAGTCATCCAGAGCCCACTTTCCAGTAAGGCAGCCTTGCGGCTCATCTTGTGACCGGCCTTTCCGAAGAGACTTAAATCAATCATCAACAGAACCAATACACCGATACAAAAACCGATCCAAAGAGAACTGGGAACTACCGAGACATCTGACATAAATTGGTTCATAGATTATTCCTTCCTCAGTGGAGTATAGTGGTTTCTTGTAATATATAAAAATCGATAATATTTATGTCTGGGTTCGTTTTAAGTGATGGTTGAGTGGCACTGTTTTTGCTTTAAACCCTTGTCTGCTCAATCAGGAGGATTCTATGCAAAAAAAAGTGTTAATAGTAGTAACTAGTAATGATCAACTTGGTAACTCCGGCAAAACTGGTTGGTATTTGTCTGAAGTGAGTCACGTTCTCTACCCACTAAAAGAGGCCGGTTTCTCCATTGACTTTGCTAGCCCCAAAGGCGGAGTCGCGCCACTGGAGCTTGCGAGTTTAAACTTAGATGATCCCATCAATAAACGCTTTGTGAATGAATTGAAAATCAAAAATGGCATTTCAACTATTTCATTGGGCAATATAGATCCAAATAACTACTCAGTAATCTTTTTTGCCGGTGGCCACGGCACCATGTGGGATTTTCCGGATGATGAAAACATTCAGCGAATCACTCCTGCTATTTATGAGAAGGGAGGAATTGTCTCCGCCGTCTGTCACGGACCCTCAGCCTTGGTGAATATCAAACTTTCGGATGGGAAATATTTGGTTCAAGGACGTGAAGTGAACGCTTTTACGAATTTAGAGGAAAAAGAAGTGGGCAAAGAGGATGTGGTTCCCTTCTTACTCGAGTCAAAGTTAAGAGAGAGAGGGGCGAAGTTTCTTTCCTCCGAAAACTGGCAAAAAAAAGTGGTTGTATATGAACGACTTGTTACGGGACAAAATCCCCAGTCAGCAGGCGCTGTGGGCAAGGCGATTGTGGAGGAATTTCATAGGATCAATGAGGATTTGAGATATCAGTCTGAAGACGTAGATCCGAGTGAGCTGTGGCCATTTTAATATCCTGAGCAATTTCGGGAAACTCTGCTCGCTTGAAGTAATGGCCTCTATCGCTAAATGTTCTGAGCTCGGCTTGAAGCCTTGTTTGATAAATAAGTGCATGGGCGTAGGGAACTTCTACATCGTCTATGCTGTGGTATAGGTAAATGTTTTTTATATTTCTCAAAGCTGATAAGTCCGGCGGGGCTTCAAAACCTTTAACAGTATTAAAAGGTGCGGAGACAATAAATAAAGCTGAAATTTTCTGGGCCATTTTTTCTTCGGCAAGGTACTTCACTAAAAAAGCTCCGCCCAAGGAATGCCCCACTAAAGTGACCTCGCCGCGAACCTTGGCGACGTATTTATCCATGAGGATTTTCCATTCAGTGTAGGAAGGTTTAGTCAGTGAAGGCATCTCTGGTCTAAGGACTTTGTAGCCATCTCCTAAGTCCTGGGGAAGCTTCGCCTGCCAGTCACCCGTGCCGTCGGCCAGAGAGCGGTAATGTTTGGGGCCTGCGCCGTGAATGAGGATGAGATTTTTTTTGAGATTTTCCACTTAGGTCTATTATCGACCTGGTTAGTATGGTTCTCAAGATGGACAATTCTTCCCTGAGATGAAAAAACTCAAGTATGTCTAACCCTTCATAAAGTATAATTTACCCATGAAAAGACGCCACCTGCTTAAATTTTTGCTGCTTCTCCCCGCTACTAGTTGGGCCGGAAGCATTTTCAATTTTTTTAACATTTTTAAAAAGACAGAGGTTAGCCAAGTGATTACTAAGATACAACCGATTGAGTTTCAGTGGCCCGTTCAGGAGCCTTTTTTATTTTGTGTGCATCATAATGATCGCTATCCCGCGGGCAATAAAAACTTTGGTCTGGACCCTAAGTATTTTGTGGGAAGGGATATGGGACAAGATTTCACACCCAAGGATGGCTTTCGCATTTATCACGGCTCCGAGATTCCTGGGTTTCCTGTTCATCCCCATCGAGGTTTTGAAACCATTACTATTGTGAGAAAAGGGTATGTGGATCACGCTGACTCTTTGGGGGCCGCTGGCCGCTATGGAGAAGGAGATGTGCAGTGGATGACAGCGGGGTCAGGTGTCCAGCACTCAGAGATGTTTCCGCTCTTACATCAGGATAAAGAAAATACGGTTGAGCTTTTTCAAATTTGGCTCAATCTTCCCAAAAAAGATAAAATGGTCCCGGCCGATTTTAAAATGCTTTGGGCCAATAAAATTCCTAAAATTACCCAAGACCCAAAAGTTGAAGTGTCACTGATCTGTGGAGAATATCAAAGTCAGAAGTACTGTGAAGCCCCGAAAAACAGCTGGGCCCAGGAACCAAGTAATGAGGTCAATATTTTATTGGTTAAAATGGAGAGTGGCGGGAGATTTAAGTATCCTGCCGCCAAAAATAAAACCAATCGAACTTTATATTTCTTTGAAGGCGACGGCATCAGCGTAAGTGGTCAGGCCGTTTCAAAGAAGCAGGCGATGTTTCTGGATTCATCGAAGGAATTTGAAATTGAGGCCAATAGTGCAGGAGTGGAGTTTTTAATTCTCGAAGCAAGACCCATTGGAGAGCCCATCGTTCAACATGGACCCTTCGTGATGAACTCACGAGAAGAAATTCATCAGACCATCAATGATTACCAGCGCACGCAGTTTGGTGGATGGAAGTGGCCCAGAGAAGATATGTTTCACGGGGCAAAAATCGAAAAATTTGCTAAGTATCCTGATGGAAGAATAGAGAAGCCTTAGGTCTTAATGTTGCTTCGATAAAAAGAACATGCCCCCAATTTAAGGCACTGATATAGGCTCGTTTCCTCCTTTTCTCATAGGCTTATAACTTTTACCCGTTAGTTCTCCAAAGGGAGTGTATCCTTTGGGTCACAAGAGGTAATGGTGAAAATTGTTATTTTCCTCCAAGCTATTTTTTATGTGGGCACGGCATTCGGCCAGTGCCAGCCACCTGGGCAAGGCTTTCTCGAGGGGAAATTAAAAGAGATATTTTATGTTCATCAGGGTGAAGAGGAATTAAGAGAGTGGGTGGGACATAGAAAAAATGCAGTGCTTAGAGATGAAATTAAAAGTCTCGACCGCAGGTCCAAGTTTTCCGGCCGACTTGAGAGAGAAGATCTGCTGGTCCAATCAAAAGATAAGTTCGACATGATGATTCTGAATACCGAGCGCCCCAGTGACATGCATGATTTTCCCGCCCATGGTGCCCAGTCTAAGATGATGTCATCTGAAGGAGCGATGGATATTGAAATGTCGAATCTCTCCAAAGAAGGTTTGGACGTTTTCGCGCCCGAAATTCTGGCCAAACTATCACCGAAAGTAAAAGTTAGGTACTTTTATCCCTACGACAAATTTCAATATATTCTGACTTACGATAATAAAGAACTTCCGATGGGAAAAGCGTTGGGTAAAATGCAGCAGGAAATGGAGAAGGCTTGCGAAGTGCGTATGATTGACAACCGTGAGTATAGAGAATGGTATGAGAAAGGCAGAACAGGCGGCGGCGCAAGCGGAACCTCGGCTAAACAATAGTTAAATCGGTATCATTTTTACTCCACCGTGGATAAATTCAAAGTTGGAAATGACCGCGATCTTACAAACGAATGACAAATTTCTGATTATTGACAGGCCAAAATGCCCTTGATACCGATCGCGGTACCAAGGAGTCCTTATGAAATTTTTCGTTCTTGCTTTCGTCCTCATGATTAATCATTCATTTGCTGAAGTTCCAGAAGTCACAGCGTCCCTAGTGACTTGCCAGGAACTCAAAGAGAGCCTGCAAAATTACGGTCGTCTGGTAGTCATCAAAAAGGTTTTGTTATTTAAAAAACGCGTTTATGTTCACCAAAGTGTGGAATGTTCAAGTGACGAAACTAAAAAGTATGGATTTTTCAAAACAAGCACTGAGCGTCGTTGTCAGGTGGGAGAATTTTGCGTTGCTGACCCTGTCTACACTTCTTCAAGTGACTATTCTAGCGGTTCTACTTATGACAGTGGATCGAGTTACGATAGCGGTTCATCTTCTTCAGGCTCAAGCTATAATCCTCCAAGCACTAGCTACGAGGGGCCAAGCTATAATCCTCCAAGTTCTGAAACACGTGGACCACGTTACTGCCCAGGTTGTTAATCTTGGGGTTGGAGACGCAGCGTTATAGAGAAATCTATTAGTCCTCCCGTCTCCAATTGTTTACAATATTCCCCATGAACAAACCTCAATTTACACCTCCTGCTAATGTCAAAGAAGTCCTCGAACGCCTAAGCCGTCCCAAGACTGCGGTGATCACGGGAGGCATGCCATACGCCAACGGTCCTTTGCACCTTGGTCACCTGGCCGGGGCGATGGTTCCACCGGATATTATGGCCCGCTATATGCGCATGTTGATTGGTAAAGAGAATGTACTGTTCGTTTCAGGTAACGATGACCACGGCTCAACTTCTGAGGTTGCATCGATCAAAGAAGGGATGCCGGTCAGAGAATTCATCGACATGATTCATGTAAAACAAGTCAGCACCATTAAACGTTACGGAATTTCTTACGATATTTTTTCTGGTACTTCTCAGCCGGATTGTTTTCCGACTCACGCTGCGACTTCTCAGGAGTTCATGAGTAAACTCTGGAAGAACGGCATGCTTGAGAAAAAAACTGCCAAGCAGTGGTTTGATCCAAAGCTTAATCGCTTTCTGCAAGACCGTAATGTCACCGGCAAATGTCCAAACCCTCATTGCACCAATGAAGCGGCCTATAGTGATGAGTGTGAAGTTTGCGGCACTCAGTATGATCCGTCTCAGCTTATTAATCCCAAGTCATCCCTGTCGGACGCCACTCCCGTTTTAAAAGACACAGCTCATTTGTATCTTGATATGTGGAAGGTTTCAGATCAGTTGCTCGACTGGATTAAATCAAAACAAAATAAATGGCGTAAGGGTGTTTTTAACGAAGTGTTTGAAACAGTTCAACCGGCATTTCAATTTGATAATACCCATGAGCCGGCGTTTAAAGAAATGCGTCCGACTCTGCCAAAACATAAATCTCGTTATGCTCCTGGCAAAAAAGTGGTTGTTCAATTTGAAAACAAAGCAGATTTTACTGCCGGTTTTAAAATGATGACTGATGCTGGTATTGCTTGCACTGTTCTTGATGGCTGGGCCCACCGTTCAATCACTCGTGATGTGACATGGGGAATACCTGTGCCGGAAGAAATAGACCCTGAGATGAAAGGCAAAACACTTTACGTGTGGCCTGATTCTTTGATAGCACCTATATCCTTTACCAAAGTGGCACTTCAAAAGCTGGGACGTGATCCAAAAGAGTATGAGCGTTTCTGGAAAGATCCCGAAGGAAAAATCTTTCAATTTCTGGGACAAGACAACGTTTACTTCTACGTCCTCATGCAAGGGGCGATGTGGTTTGGAATCCAAAACGATATTCATAAACAACCCGTGGCCGGTGACTTCCAGCTGACAGATGTCTACAGCGTTTTCCATTTGATGGTGGACGGCGAGAAGATGAGTAAGTCTCGTGGAAATTTCTATAGCGCAAACGAGCTTATTGAGGAGAAGGGTTTTGACCCTGATCAAGTGAGATACTTTCTTGCGACCCTTGGTCTGGCCGAAAAGCCTTCTAACTTTGATTTCAATACATTCAATGAGCGAAATAAGTTTCTTGCTGGGCCAATGAACGCGGCGATTGAAAAACCGATCTCGGCCGTTCACACAAGATTTGAAGGTAAAGTTCCAGAAGGGAAGTTACTCGAGAAGGCCGAAAAAGAAACTATGAAGATCGTTCAGATGTACGTGAAGAACATGGAGAAGGCGGAGTACATAACTCTTCTGGGCCAGATCGAAAACTATGCTCGCTTGATTAACAGCTTCTTCGTTCAATTCAAGCCTCATGATGACCGTGCCGATTTGCAAGGTCGTCAGGACGCGCTTTATAGCTGCTTCTACGTTTTAAAAAATCTCATGATCATGCTTTATCCATTTGCTCCTCAGACCATGGAGCGAGTTCGCCAAAGCTTAAATCTTCCAGAGAATGTGTTCACACTGGAAGAGTTAGGAACTGGAATTGAGGCTGGACATGTGATTGGTCAGAAACAGCAGTATTTTCCAGCAGTGGAAGGGGCCGAGGTTCAGGAGTAGGATTTAGAAATTCACCGCTAAACCATTGGGTGTTGATGCATAAATTTTTCCATTGGCATCAACATATACATGATTGATGCTTAGATTCCCTATACCATCGGCGGTGGTTTTGGTTGTGAAACTTGTGCCACCATTGGTTGAAATCGAGAGTCCAGCAGTCGTGGCAACGTAGATGGCATTACTTCCATCAACAAAAACGGCATTGATGGAGTTACTTGCGAGGCCATTACTAGTTGTTTTATTCGTAAAAGTCGCGCCACCATTTGTAGAGATTGAGAGTCCATTGGTTGTCGCAGCATAGATATATCCACTGCCATCAATGAAAACTTTTTTAACAACCGTACTACCTA